>NZ_JBVHTR010000001.1:0-355749 GCF_055565775.1 Streptomyces sp. NPDC028331 | reverse complement strand
TCCCACCCCCACCCCCCCCCCCCCCCCCCCCCCCCCCCCCCCCCCCCCCCCCCCCCCCCCCCCCCCCCCCTCCCCCGTCATCACGGCCGGCCGCGGCTCAGTGGAAGAAGTGGCGCGTGCCCGTGAAGTACATCGTCACGCCCGCCTTCCGTGCCGCCTCCACGACCTGCTCGTCGCGGATCGAACCGCCGGGCTGGACGATCGCCCTGACGCCCGCGGCGATCAGGATCTCCGGGCCGTCGGGGAACGGGAAGAAGGCGTCCGAGGCGGCGTACGAGCCGCGCGCCCGCTCCTCGCCCGCCCGTTCGACGGCGAGCCGGCAGGAGTCCACCCGGTTGACCTGGCCCATGCCGACGCCGACGGAGGCGCCGTCCTTGGCGAGCAGGATCGCGTTGGACTTGACGGCGCGGCAGGCCTTCCAGGCGAAGGCGAGTTCCTTCAGCTCCTCGGCGCTCAGCGCCTCACCGGACGCCAGGGTCCAGTGCGCCGGGTCGTCGCCGTCGGCCTGCAGGCGGTCGGTGACCTGGAGCAGCGCACCGCCGTCGATCTGCTTGAGCTCGGCGGGGTTCTCCGGCGCGTTGGGCGCCCTCAGCACCCGGATGTTCTTCTTCTTGGCGAGTGCCTCGAGCGCGCCCTCCTCGTAGTCCGGCGCGACGATGACCTCGGTGAAGATGTCGGCGACCTGCTCGGCCATCTCCCGGCTCACGGGCCGGTTGACGGCGATGACACCGCCGTACGCGGAGACCGGGTCGCAGGCGTGGGCCTTGCGGTGCGCCTCGGCGACGTCCGCGCCGATCGCGATGCCGCACGGGTTGGCGTGCTTGATGATGGCGACGCACGGCTCGTCGTGGTCGTACGCGGCACGGCGCGCGGCGTCCGTGTCCGTGTAGTTGTTGTACGACATCTCCTTGCCGTGCAGTTGCTCCGCCTCCGCGAGGCCCCCGGTGCCGTCGACGTAGAGGGCGGCGGGCTGGTGCGGGTTCTCGCCGTAGCGCAGGGTGTTGCGGCGCTCGTAGGTCGCGCCGACGAAGTCGGGGAAGACGGAGTCGTCGACGGGCGCGTAGGAGGAGGCGAACCAGGACGCCACGGCGACGTCGTACGCGGCCGTGTGCTGGAAGGCCTCGGCGGCGAGCCGCTTGCGGGCGGTGAGGTCGAAGCCGCCGTCGCGGACCGCGGCGAGGACGTCGCCGTAGCGCTCCGGGCTGGTGACCACGGCGACGGACGGGTGGTTCTTGGCGGCGGCGCGGACCATCGAGGGGCCGCCGATGTCGATCTGCTCGACACACTCGTCGGGGGAGGCCCCCGAGGCCACGGTCTCGCGGAACGGGTAGAGGTTGACGACGACCAGGTCGAACGGCTCGACGCCCAGCTCGGCGAGCTGCTGCCGGTGGGTCTCGAGGCGCAGGTCGGCGAGGATGCCCGCGTGGACCCTGGGGTGCAGGGTCTTGACCCGGCCGTCCAGGCACTCGGGGAAGCCGGTCAGCTCCTCGACCTTGGTGACGGGGACGCCTGCGGCGGCGATACGGCCGGCGGTGGAACCGGTCGAGACGAGTTCCACACCCGCCTCGTGCAGGCCACGGGCGAGCTCCTCGAGCCCGGTCTTGTCGTAGACGCTGACGAGCGCGCGCCGCACGGGCCGCTTGGTGCTCTCGGCGGTCACTGGATAACTACCTTTCGTCCCTCAATGCGATAGCCGTTGCGGGCGATCCGCCCCACGACCTCGACGAGCAGTCTTCGCTCGACTTCCTTGATGCGCTCGTGCAGAGCGCTCTCGTCGTCCTCGTCCCGGACCTCCACCACGCCCTGCGCGATGATCGGCCCGGTGTCGACGCCGTCGTCGACGAAGTGGACGGTGCAACCGGTGACCTTGGCGCCGTACGCGAGCGCGTCGCGCACACCGTGGGCTCCGGGAAAACTGGGCAGCAGAGCGGGGTGGGTGTTGACGAACCGCCCGCCGAACCGGGCGAGGAACTCCTTGCCCACGATCTTCATGAACCCGGCGGAGACGACGAGGTCGGGTTCGTAGGAGGCGACGGCCTCGGTGAGGGCGGCGTCCCACGCCTCCCTGCTGTCGTAGTCCTTCACCCGGCAGACGAAGGTGGGCAGCCCGGCGCGTTCGGCGCGGGCGAGGCCCTCGATGCCGGTGCGGTCGGCGCCGACGGCCACGACCTCGGCCCCGTAGGCGGCGGCGCCGGTCTCGGCGATGGCGTCGAGGAGCGCCTGCAGGTTGGTGCCGGAACCGGAGACCAGGACGACCAGGCGCTTGGCCGCGGACTCGGTGACGGTCTCGGCCACGGACTCGGGCACGGCGGGGCCCTTTCTCGGGGAAGTGTGCGTGCGGTCGCTCGGGAGAGCGTTTGTACGGTCGTACGAATGCTTCGCGGCCCGCGATACGGGGAAGTCTACGAAGCGGCCGACCGTCAGCAACGATACCGGCACACCAGCGGGCCCCCGGGCGACGGGGGCGTGGCCGGAAGGTAGCGTCTGGGGAGGGAGCCACCCGGGGACGGCCCGGAAAGCGGTCCGAGGCGGGGGAACGCCGCACCTGCGCGGGACGTTGACCGGGTGAGGGGGGCCCGCGCGGGACCGCCTGCCCGGGGATGCGCCCGCCGTACGGCGAGCTCCGTGGACGAACCGCCCGCCCGTACCACCCAGCCCGTACCACCAAGGGGAAGACGCACACCTGATGCCGGACCGCAGTCTCCGACTCCCTCCGCTGCTGCTGCGCGAGCGGCACCCTTCGCCTGTG
The DNA here is from genome assembly GCF_055565775.1 of Streptomyces sp. NPDC028331. Lineage (NCBI taxonomy): Bacteria > Bacillati > Actinomycetota > Actinomycetes > Kitasatosporales > Streptomycetaceae > Streptomyces > Streptomyces sp. NPDC028331. The sequence continues at coordinate 353,000 of NZ_JBVHTR010000001.1, read as the reverse complement.
CCGCCGCAGGAGAGCGACGGGGCACCGTCCGCGGGCGGCGGGTCCGTCGGGGACGGTCGGGGACCCAAGGGGGAACCGGCGGACGACAACCCGTTCGCGCCACCGCCGGAGGGGGCGCCGGACCGCCCCTGGCAGCCGCGACGCCCAGGTCAGGGTCGGGGCGGCAGCGGCGAGGGCGGGCGTTCGCCCTGGGGCAGTCAGTGGAGCGACCGGCAGCCGGGCCCCGCGACGGGCGGCCGTTTCGGCGAGCGCCCGGGCGGCTCCGGCGGCCCCGGCGGCTCCGGCGGACAGGGCGGCCCCGAGGGTCCCGGCGGTTCCGGTGCGGGCCTGCGCTGGGATCCCACGGACCCGGCCCAGCGCCGTGCGCGGTACGCGCTGCTGGGCGGTATGTGGGCGTTCTTCTTCGCCCTGTTCAGCTGGACGTACGTGGCGCTGCTGCTGGGTGCGCTGTCGCTGTACTGGGGCGTGAGCGCCCTGCGCGCGAAGCCCCGCACCCCCGCCCCGAAGAGCCCTGCGCCACCGGCCCGCCCGCAGACCACGGCAGCGATCAGCGGCCTGGTCACGGCGTCCCTGGCGCTGGCGCTGGTGGCCACCACGTTCGCGGCGCAGCTCGTCTACCGGGACTACTACACGTGCGTCAACGACGCCTTGACGACGGCGGCGAAGCAGTCCTGCAACGACCTTCTGCCGAAGGACCTGCGGGGAGTCCTGGGGACGAACGGCTGACCTTCCCGGCCGTATCCCCTCCGGTCCGGTGAACCGACCGGGCGGTCACGACTCTTCCGGCCGGAACGGCGTCGGCCCCGACCCGTCCGGCAGGAACGGATCCACGTCCGCGGCCAGCACCTCGTACGGGATCAGGTCCGGGTCCTCCCAGGCCGCCTGGTCGGGCCCGTCCGCCCGCGCCCCCGCCGGTGCCGGCACCGGAGTCACCGCCGAGGCGACCGGGACCTCGGCCGACCGCTCCTCCACCCTCCGGACGGCCGCCCCGCGGACCTCCGCCCCCGCGGCCCGGACCGGCCGCTGTTCCACCCCACGCAGCGACCACCACCGCACCGCCGCCCCGACCGGCACCCCCACCCCCGCGATCCATCCCGCGGCGGCACCCCCGACCTGCCACCCCACCGGCCCGAACCGCGCCAGCGCCGCCACCCCGAGCGGCCCGCCGGACGCCTCCGCAAGCCCTCCGAGCAGCACCCCGCACACCACCGCGGCCGCCAGGACACCCGTCACCGTCCGCCCGGCCGACCACGCCGCCCCGCGCCCCCGTTCCCGCGCAGCGCAAGCCGCGAGCGCCACCAGCCGGCCCACCGCCGTCCCCGCCGCCACCGGCACCGCCACCACCGCCCAGCGCAGCAGCCCGCCCCCGTCTCCGGGCACGGCCGCCAGCAGCGGAAACGGCGGCAGCGACGACGGCGACGGCGCCGTCGACCACGGCCCCACGCCGTGCCCCGCCGCCAGCACGAACCCGGGCCCGAGCGCGTAGGCCGCCGCCCACACCGCCGCGTTCGGCACCAGGGCGACCGCCAGCAGCAGTACCGCGCTCCGTCCCGCCCAGCCCTGCGCGACCTGGAGGAACGACTCCCGCACCGCCCCGCCGTGCCACACCAGCGACAGCCCCGCGAGCAGCCCGCCCCCGCCCAGCAGCACGGCCACCCCGGCCAGACCCGCCCGTCCGACACCCCACAGCCACTCGTGTTCCGCACCGCCGAGGACGCGCAGCGCCCCGCACGGCCGCCCGTACGCCGTCCACACCCCCACCCCCGCAGCCGCCACGGCCACCAGTGGCAGGCCCACCAGGGTCCCCGCCCACGACGGCCGCAGCGCCCCGGCCGAGGCGTACAGCGCCGCCGCCACTCCCACCCCGGCATAGCCCGCGGCCACACCGCACCACACCGGTCCCGCCGCGACCGCCTGCGATCCCTCCGGGCTCTCCGCGTCCTCCACGCCGTCCCCGCCGGCCGCCTCCCGCGCCGCCCGGTACAGCAGCCACACCGGCACCACGGCCGGGAGCAGCGGTGTGATGCCGACGGGTGCGGGCAGCCCGGACAGCGTCTCGGCGCGGAAGAGCACCACGCCGTGCGCCAGCAGCCACAACGCGGCCGCCACCCGCAGTGCGCCACCCGGTCCGTCGTCGGGGTACGGCGTACTGATCCACAGCACGATCGTGAGGAGGGCGAACGCACCGAGCCCCAGCAACGCGGCAACCGCTCCGCCGAGCAGGCTCACCCCCAGCCCGGGCCACCGGTCGCGCGACCGGGCGAGCAGGGACGGCAACGGGGTGCGGCGGTCGATCCTTGGAGTCACGCCGCCATGCTCCCAACGACACGCACTTTTCCGGCGTAACGCGCGAAGCTCTGATGTGTCGTTAAAAATACTTTTATGTACTTTTCAGCACGAAGGGCCGTCCCGTGCGGCAGACCCTGACGCCTCATCAGGCCTTCGACGCGCTGTACGAGTACTGCGCCCCCGCGCTCGTACGGCAGGCGTATCTGCTCACCGGCCGGCGCGACCTGGCCCGCGCGGCGGTCGAGCGTGCCTTCGAGCTGGCGTGGCGACGCTGGCCCGAGGTGGCCGTGGACCGTGACCCCGCCGGCTGGGTACGGGCAGCGGTGCACGACCGGGCGCTCTCGCCCTGGCACCGCTTCCGCCTCCGCCACCGCCTCCCGGAGCCGCCGCCCCCGGGGCCCGCGAACCGCGCCCTGCTGCGCGCGCTCCGGAAACTGCCGCCCGCCCAACGGCGCACCCTGCTGCTCTACGACGGCCTCGGCCTGGACCTGCCGGACGTCGCGGCCGAGACGGAGGCGAGCACCCCGGCCGCGGCAGCCCGTCTGCTGCGCGCCCGCGCAACCCTGACCAGGCTCGTACCGGACCAGGCGGAACCGGAGGTCCTGCCCCGCAGGCTCGCCGAACTGGCCTCCTGGGAACTTCTCCGCGCCCCCGGGGCCTCCTCGGTCCGCACCCGCGGCGAACGCCACAACCGCCGGTGCACCCGCGCGGCGATCGCCCTGACGACGGCCGTCATCGGCATGACCACCCTGACCGTGCGCACCGCCCCGAACCACTACGAGCCACCGGTGGGCCCTGGCACACCCGTCCAGGACCTCCCCCCGCCCCTGGCCCAGGGGCCGCTGTCCCACGCCCGGACAGCGCTCCGCGCCAAGCTGCTGGCGGCCCCGCACCAGGGACCGGCCCGGCTGACCCCGGAACCCCGCTGAACCCGCGTGACGCGCTGCACCGCACAACAACGCCGGTGGGCCCGCCCCCGGAAGGGGTACGGGCCCACCGCACGTTCAGCCGGGCGGAGTTCAGCCGGCCAGGATCTCCCGCGCGAGCTTGGCGGTCTCCGTCGGCGTCTTGCCGACCTTGACGCCCGCCGCCTCGAGCGCCTCCTTCTTCGCCTGGGCGGTGCCCGACGAACCGGAGACGATGGCGCCCGCGTGACCCATGGTCTTGCCCTCGGGCGCGGTGAAGCCCGCGACGTAGCCGACGACCGGCTTGGTCACGTTCTCCTTGATGAAGGCCGCGGCCCGCTCCTCGGCGTCGCCGCCGATCTCACCGATCATGACGATCAGGTCGGTGTCGGGGTCGTCCTGGAAGGCCTTCAGCGCGTCGATGTGGGTGGTGCCGATGATCGGGTCACCGCCGATGCCGACGCAGGTGGAGAAGCCGATGTCCCGCAGCTCGTACATCATCTGGTACGTCAGCGTGCCGGACTTCGAGACCAGGCCGATGCGGCCCGGCTTGGTGATGTCGGCCGGGATGATGCCGGCGTTCGACTGACCGGGGGTGATCAGGCCGGGGCAGTTCGGACCGATGATGCGGGTCTTGTTGCCCTTCTTGCCGGCGTACGCCCAGAAGGACGCCGTGTCGTGCACCGCGATGCCCTCGGTGATGACGACCGCGAGCGGGATCTCGGCGTCGATGGCCTCGACGACCGCGTCCTTGGTGAACTTCTCCGGGACGAAGATGACCGTGACGTCGGCGCCGGTCTTCTCGATGGCCTCGGCCACCGAGCCGAACACGGGGATCTCGGTGCCGTCGAAGTCGACGCTCTGGCCCGCCTTGCGCGGGTTCACGCCACCGACGATGTTGGTGCCGGAGGCGAGCATGCGGCGGGTGTGCTTCTGGCCCTCGGAGCCGGTCATGCCCTGGACGATGACCTTGGATTCCTTGGTGAGGAAGATAGCCATGGTTGTCTTTGACCTCGTCCCTTACTTCGCGGCAGCAGCCAGCTCGGCGGCCTTGTCGGCCGCGCCGTCCATGGTGTCCACACGCTGGACCAGCGGGTGGTTGCGGTCGTCCAGGATCTGGCGACCCAGTTCGGCGTTGTTGCCGTCGAGGCGCACGACCAGCGGCTTGTTGACCTCTTCGCCCTTGGACTCGAGGAGCTCCAGGGCCTGCACGATGCCGTTGGCGACCGCGTCACAGGCGGTGATGCCACCGAACACGTTGACGAACACGGACTTCACGTCCGGGTCGCCGAGGATGATCTCGAGGCCGTTCGCCATGACCTCGGCGGAGGCGCCACCGCCGATGTCGAGGAAGTTCGCGGGCTTGACACCCTTGTGCTTCTCACCGGCGTACGCGACCACGTCCAGGGTGGACATGACCAGGCCCGCGCCGTTGCCGATGATGCCGACCTCGCCGTCGAGCTTGACGTAGTTGAGGTTCTTCTCCTTGGCCGCGGCCTCGAGCGGGTTGGCCGCCGCCTTGTCGTGGAGCTCCTCGAACTCGGGGTGACGGAACTCGGCGTTGTCGTCCAGGGACACCTTGCCGTCGAGGGCGATGACGTCACCGGAGGCGACCTTGGCCAGCGGGTTCACCTCGACCAGGAGGGCGTCCTCCTTGACGAAGACCTCCCACAGGCTGACCAGGACGTCGGCGACCTTGTCGGCCACCTCGGCCGGGAACTTGGCGGCCGCGACGATCTCCTGCGCCTTCGCCTTGTCCACGCCGTCGATGGCGTCGATCGCGATCTTGGCGACGGCCTCGGGGCGGGTGGCCGCGACCTCCTCGATCTCCATGCCGCCCTCGACGGAGGCGATGGAGAGGAAGGTGCGGTTGGCGCGGTCGAGGAGGAAGGAGACGTAGTACTCCTCGAGGATCTCCGGGGCGGTCTCGGCGATCATCACCTTGTGGACCGTGTGGCCCTTGATGTCCATGCCGAGGATGTCCGTCGCGCGGGCGACCGCCTCGTCCGGGGTGGCGGCCAGCTTGACACCGCCGGCCTTGCCGCGGCCACCGACCTTCACCTGCGCCTTGACGACCGACTTGCCGCCCAGCCGCTCGGTGATCTCGCGCGCCGCCTCAGGCGTGTCGATGACTTCACCGGCCAGCACCGGTACACCGTGCTTGGCGAAGAGGTCCCTCGCCTGGTACTCGAACAGGTCCACGCGCTTCCGTCCCTATCAGTGATCTCGCGGTTCGTTGGATGCGTGGGCGTGCCGCGAAGGGCAACGTGACGTCCGCTCTGTCACAAGGGAGGCGCACACGGTGTCCGAGCGCGCGGCATGTCCGTCTCGCAGGTTATCGCCGCTCGCGGGGCGTCCATAAATCGAGGGTCACACCTGAGCGGTGATACCTGTCACATGATGCCGGACTCTCTGGCACCGCGTGCCAGCGGTGAAGGGCCTCACCGGGCTGGGGTTGACCCGGTGAGGCCCCTGGAACAACCCCGAAGGGGTCAGGGCCACCGATCCCCACCCCAATGGGGACCGGTCGGCCCCTTCCGCGAGGTTCGGGGCGGACGGACCGACGGCTTTCGGTCGTCCGTCTCCGTCAGCCCGCGGAGTCGGTCGGGCGCCGTACGGCGGCGCCGGGTCGGACGGGGTCGGTGCGGCCTTCTCGCCGCTGGGACTGGGCTGGCTGGGCTGGGCTGGGCTCGGCGTGGCCCGGTCCCGGGTGCCGGGTGCCGGTGACGCCCTGGACGGTGAGCCGGCTTCTTCGCGGCCGGCTTCTCTGCGGCCGGCTTCTGCGGCTGGGGGGTGCGTCGCCGTCCAGGCGGTGCCGTCGGCGGCCCGCGCCGTGCGCGACGCCGGAGACGGTGTGGGTCGCCTTGGGGACGACGCCGTTCACGGCGCTGGAGGCCGTGCCGGCCGTGTCCGCGGTGGCGATGCCCGACGGGCACACCCGTGCCGCCCACGCGGCGGGTCCGGAGAGGCGGAGGTGCTGCCCTAACCGGGGGACTCGGGAAGGTCCCTGTGCCGGTCCCGGGTCCTGTCCGCGGTGACGGCCGCCGTGGCGCCTGGCACGAGCCCGTTCGGCGCCCGGTGGACCGAGGTGACGGCGCGCGCGTCGCCGTGGTGCGGCGAACCCGCGTCGGCGGCGGGCCGGTCGCCCAGCACCAGGGTCGCGTCGCCGCCGGGGATCCGGGGCGGGTGCGGGTGCGCGTGCGGGTGCGGGTGGGGGTACCAGTGCCGGTACGTGTGCGGGTGCAGGTGTTGGGCGGTCTGTACGGCGTGGGGCGCGGGCCCCGCGTACCGTGCCGCCGTCCCGCCGGGGCGCCCGGTGACCCGGGGCCCGGGGGTGTCGGTTTCCCGCTGCTTCGCCGTGCCGTGGCGCGCCGTGCCGCCGTCCGGTTGTTGCGGCGTGGCCGGCGCGGGCAGGGTGCGCACCGGGGGCGTCGGCCGGCCCGGAGCCGCCGGGATCCCGGGGAGACCGGGAAGGCCCGGCAGACCGGGCGGGGACGGCCGCCACGGCGGGGACGGAGCCGGCGGCCACTGCGCGGTCGCGTCCGCCACGCCCTCGGTCACCGCCCGCACCAGTCCGCCGACAGGCCCTGCGACCGCGTCGCCCACCGGCGGCACGAGGCCGTCGGTTCCAGGTGGCACCAACTCGTCGGCGACCGGTGGCACCAGTTCGTGGGCGACCGGCTGCGCGGCCTCGGTCACGAGGGGGACGAGGGCCCCGGCTGCGCCGGATGCGCTGCGCTGCGGGTGCTTGGAGGGGTGGACGCCCGGCTGCACGGTGGAACGGCCGACGGCCGTTTCGCCCCGCCCGCCTGACGGAGTTCCGTTCCCGGTCCCGGCCGCCGTGCCGGCTCTGGTCCCGGCAGCGGTGGGAGACCCCGGGGCCGCCGGTGTTCCGTCCGCGGCGTGTGCCTGTCCCTGGCACAGGAGTCCCAGCGCGAACAACGCGCCCAGCACCAGCGCGACGTGCAGCGCATGCCTTCCGGCCGCCGTACGCATCGCGCGCAGTGCGGCACCGGCGAAGGGCAGTGCGGCTGGCAGGGTCACGACGGGGAGAGCCTCCGTGCGGCGGAAACCAGGCGGGCACGGAGCGAACACCGCGCACCATGGATGCCGAGCGCCGTCGATCCTCGCACGGGACGCCCGCGATCGCGCAAGCCCGCTGTCACCGATGGACCGTCATATCCGTTTCCTCCTTGCATGGTGCGGTGTCCCGCCTCCGGGTCCTCGGTCGTCGTCAGGCCGTCTCCGGTATCGGCAGGGGCCGCTTCTCGATCGCCGCAGCCATCACCTCCGGGAACAGGTCGGGCGTGCACGCGAACGCCGGTGCGCCGAGCGCCGCGAGTGCCGCCGCGTGCTCCCTGTCGTACGCGGGTGCCCCCTCGTCGGAGAGCGCGAGCAGCGCCACGAACTGCACCCCCGACGCCTTCATCGCCGCCACCCGCTTGAGCATCTCGTCGCGGATGCCTCCCTCGTACAGGTCGCTGATGAGGACCACGACCGTCTCCGTGGGCCGGGTGATCTGCGACTGGCAGTACGCCAGCGCCCTGTTGATGTCCGTGCCGCCGCCGAGCTGGGTGCCGAAGAGGACGTCGACCGGGTCGTCGAGCTGGTCGGTGAGGTCCACGACGGCCGTGTCGAAGACGACGAGCCGGGTGGCGATCGACCGCATGGAAGCGAGCACCGCCCCGAACACGGACGCGTACACCACCGAGGCCGCCATCGACCCCGACTGGTCGATGCAGAGGACCACCTCCTTCTTCACCGACTGCGACGCCCGCCCGTACCCGATCAGCCGCTCCGGCACCACCGTGCGGTACTCCGGCAGATAGTGCTTGAGGTTGGCCGCGATCGTGCGGTTCCAGTCGATGTCCCGGTGGCGGGGCCGGGTGATACGGGCGCTGCGGTCGAGGGCGCCGGTGAGCGTGGCCCGGGTGCGGGTGGCGAGCCGCTTCTCCAGGTCCTCGACGACCTTGCGCACCACCGCCCGGGCCGTCTCCTTGGTGGTCTCCGGCATCGCCTTGTTCAGCGAGAGCAGCGTGCCGACCAGGTGCACGTCGGCCTCGACCGCCTCGAGCATCTCCGGTTCGAGCAGGAGGGCGGACAGCCCGAGCCGGTCGATGGCGTCACGCTGCATGACCTGGACGACGGACGAGGGGAAGTAGGTGCGGATGTCCCCCAGCCAGCGCGCCACGGACGGCGCCGACGCCCCGAGCCCCGCCGAACGGTCCCGCCCCTGCTGCGGCCTGTCGCCCTTCCCGTACAGCGCGGTCAGTGCCCCGTCCATCGCCGCGTCCCGCCCGGTCAGCCCATACCCGGTGCCGTCCGCCGCGTCTCCTCCGAGCACCAGCCGCCAGCGCCGCAGCCGCTCGTCGGCACCGGCGATGTTCGTGCCGTCGGTCGTGTGCGTGCTCATCCGGCCACCCCCACCAGGTCGTTGACATCGCTGCCGTCCGGTTCGTCCAGGCCGAGCAGCAGGCGCAGCACCGGGACCACGGCATCCGCCCGCCCGGCGTCGAGGTCGGTGCCGAACCCCGGAACGCCCGCCCCCGTGGCGGCCGTGCTCCCCCGCGTGCCCGGGCCGCGCCGCACCAACTCGCCGAGGGTGCGCCGCACTCCGGGCTCGTACGCCGAGAACGTCCGCCGCAGCAGCGGCAGCACATCGGTGAACGCCTCCGCCGGCACGCCGGTCAGCCAGGCGTCCACCAGCGCGAGCAGCCGCTCGTCGTGCACGAGCAGCATCCCGCCGCCGGAGCCGCCCCCGACGAACCCCTCGATCCACGCGGCGGCGTCCGCCGGTGGCGTCCCCGGCGACAGCACGAGCCCCATCAGCCGCGCGGCCTCCTCCTGCGCCAGTTCCCCCTCGTCCAGGAGCAGCCGCACGGCCCGCCCGCGGATCACCCCGGGGACGGTGTCCCGCCCGCCGAGCACCCTGAGGACGGCACGCCACCGCTCCCGTATGTCGCCGTGGTCCGCCCCGATGCCGTCCCCCAGCAGCCCCACCGCCCCGTGCACGGCGTCCACATGGCGCCGCATCTCCTCGGCCGCCTCGGCGTCCAGCGCGGCGCACGCCGGTGGCAGCCCGACGAACACGCGCTCGGCGAGACCCGCGGCCACCTCCCCCAGCGCCGTGGTGTCCGTGCCGCGCACGTCCCCGTAGCGCAGGGAGCGGACCAGGGCGGGCAGGGCCTGGGCGAGGTGGCCGACGTCGGCGTCGAGCGCGGCGCGGTCGGCGAGGACCCGCATCACCACGGGCAGCGCCTCCGTCAGTTCCGCCAGCAGACACCGCTCGGCGAGCGCGGTGACGTCGGCCAGGGACTGCGCGGCCGTCGCGTCCGCCTCGGCCCTGGCGGTCGCGGCGGCGAGCACGGTCGTCCCCCACACCCCGGCCTCCGCGACCCGCACCGCGAGCTCCGGTTCCCAGCGCAGCCGCCAGGTCTCCCGGAACGTCCCGGTGCTGCCGCGCGAGGCCGCGGGCTCGCCCCAGTCGATCCCGAGGAGCCGCAGCCGGTGCAGCAGCCGGCTGCGCTCGGTGTCGGTGTCCTTGCGCAGGTCCAGCTCCACCTCCCGCTCCAGCGGCTCGGGCTTGAGCCTGAGCCTCTTCTGGTGCCGGGCGAGGTCCCGCTGCAATGGCACGGCGGGGGCCGATTCCGGTACTCCGCCCATGTCGTCGCCGACCACGAGCCGGTCGTGCACCAGCGCCAGCGGCACGTCGGAGCCCTCGCACATCACCGCCCGCACCGCGTCGGTCGTCTCGGACAGTCCCGGCAGCGGGCGCCCGCGCAGCACGGCGAGCGTCTCGGCCAGCCGTACCGCCTCGATGACGTGCGCGGACGACACGATCCGGTCCTCGTCGCGCAGCAGCCCGGCGACCTTGGTCAGCCACCGCTCGACGGGCCGGTCGGGGGCGCGGAACAGATGCCCGTACCAGCCCGGCGAGTCGATGCCCGCCCCGTACCCACTGGCCCGGGCGAGCCTGCGGTGGGTCCAGGGCACCCAGGTCATGTCCGTCTTCACCTTGGGCAGGCCCTTCAGCAGGACGCGGTCGGCGGTGACGGAGGTCCGCTCGCGGAGCGCCGGCACGTGCCAGGCCCCGCACACCACCGCCACGTCCGGCCCGAACTCCCGCAGGGCCGCGCGTACCTGGAGCCGCATGTACGCCTCCCGCACGAGGTCCCGCTCGTGTCCCCCGGCGCCGTACTCCTCCCGCAGCGCGGCCATGGCCTCCTCGAGCACGGTGAACGGCGCGAGGGGGTCCCCCGTCCCCACGCCCCGGTGCTCGACGACGTCCTCCCACCACCGCTCCGGGTCGTCGTACCCGGCGGTCTCGGCGAGCACGGCGAGGGGGTCGATGCGGACGGTGTCCTCGGAGCCGTCGACCGCGTCAGGGTCCTCGGCTCCGGTGCCCGTCGGCTCCGGCCTCCCCCATGCCAGCGTGTGCGTCGCCGGCAGGTCGATGAACCGGGCCGGAACGCCCTGCCGCACGGCCCAGCGGATCGCCACCCACTCCGGGGAGAACTCGGCCAGCGGCCAGAACGCCGACCGTCCGGGCTCGTCCACGGCGTGGGCGAGCAGGGCGACCGGCGGCCGCATCTCCGGGTGGTCCGCGAGCGGGATCAGGGCGTCCGCCTCCGGTGGCCCCTCGATCAGCACGGCCTTGGGCCGCGTCGCCTCCAGCGCGGCCCGCACGGCCCGCGCGGAGCCCGGGCCGTGGTGCCGCACCCCGAGCAGCAGCGGCCCCGTCCGCGGCGAGTCGGAGTCCTTCACGCGGTCACCTCCCGGCACGCGCGGTAGAAGTCCGTCCAGCCGTCACGCTCGCGGACCACCGCTTCCAGGTACTCCTGCCAGATGACCCGGTCGGCCGCGGGGTCGCGGACGACGGCGCCCAGGATGCCCGCGGCGACGTCGCTCGGCCGCAGCACGCCGTCGCCGAAGTGGGCCGACAGTGCCAGCCCGTTGGTGACGACGGAGATCGCCTCCGCGGTGGACAGGGTGCCGCTGGGCGACTTCAGCTTGGTCCGGCCGTCCGTCGTGATCCCGCCTCGCAGTTCGCGGAAGACCGTCACCACGCGGCGGATCTCGTCGATGCCGTCGGGCACAGCCGGCAGGTCGAGCGAGCGGCCGATCTGGTCGACGCGGCGGGAGACGATGTCGACCTCGGCGTCGACGCTGTCCGGCAGCGGCAGCACCACCGTGTTGAAGCGGCGGCGCAGCGCGCTCGACAGGTCGTTGACCCCACGGTCGCGGTCGTTGGCCGTGGCGATCAGGTTGAAGCCGCGGACGGCCTGCACCTCTTCGCCCAACTCCGGTATCGGCAGCGTCTTCTCCGACAGGATCGTGATCAGTGTGTCCTGGACGTCGGCCGGGATGCGGGTCAGTTCCTCGACGCGGGCGGTCATCCCCTCGGCCATGGCCCGCATGACGGGGCTCGGCACCAGGGCGTCGCGGCTGGGGCCGTGCGCGAGCAGCCGCGCGTAGTTCCACCCGTAGCGGATCGCCTCCTCCGGGGTCCCGGCCGTGCCCTGCACGAGCAGGGTCGAGTCGCCGCTGACGGCCGCCGCCAGATGCTCGGACACCCAGGTCTTCGCCGTGCCGGGCACGCCGAGCAGCAGCAGGGCGCGGTCGGTGGCGAGCGTGGTGACGGCGACCTCGACGATGCGGCGCGGGCCCACGTACTTCGGTGTGATCACCGTGCCGTCCGGCAGCGTGCCGCCCAGCAGATAGGTGGCCACGGCCCACGGCGACAGCTTCCAGCGGGCCGGGCGCCGCCGGTCGTCCTGGGCGGCCAGTGCGGCGAGTTCGTGGGCGAAGGCGTCCTCGGCGTGCGGCCGGAGCGCTTCCGCGGGCGCGGTGCCCTTCTCCTGCGCCGGTGTGCGCACGGGCGCGGACGTCGGCCCGCCGGGGCTCGCGTCCCCGCTTCCGTTCGCGGGCGCGGACGGGTTCGGGTTCGCTTCGACGGACTTCTGGTCAACGGACACACGCATGGCCGTATCCCCCTCCAGCTCGGCCGGTTCGGATCTGCCACCAACCGTGCACCACGCCACTGACAATGCGTCATGACCTGCGGTTACGCCGTCGCGAGGGTCGATTGTCAGTGCCGGGACCTACCGTCGACGACATGACTTGGCAGGGGGAGCGCTGGACCGCCGACCAGGTGCTGGCACTGGCACCTGACGCGGCCTCACGCAAAGCGGGAAGCAAACTCGGCACGGCGGGACCGTGGTCGGAGGCGGGCAGTTCCGACGAGGGGACGGTGTGGGGACTGTGCAAGGGCAGTGGCATCAAGCCGTACCAGACGGTCGTCGACATCGCGGACGCGGCGGGGCCCGCGTACAAGTGCAGTTGCCCGAGCCGGAAGTTCCCGTGCAAGCACGCGCTGGGGCTGCTGCTGCTCTGGGCGGGCGGGGACGGCGTGGTGCCGCGGGGTCAGGCGCCGGACTGGGCGGAACAGTGGCTCGAGGGGCGTCGGCGGCGCGCGCAGGAGAAGCGGGCGACCGGCGGCTCGCAACCGGCCGCGTCCGCCGATCCGGAGGCGGCCCGCCGCAGGGCGGAGCGGCGGGCCGAGCGGGTCACGGCGGGGGCGACGGAGCTGGAGCAGCGGCTGGCCGACCTGGTGCGCGGTGGCCTGGCCGCGGCCGAGCAGGCGGGGTACGGGCTGTGGGAGGAGACGGCCGCCCGCATGGTGGACGCGCAGGCTCCGGGACTGGCCGGGCGGGTGCGGGAGTTGGGGGCACTGCCGGCGTCGGGGCCGGGCTGGCCGGTGCGGCTGCTGGAGGAGTGCGCGCTGCTGCACCTGCTGGACCAGGGGTGGCTCAGGCGTGAGCGGCTGCCGGAGGGACTGGCGGCGACGGTCCGTTCACGCGTCGGCCTCGCGGGTTCGCCCGACGGTCGGCCCGTCCGCGACCGCTGGCTGGTGCTGGCGCAGTACGACACCTCGGACGGCCGGCTGACCACCCGCCGGATCTGGCTGTACGGCGAGAAGTCCGACCGCACGGTGCTCCTCCTCTCCTACGGAGCGGCAGGGCGTGCGCCGGAGTTGATGCTGCCGGTGGGGCTGGCCTTCGAGGCCGACGTGACGTCCTACCCGGACGCGGGGCAGCTTCGGGCGGCGCTGGGCGAGCAGTTCACGCCCCCGGCCCCGGCAGCGACGAGACCGCCTGGAATGGCCACGTCCGACGCGGCGGCGCGGTACGGGGAAGCCCTCCGGGCCGACCCGTGGCTGGACTCGTGCCCCGTGACGCTGGACCGCGTCGTACCGACCCCGCTCGACGGCTCCTGGCAGCTCGCGGACGCCGACGGCGGCATGGCTCTGCCCCTGACGCCGTCCGCGGGCAGCCGACCGGGCCTGTGGCGGCTGGTCGCGCTGTCGGGCGGCGCTCCGGTCACGGTCTTCGGCGAGTGCGGGCACCGCGGTTTCACTCCGCTCACCGCCTGGCCCGAGGGTGCCGGAGAGGCGGTCCCGCTGTGCTGACGACACCCGAGCGACTCCGTACCGACCCGGAAGGGGCTGGCATGAATACGACTCCCGCTCCCGCGGACCCGTCCTCCGCCGTCTCCTGGGAGGAGCTTGTCACGGTGGCCCTGCTGGGCACCGACCGGCGCACTCCCCCCTGGCTGCCGTCCGGTCCGCAGGCCGCGACGGCCCTGCTGGACCTGGCCGCCGTGCAGACCGTCCGCCGCAGGGCCGGGCTGCGCCCCGCACCGGCCGGGCCGCGTCCGGAGCCCGCGGCGACGGACGCCCGCCCTCCGTTGCCCCCCGCGGCGGCCCGCAGACTGGCCCTGCTGCTGTCCGACCGGCCCGGCCCGGGCGGCGGCGGCCGCCGGGGGGCGGCCCCCGACCTGATGGAGCTGCTGCCGCAGTGGCTCGCGCTGGCCAACGAGCACGGCTACGCGCCGCCCCCGCAGACCCTGCCGGCCCTGCTGGACGCGGCCCGCGCCCGCACGGATCTGCGGCCGGCGGCACTGGCCTTCGCCGGACCGCGCGCCCTGTGGCTGGCCCGGCTGAACCCGGACTGGCGCTTCGCGCTGCGCTCCGCGCCCGGCGGCGGGTCCGATCTGCCGCCGCCGGAAGAGCCGGACCGTGTCCGGCGCCTGTGGCAGGAAGGCCTGTTCGCGGAACGGGTGGCCCTGCTCACCACCCTCCGCGCACGACGCCCCGCCCTCGCCCGCGACCTGCTGGCGGGCACCTGGGCGACGGAGCGGGCCGAGGACCGCCTGATGTTCCTCGACTCGCTGCGCACGGGACTCGAGCCCGCTGACGAGCCCTTCCTGGAGCAGGCGCTCTCCGATCGCAGCCGCAATGTGCGGGCCACGGCGGCGGAGTTGCTGTCCGCGCTGCCGGACTCGGCCCTGGCCGGGCGGATGGCGGCCAGGGCGGCGGCCTGTGTCGCGGTCGACCCCACGCAGGGGGAGCCGACGCTGGTGGTCGAGGCGCCGCACGAGTGCGATCCGGGCATGGAGCGCGACGGAGTGGTGCCGAAACCACCGGCGGGGCGGGGCGAACGATCGTGGTGGCTGGGCCAGTTGGTGGAGGCGGCACCGCTGGGCACATGGCGGGTCCGGCTCGGCGGACGTACGCCGGAGGAGATCCTCGCGCTGCCGGTCGCGGACGACTGGCGGAGCGAACTGCACGCGGCCTGGTGCCGGGCGGCGGTACGGCAGCGGGACGCCCCCTGGTCGCGGGCCCTGCTCGGCCCGCCGTCCGCGCCGGAGGCCGCGGGCCCGGGGGCGGTGTCCCTGGCGGAGCGGGCGAAGCTGCTGTCGACGCTCGAAGCGGGGGAACGGGCCGACTGGGTCGCCGGGTTCATCGCCACCCACGGCCTGTCGGAGGCGTTCCAGCTCCTCGGGGTGTGCGCGGTGCCCTGGGCCGCTCCACTGGGCCGGGCCGTCGTGGACGCACTCAACATCGCGCGGGACGCCGGAAGTTACCCGTGGAGCTTCAGCGGCGTGATGGGGCTGGCGGAGCGGTGCCTCGACCCGGCGGAGGCGAGCCGCCTGGACGCGCTGACGGCGATACCGGACGAGCCGGAGGACGCGTCCCCGGGAGCGGGCGGCTACTGGGCGGAGGCGTTCCAGCGCCTGACGACGACGCTGCGGCTGCGGGCGGCGATGACGGAGGAACTGCGGAGTGCGTGAGTCCGGGGGCCGCATCCGGCCCCTCGGTCCCTCCGCCTCCACCGGACCCCGATCAGCCTCCACGGCCGGCCGGCTGTCCCCGGCCCGGAGCGGGTCCGGCCTCGGTGGACGCGACACCGCCCACGGAGCCTTACGCCCCGGCCGGCTGCCGTACGTTCGCCCGTACCCAGTCCACGATCGACGCGGTCGTCGCCCCGGGCGTGAAGATCTCCGCCACGCCCTTCTCCTTCAGCAGGGGGATGTCCGCCTCGGGGATGATGCCGCCGCCGAAGACCAGGATGTCCTCCGCGTCGCGCTCCTTCAGCAGGTCGATCACCGCGGCGAACAGCGTGTTGTGCGCCCCGGACAGGATCGACAGCCCGATCGCGTCGGCGTCCTCCTGGAGCGCCGTGTCGACGATCTGCTCGGGCGTCTGGTGGAGACCGGTGTAGATGACCTCCATTCCCGCATCGCGCAGCGCCCGCGCGATCACCTTGGCCCCGCGATCGTGGCCGTCGAGCCCCGGCTTGGCCACCACCACGCGGATCGGACCGGCTGCCACACCCATCACTGCCTCCATGAAGCGACTACACACACCCTGTACCGATGTACCGCCTGCCGCCACATCACCGCACCGGCGGACACACGGACCGCACGCTCGGCACGCCTCGCACCGGCGGATCACGCCCCGTCGGCACCGGCGCCGCACGCCGTTCCGGCCCGGGAAGTGAACGAACGTTATCGCCAGCATCCCGCAACCGGCAGTTTCACGGTGGTGACCGAGGGGGAAATCACACAATGGGACACGTTCGCCGCGCAGGGTCCCCCTCCCCGCGGCACACGCGCCGCAGCAGCGGCTCGAGCGCCGTGGATCGAGGGGATCGTGCGCAAGGAGAGCCGCGAAAGGAATGCAAGGGCACGAAAGCGGGAGCACCACCCGTACGAGGAGGACGGGACACCGCGCCACGAGGACGGGCGGGTTCGCGTCACCACGACGAAAAAGGCGCCCGTCGCGTCACGGCGCCGTATGCGCCGCGTCCGCGGCAGGCCGTACCCGCGGCACCCGCCCCGCAGGCCACCGCCACGGCTTTCCATGAGGGCACACGGGGGACACGGAGACGTCCTCGCGCGTGCCGACGGGAGGTCGGCCAATGAAGGTCACCGGGGTAGTAGAGCCTCTGGTTCCGCTGTGCCAGCGCCTGTTCCCCAGCAGACTGGCCGGACTCTCCGTCGCGCTGCTGAAGGCGACCGCCCTGGAGCTGGCGATTCTCGCCGGGCACCTCCTGCTGTACCCGTCGGGGATCATCCAGGAGCGCCGCTGCGCCCCGCTCCCGCCCCCTCCGGACACCGCCAAGCTGCCCACCGGGGCCAAGCCCCCGGTGATCCTGCTGCACGGGTTCATCGACAACCGCTCGGTCTTCGTCCTCCTGCGCCGGAACCTCGCTCAGCACGGCCGCCAGCACATCGAGTCACTCAATTACTCACCGTTGACGTGTGACATCCGCACCGCTGCCGAGCTGCTCGGCCGGCATGTCGAGGAGATCTGCGAGCGCACCGGACAGCGGCAGGTGGACATCGTCGGGCACAGCCTGGGCGGCCTGATCGCGCGGTACTACGTGCAGCGCCTGGGCGGCGACCTCCGCGTACGCAGGCTCGTCACGCTGGGTACACCTCACTCCGGCACCCGCGTCGCCCCGCTGGCGAACGCGCATCCCATCGTCCGCCAGATGCGCCCGGGCTCGGAGCTGATCGAGGAACTGCACGAGCCGGCCCCCGGCTGCCGTACGCATTTCGTGAGCTTCTGGAGCGATCTGGACCCGCTGATGGATCCGCTGGAGGCGGCGTGCGTCGACCATCCGGACCTGGTGGCGCAGAACATCCGGGTGAGCGGGATCGGCCATCTGGCCCTGCCGGTGCACCCCGCCGTCGCGGCCGGGATACGGCAGGCACTGGACTTCGAGGAGCCGGCGGCGGCCGCGGCCCACACCGGCGGCCTCACGGTGGCGTGAGGCCCGCCGCGCGGCACACCTGGCCCGGCAGGCGGTACCCGCGACACATCACCCGCACAGCCGCCCGACAGCCCCCGGACACCCGCACACTATCGAACATTCATCGAACGCAGCGCCAAGGCCTTGGGCGGTGACCGCCGAAACACGGCCGAATGCCCGTTTCCTGCGCACCGGAAACCTGCGGAAGATTGTCGCGCCGCCGTACCGCCGGGTACAGTCGCCGCACTGCTCTGGCAGCCCTTGTTGTCGAGGCGAAAGAGAAGTCGGTGAACGACCGTCACCCGTCGGGGACCGCAACTCCCCCGGCCCCGGCTCCCGATGCCGCCTCGGCGCAGTACGCGTCGTACGGCCCCCAGGGCGGCCAGTACGGTGAGTTCCCGGCCTACGCCGACTCCACCACGGCCTTCGCGACCGACCCCCTCTTCGGCACCCTCCCGGGTGACGGCGGGACCGGTTCGTACGACGCCGGACAGTGGTCCACCGGCAGCCTGAACACGGGCAGCCACGACACGTTCGGCACCGGCACGCACCAGAGTCCGTACTACGACCCGTACGCCGCCCAGCACCACGCCGCGTTCGACACCGGCGTCCACGACACGGCGGCGTGGGCGACCGGCTACCAGCAACTGGCCGCCATCCCCGCGCAGGCCCCGCCCCCCGACGCCACCGGCCAGTGGGATGCGCAGGCCTGGCTCGAGGCGGAACAGTCGGCGGGCCTCACCCAGCAGTGGGAGTGGGGCACGCAGACCTTCGACACGGGCACCTACGACGCCACTCAGTGGAATTCGGCGGGCGGCCCGGAACACGAGACGGAGCAAGCGGCCACCGGCGGCTTCGAGCACGTGGCCCAGGATCCCTTCGCCGACGCCGAGTCCTTCACGGAGCCCTTCGCCGAGTCCTTCGCGGACGCCGAGCCCTTCGATCATCAGACGGCCACCGCCACCTTCGGCCAGCTTCCGTCCGGGCATCCCGCGGACGACGATCCGTCCGGGGCGGCCGACGAACTTCCGCTGCTCGACGGCCAGGAAGAGCGCGCCCCCGTCCCGTCCCCGCGTGTCGCGTCCCGCGCCGGGAGCCGTTCCCGGCGTCGCACCCCGGCGAAGCGGTCCGCGCTGCTCACGGTCGCCGTACCGTCGGTGTGTGTCATGGGGGTCGCCGGGATCGCCGCGGCGACCGTCGGCGTGGGCGGGGACGACGGCAAGGACACCACGGCGAGCGCCGCCGAGACACCGGTGAAGCCGTCCGCCGCCAACAAGAAGCTGGACTCCCAGCTCGCGAACCTCTCCGCGGGCGCCAACGACTTCGCGGACCGGGCGAGTCGCACGCAGGAACGTATCGACCTCAAGGCCCAGCAGGTGGCCGAGAAGAAGAAGGCGGCGGCCGAGGCGGCGCTCAGGGAGCGACTGCGGCCCAAGTTCGTGCTGCCGGTCCTGCAGAAGGGCCTCAGCGCCTACTTCGGCCAGGCGGGGGTCAACTGGATGTCCGTGCACACCGGCATCGACTTCCCGGTGGCGTACGGGACGACGGTGATGGCCGCGACCGACGGCACCGTGCAGACCAAGTGGAACAGCGCGTACGGCAACATGCTGATCCTGACCGCCAAGGACGGCACGCAGACCTGGTACTGCCACCTCTCCAGCTACCGGGTACCGGCCGGTGCGACGGTGAAGGCCGGTCAGCCGATCGCGTACTCGGGCAACTCGGGCAACTCCACCGGTCCGCACCTTCACTTCGAGGTACGGCCGGGCGGCGGCGCCCCGATAGACCCGCTGCCGTGGCTGCGGAGCCACGGGCTCGACCCCACCTGACCGACCGACCGCCCGTCAGACCGGCCCGCCCGAACCACTGTGCTCCGGAGCGGCCCCCGCCGTTCGGCGAGGGCCCGGATGCGTGGCTACAGCTTCTCCACCGGCGCGTACCGCAGCAGCAGCCGCTTCGGCTTCTCGTCGCCGAAGTCGATCGTCGCCTCCGCGTTCGCCCCCGTGCCCTTCACGGCGACGACCGTTCCCAGGCCGAACTGGTCATGGGTGACGCGGTCGCCCACCGCCAGCGAGACCACCGGCCTCTCCGTCGCACCGCCCCGGCGCGTGGCGAATCCGGACGCGCCCGCCGCCGACGAGCGCGAGCGGGAGGACGACAACGAGGCCGCCACCCCCGAGAGCGGTCCGGCCGACGGCGCGGCGGAGGAGCCGCCCTTCCGCTTCCACTCCATGTGCTGCTCCGGGATCTCCTCCAGGAACCGCGAGGGCGGGTTGTACGAGGGCTGGCCCCAGGCGCTGCGCATCGCCGACCGCGTCAGGTACAGCCGCTCCCGCGCACGCGTGATGCCGACGTACGCCAGACGCCGCTCCTCCTCCAGTTCCTTCGTCTGACCGAGGGCGCGCATGTGCGGGAAGACGCCGTCCTCCATGCCGGTCAGGAACACCACCGGGAACTCCAGGCCCTTCGCGGTGTGCAGGGTCATCAGCGTGATGACGCCGTCGCCCTCCTCGCCGTCGGGGATCTGGTCGGAGTCCGCGACGAGGGCCACCTGCTCCAGGAAGTCGGCCAGGGTGCCGCCCGGGGCGGGTGCTCCCGGGGCCTCCGCGCCCTCACCGCGCTCCTGTTCGAACTCCAGGGCGACGGCGGCGAGTTCCTGAAGGTTCTCGATGCGGGTCTCGTCCTGGGGGTCGGTCGAGGACTGCAACTCGGCGAGGTAGCCCGTGCGTTCGAGGACGGCCTCGAGGACCGTGGCCGGCCCGGCGCCCGACTCCACGATGGTGCGCAGCTCCTCCATCAGCGCGTTGAACCGCTTGACCGCGTTGGTGGAGCGGGCCGCCATGCCGTACGCCTCGTCCACGCGGCGCAGCGCCTGCGCGAAGCTGATCCGCTCGCGCTGGGCGAGGGCGTCGATCATCGCCTCGGCGCGCTCGCCGATGCCCCGCTTGGGCACGTTCAGGATGCGCCGCAGCGGCACGGAGTCCTCCGGGTTCGCCAGCACCCGCAGGTAGGCGAGGACGTCCCGGACCTCCTTGCGCTCGTAGAAGCGGACGCCGCCGACGACCTTGTAGGGCAGGCCGACGCGGATGAAGACCTCTTCGAAGACACGGGACTGGGCGTTGGTGCGGTAGAAGACGGCGACGTCGCCCGCCTTCGCCTCGCCCGCGTCCGTGAGACGGTCTATCTCGTCGGCGACGAACTGCGCCTCGTCGTGCTCGGTGTCGGCGACGTAACCGGTGATCCGGGCGCCGGCGCCCGCGTTGGTCCACAGGTTCTTCGGACGGCGGGACTCGTTGCGCTCGATGACCGCGTTGGCGGCGGAGAGGATCGTCTGCGTGGAGCGGTAGTTCTGCTCCAGCAGGATCGTCGTGGCGTCCGGGTAGTCCTCCTCGAACTGGAGGATGTTGCGGATGGTCGCGCCGCGGAAGGCGTAGATCGACTGGTCGGCGTCGCCGACGACGCACAGTTCGGCGGGCGGGACGTCGTGCTCGCCGGGGGCCGCGCCCGCGGGGTGCCCGGAGGTGCCGACGAGTTCGCGCACCAGGGCGTACTGGGCGTGGTTGGTGTCCTGGTACTCGTCGACGAGGACGTGGCGGAAGCGGCGGCGGTAGTGCTCGGCGACGTCCGGGAAGGCGCGCAGCAGGTTGACCGTCGTCATGATCAGGTCGTCGAAGTCGAGCGCGTTCGCCTCGCGCAGGCGGGACTGGTAGAGCGCGTACGCCTGGGCGAGGGTCTTCTCGAAGCCGTCGGACGCCTGGGCGGCGAAGTCCTCCTCGTCGATCAGCTCGTTCTTCAGATTGGAGATCTTGGCGCTGAAGGACTTGGGCGGGAAGCGCTTGGGATCGAGGTCCAGGTCGCGGCAGACCAGGGCCATCAGGCGCTTGCTGTCGGCGGCGTCGTAGATCGAGAAGGAGGACGTGAAGCCGAGCTTCTTGCTCTCCCGGCGCAGGATGCGGACGCAGGCGCTGTGGAAGGTCATCACCCACATCGCGTTCGCACGCGGGCCGACGAGCTGCTCGACCCGCTCCTTCATCTCGCCCGCGGCCTTGTTGGTGAACGTGATCGCGAGGATCTGCCCCGGGTGGACGCCCCGCTCGGCCAGCAGGTACGCGATGCGGTGGGTGAGCACACGGGTCTTGCCCGAGCCGGCGCCGGCGACGATGAGCAGGGGGGAACCGGCGTGCACGACGGCCGCGCGCTGGTTCTCGTTCAGCCCCTCCAGCAGCGCCTCCATGTCGACGGCAGGGCGGTGCGCGCCGTTGCGGTAGTACGCGTCCCGGTCCGGTGGCAGGTCGAACTTCCCGCCGAACAGATCGTCCGGAACCGGCTCCGGAGCATGATCGTCCTCGGGCGGCGGGGGCTCCTCCTCGTGGGCCGAGGTGGCCTTGAGGTCCGCCAGGAAGCTGTCGTCAAAGAGGCTGCTCATCGCTCTCCGAGTCTAGGCCGCCCCACCGACAGCCCGCCGCCACCCCGGAAACTCGGCGGCCGGAATCGCAGCACGGCCTCGAAGACGCCGGAAGCCGACCGGCCCGGGGGACGCCCGTCCGGCACGCGCGCGTGGGGTTGTTTTCCCTCGTGGCGCGCGTGGCCCGTACGCAACCCGTGTGGGGGTCCCTAGCATCGGGCGCATGTCAGGGACTTCCGCGCTGCGCACCTGGTGGGCGCCGCGTCCGCCCGCCACCGGGTCCGCCGTCATGGCGACCGGCATCCTGTCGGTCGGGCTGCACCTGACCGGTCACCAGGTCCTCTCCCGCCTCGCCCTGGTCCTGGCGGGCGCCGCCTGGCTCGGGCTCGCCGCCGACATCGCCCTGCAACTGCTGTGGGACCGGGAGCGGTGGCGGGCCCGGGCCGGCTCGCCGGCCGCGCTGACCGTGGTGCCGGCGACCACGGTGCTGGGGTCAGGCGTGTCCGCTCTGAACGGGCAGCCGCTCGCCGAGGCGCTGCTGGCGCTGGACGCGGTGGTCTGGGCCGGGCTGGTGCCGTTGAGCGTGCCGGACTGGGAGCGCCGGATGCCCGGGACGGTGTTCCTCGGCTGCGTGGCGACGGAGGGGATCGCGGTGCTCGGGGCGGTGCTCGCCAGGGCCGAGGGGGTGGCGTGGCTCGCCCACGCGGGGCTGGTGTTCTTCTGGCTCGGTCTGGCGCTCTACCTGATCGGGCTGGGGTGCTTCGACCCTCGGCAGGTGGTCACCGGGCCGGGCGACCACTGGATCTCGGGTGGCGCACTCGCCATCTCGGCGCTGGCCGGTGCGCAGCTCATGGGCGCCGCGCACAAAGGGCTCTACCTGTGGAACAACGACGACGGCGACGTTCTGCGCGGCGTCACCGTCGGCCTCCTCGTCCTCGCGCTGGCCTGCTACGTCGTCCTGGCGGTGGCCGAGGTGCTGCGGCCCCGGCTCGGCTACGACGTGCGGCGCTGGTCGACCGTGTTCCCGATGGGGATGACGGCGGTGGCGGCGCTGTCCGTCGCGTCGTCCGTCGGCGTGCCGTGGCTGCGCGGCCTCGGCCGGGTACTGCTGTGGATCGCGGTGGCCGCCTGGGGCGTGGTCCTGGCCGGAGCCGTCGCGTCCACCCTGGACCACATCAGGTCCAGAGCACGGCGATGAAGATGTTCGCCAGGGTGGCGGCGCCGACGAGGCCGAAGAGGGGCTTCTCGACGGTCTCCTCGTCCCGCTTCACATAGACCAGGCCGAGGATGACGATCAGCAGGGCCAGCTTGATCCCGATCTTGATCGTGTTGACCGAGTGGTGGTCCGCCTGGTTGAGGCCGACCAGGGCCACCCCCGTGACCAGCATGGTCAGCGCGCCGTGCAGCATCCCGGGCACGAAGCGTGCCGTGCCCTGGCCCATCGCCTTCATCTGGGTGAGGAAGCCGCCGAGGAGCGCGGCGATGCCGACGATGTGCAGGCCCACGAAGAGGTGGATGAGTACGTCCATGAGGCCGGAGCCTAATCAGCGCGCCCGTCCCCGCTGACACCGCCCCGGTGGATGTGACGCCGCTCGCTCGGCCCTCGCGGCCGGCCGTCCAGACCGCATATATGCGCCCTATAGCACTCGGCGACCGTCCGGCGCGCCGGATCCGCCCGATCGGTCATCGCAGAGCGTGAAGACGGCGACGCCGCACCGGGATCACGGTCACATACGGTCACCGTCAGTCCGGTCGTGCCACTTCCGTACATCGGGTCACGACGGCATCACCGACGGGTTTAGCGTCCTCCCCCAGGTGCCCGGCTCCCCATCGCCGCCCGGGCCAGGGGCGGCCGTCGGACACCACCGCCGAGAAGGTCCGGCGGCGGCGCGTTCCCCCTGTGCGGGCCGCCGCCGGACGCGCGACACCGCCCGTGGCCCCGGCGGTCGTACGAAAGGACGTGGCGTCCAGGTGGCAGCGCACCGCAAGCCCAGACAGCGTTCGCTCGGCGGCGGTACGGCCCGCACCGCCGCCACGATCGCCCTCGCGGGAGCGGCGACCGCGACAGGCTTCGACGGCACGGGGCACGCCGAGCCGCCGCGCTCGCCGGCCCAGGTCAAGGCCGAGGTCGACAAGCTGTACCGGGAGGCGGAGGCCGCCACCGAGAAGTACGACGGCGCCGAGGAGCAGGCGGAGGGGGCGCAGAAACGGCTGAACGCCCTGCGGGACGAGGCGGCCCGCCGGACGGACCGGCTGAACTCCGCGCGGGAGGCGCTGGGTTCCACCGCGGCGGCGCAGTACCGCGACGGGGGCCTCGACCCGGCGGTGCGGCTCCTGCTCTCCTCGGACCCCGGGCGGTATCTCGACAACGCCGCCTTCGCCGAGCGGGTGGACAGCCGGCAGGCGGCGGCCGTGAGGCGGGTACGCGACCAGCTACGGGAGATCGAACGGCTGCGCGGTGCGGCACGCGTCGAACTGGCCTCCCTGACGTCCCGGCAGGCCGAGCTACGGCGGCAGAAGCGGACGATCAACGAGAAGCTGGGCGAGGCACGGCAGTTGCTGTCCCAGCTCACGCCGGGGCAGCGGGCGGGGGTCGCGGCGGACGGGGGCGTGGAGCGGGCGTCGCGGTCCGCGGGGCGGGACCTGCCGGGCGCGGTGTCGGCCGCGACGGCGGCGGCCCAGGCGCCGGACACCCGGGCGGCGGCCGCGGTGGCGTACGCGTACGGCAAGCTCGGCAGCCCCTACATCTGGGGCGCGACCGGCCCGAACGCCTTCGACTGCTCGGGCCTGGTCCAGGCCGCGTACCGCTCGGCGGGCATCTCGCTGCCGCGGACGACCTACGCCCAGATCGGCGCGGGCCGCCGCGTCTCCCGCTCCGAACTGCTCCCGGGTGATCTGGTGTTCTTCTACTCGGGGGTGAGCCATGTGGGGATCTACGTCGGCCACGGCCAGATGATCCACGCCCCGAACCCGTCGGCGCCGGTCCGCCTGGCGCCGGTCGACGAGATGCCGTTCGCGGGGGCCACGCGGGTGGTGTGACCCGGGCAGGGGCCCGCGCTCACACCCGTCGGCTCACACCAGCCGGCGTGCCGTGGCCCAGCGGGTCAGTTCGTGGCGGTTGGACAACTGGAGCTTGCGCAGGACCGCCGAGACATGGGACTCTACCGTCTTCACCGAGATGAAGAGCTGCTTGGCGATCTCCTTGTACGCGTAGCCGCGGGCGATGAGGCGCAGGACCTCGCGTTCGCGCTGGGTGAGGCGGTCCAGGTCCTCGTCGACGGGCGGGGCGTCGGTCGAGGCGAAGGCGTCGAGCACGAAGCCGGCCAGGCGCGGGGAGAAGACGGCGTCGCCCTCCTGGACCCGGAAGATCGAGTCGACCAGGTCCGAGCCCGTGATCGTCTTGGTGACGTACCCGCGGGCGCCGCCGCGGATCACGCCGATCACGTCCTCGGCGGCGTCCGAGACGGACAGCGCCAGAAAGCGGACCGGCTGCTCGGTGTCGGCCGTCAGCGAGGCACAGCGGCGCAGCACTTCCACCCCGCCGCCGCCCGGCAGGTGGACGTCGAGGAGGACGACCTCGGGGCGGGTGGCGGTGATGACGGCGACCGCCTGGTCGACGTCGGCCGCCTCGCCGACGACCTCGACGCCGGTCAGCTCCGTCTGCCCGATCTCGGCCTGGACTCCCGTACGGAACATGCGGTGGTCGTCGACGAGTACGACCCGCACCCGCCGGTCCGCGTTTCCGCCGGACACCGCGGCCTCCCCGTTCGCGTCGCTCATGACGTCGTCTCCGCCCTCTCCATCTCCAGCTCGACCTCCGTGCCGCCGCCCGGCACCGCGCGCAGCCGTGCCGTACCGCCGTTGCGCTCCATGCGGCCGATGATCGATTCTCTGACACCCATGCGGTCTGCGGGTATCGCGTCGAGGTCGAAGCCGGGGCCGCGGTCGCGGACGGACACGAAGACCGTCTTGCCCTCGACCTCGGCGTAGACCTGGACGGCACCGCCCTCGCCACCGTACTTGGCGGCGTTCACCATCGCCTCGCGCGCGGCCTGCATCTGTGCGCCGATCCGTTCGTCGAGGGGGCAGTCGCCGACGATGACGACCTCTATGGGGACGCCGTGCTTGTCCTCGACCTCCGCCGCGTTGCGCCGGACCGCCTCCGCGAGGGTGTCGGGCTCCTCGGCCTCGTCCTTGCCGGTGCCCTCCGGTTTGTAGAGCCAGGCGCGCAGGTCGCGCTCCTGGGCGCGGGCCAGGCGGCGCACCTCGTTCGCGTTCTCCGCGTTGCGCTGGATCAGGGTCAGGGTGTGCAGCACCGAGTCGTGGACGTGGGCCGCGACCTCGGCGCGCTCCTGGGCGCGGATGCGCATCAGGCGCTCCTCGGACAGGTCCTGGGTCACGCGCACCAGGTACGGTCCGGCGAGCAGCGTGATGCCGACGAGGACCGCCAGCGCGGCCTGCAGCACCGAGCCGAGGTGGGCGGCGGAGCCCTGCAGGACGAACATGCCGGAGACACCCGCGGTGACCAGCAGGACACCGGCCGCGGCGCGCAGCAGGGTGAGGGTGCGCCGGCGGCTGCCGACCTCCATCCAGCGGGCCCGCCGGGCGTTGTCCGCCTGGCGCCAGACCAGGGCGACGCCCGCCGCGACGAGGACGGCCGGTATGAGGTACACCTTGGCGACGCTGCCGAGGTTCACGCTCCCCACGAAGGTGAGCGCCACCACGACCATGAGGAGCAGGGCGACGATCTGGCCCCGGTCGGGCTTGCGGGCGACGAGCCGGCGCCGGCCGTCGGGCGAGGTCTCGGTGCCGACGAGGGACGGGGCCCGGCGGTCGTCGACTCCCCCGACCCCGAGCGGCACGAAGAACCAGAACGCGGCGTACACCAGCGCGCCGAGGCCGTCCGCCATGAACAGGCCGACGAAGACGAGACGCACCCAGATCACGGGCAGCCCGAGGTGCCCCGCGAGCCCCCGCGCCACGCCCCCGAGCCAGCGTCCGTCGCTGCTGCGGTAGAGCTTGCGCGGCGGCCGCGGGTCGGCGAGGGGAAGCGTTGCGGCGTCCGGCATGCCAACGATGGTCACACGAGCCGACCGGCCGGGCATCAGGGTCGGCCCCCTAGACACCCCTGATCTTCGGATTTCCGTGATCGAACACTTCCCCCGCGGCCGTCAGGGCAGATTTCAGGGTCGGGCCAGGGTCGTCCCGACTGCCGCCGGGCGCCCGCGGCGGCGACCATGGACGCATGACGGATCAGCAGCACGCGGCAGCGGGGCAGGGCCCTGGCGCCGGGCACGCCTCCACCGCGGGGCGCGGCCCCGACGCGGAGCGGGGTGCCCGGCCGCCGGGGGACGGCGCGCGGGACACCGCCCCGCGGTACGCCGGGCCCGCGTCCGTCCCTGCCGCGCCCGCTGCGGAGGAGGAGCCGCGTGCGCGGGCGGGCGCGGGCGTGCGGCAGGATGCGACCGTGCGTGAGAACGGAGGCGAGGACACCGGCCTCGGTCAGGGCGGGGCCGGACGCCGGCAGGGGGGCGCCCGGGCGGGTGCGGCGGCGCGCGAGCAGGCCGGCGCCGGGAAGGACACGTCCAGACGCGGCGAAGCCGCCACGCCCGAGGACGCGGCGGCGGCCGAGGAGCCGGGCCGGTTCCGGCGTGACCGGCGGCACAAGATGCTGGCGGGTGTCTGTTCGGGTTTGGCCCGGCAGTGCGACATGGATCCGGTGATCTTCCGGATCGTGCTGGCGGTGCTCTCCGCGACCGGCGGTCTCGGCCTCATCTTCTACGGCTTCGTCTGGCTCCTGGTGCCCTACGAGGACGACGAGGAGAACGAGATCCGCAAGCTGCTGACGGGCCGCGTCGACGGCCAGGCCCTGGCCGCGGTGCTCTTCGCCCTGGTGGGCTGCGGCATCTTCCTGTCGATGCTCAGGAACGGCAGCGTGCTGACCTTCGCCACCGTTCTGTCCCTGCTCCTCGCCGGCGCGGGCTACTGGTCGCGGCAGCGCGGCGCTCCGGGCCCCGACCCCCTTGCCGCGCAGGCGGTGGCCGACGCCCCGCCGGAGGCGACGGCACCGCCCGTGCCCGCCTCCTACCCCTCCTGGTGGCGCGACCCCATCGTCAAGGACGGCACCCACGTGGGCGGCACCGGCTATCTGTGGGGCCCGAGCGACGCCCCCAGCCGTGACGTCGCGGCCGCGGTCGCCATCGCCCGCGGCTCCTCCTACGCGGAGCGCATACGGACCGAGCAGCGGCGCGAGCCGGGGCCGAGACCGCGGGGGCCGCGCTGGACAGGCGGCTGGGTGTTCCTGCTCGCCCTGCTCGCGGGCGGCCTCGGCACCCGTCTGACCTGGGACGACCGGGCGCTCGGCACGAGCCTGCAGACGGGCCTGGCGTGCGCGCTGGTCGTGTTCGGCGTGGGCATCGCGGTCAGCTCGTTCCTGGGCCGTACGGGGGCGGGGTCGATCTTCCTCGCGGTGCTCACGGCGGCCCTGCTCGCCGGCTCGGCGGCCCTGCCCAAGGACATCGGCACGCAATGGCGGCACACCACGTGGGCGCCGGTCTCGGTGGCGGCCGTTCAGGAGAAGTACGACTTGGGCACCGGCGTCGGCACCCTGGACCTCAGCGGCCTCAGGCTCGCCGGGAACCAGACGGTGACGACCCGGGCCGAGGTGGGTGTGGGCCGGCTGAGGGTGGTGGTCCCGCGGGAGGCGACGGTGAAGCTGAACATCGACACCGGTGTCGGCGACATCCGGTTGCCGGGCGACAGCCGCCAGGACGTGGACGTGGAGCCGGGCAAGCACCGGCAGGTGACGCTCACCCCCGCGGCGGGGACGGAGAAGGCGGCCACGCTCCGCCTCGACCTCGAGGTCGGCGTGGGCCAGGTGGAGGTGGACCGTGCTGCGTCATGAGTTCCAGCCGGGCCGGCTGGTGGCCGGGATCTTCCTGGCCGGTGCGGGGGTCGCTTACCTGGGTGATGCCAAGGGGGCCTGGGAGACACCGTGGTTCGCGATCATCCCGATCGTGGTCGGCGGCCTCTGCCTCGCGACCGTGACCGGCCTGCTCACCCGTGCGATACGCAAGCGCCGGACACACCGCGCCGAACAGCGGCCCCAAGCGGACGAGGCGAGGGTCCAGGGGGGCGTCTGACACCCCCCTGGTGCCGCGGCAGGCAGCGTTCGCCTCGCCGCGCGGCCCAGCCGCCGAGCCGTCGGCTCAGCGGTAGTCGCCCGAGCCGTCGGCTCAGCGGTACCCGCCCGTGCGTTGCCGTCGCCGGGCGCGCAGGGCGGCGTCGAGGGACAGCACCGGGGTGCCGGCGAGGATCAGCGGAATCCAGGCCATCAGGTAGGGGAGGTCGTTGCCGTAGTAGTAGGGGGTCGAGGCCCAGCTCATGGTCAGCCACAGGCTCAGTGAGATCAGTGCGCCGCCGAGCGCGGCGAGGCGGCCCAGCAACCCGAGGAGGGTGCCGATGCCGACGGCGAGTTCACCCAGGGCGATGGCATAACCGAAGCCGACGGGGTTCTTCAGCGCCAGGTCGACCAGGGCCGGGATCGCCGACGTGCCGCGCACCGAGTGCATCAGATCGCCGATGGAGCCCGGGCCGGAGGCATGCATGAAGGCGCTGTTGGTGAGCTTGTCCAGGCCCGCGTAGATGAAGGTGATGCCGAGGAAGACGCGCAGGGGAAGCAGGGCGTACCGGGTGGCGGTGTCCCGCCAGCTCCTGCGCTCGTCGACGTAGGAGGTGTGGGAGTCCGTGCGAATGCCATGAACCATCGTGCCGCCGCCTCTCGCCCGTCGTGCCCAGCCTTGCCCCTCACAGACCATACGTACGAAATGGGAGAACCGCTCAACCGCTGCGCGCACACTTTTCCGCTTCTCGGCCCAGAGTTCCGCATCAGCCCCGGACCGACGGGCGGGCGCCCCCTCTCCGCAGGGCGGACCCCGGTGGACCCGGGCTGGGCCGAACGGGGGCCCCGCACCCGGCGGTCGCAGCCCTCGGAGCCCCGCTCGCCGGGCCCGCGGCCGGCTAATCCGTCGGCTAATCCGTCACGTCGATGGCCATCCGGTTGGTCTCCACCCCGGCCGCCGTCACCACCTGCACCTCGACCCTGCCCGGTTCGACATCCGCCGGCACCGGCACCGGCAGCAGGGTGTCCGTCGGGTTGCTGAAGCCCCCGGTGACCGGCACCAGCGGGACATGGACGTGCACGGCGCCGATACGGACCACCATCCGCGACAGCCGGTCCGCGTTCTGAGCGCCGGGCGGTACGAAACCGGCGCCGCGGATCTCGATGTCGTCGCCCGTGCGGATCGGCGCGTCCAGGTCCCCCGCCTCACGCGCGCGGACCACCGAGAGGATCACCGGACGCCCGCCCTCGGAGTACTTCCCGGCGAGGTAGGTGGCCGCCGAGACCAGGACCAGCAGCGCGAGCCCCCACGGCAGGTCGGGCAACTGCTCGGGGCGGCGGGCCAGGCGGACCACCGCGAAGACCAGGGCGACCGCGCTGACGATCACGTACTGCGTGTCGGGGAAGCTGCCCCGTCCCGAGTCGTCCGTGAGGAGGTCCGCCGCCCGCGGCCGGTCGGCGCGCACCTTCTGCAGCCGCTGACCGAGCACCCGCAGCCCCACCACGCGCCGCACCAGGACCGCGATCCCGCACACCACGCCGACCACGGTCACCACACCGGCCCCGCGTGCGAGGTCGAGCCCGGCGATCAGGTCGTCGCGCCGATCCTCGGCCGAGGCCGCCGTCAACTCACCGACCAGCACCAGCACCGCGTACACGACGAACAGCACCCAGCCCGCCGCCACGGCACGGGAGGTCGACAGCCGGTTGTCCTCCCCGACGACGGGCGCGAGCGCCCCGCCGCGCGCCCGGTGGAGATACCCGGCGGCGGTCAGCGCCGCCCCCACCAGCACCGCCGCGACCAGCCCGGCCGTGCGTGCCACGGTCCACCCGGTGCCGATCGCGGTGAGCGCCTGCGCCAGCAGCAGCACGCCGACGGCGCCCCACACCGTGATCGCGGTGCGCCGCCACAGCCGGCCCAGCCAGGCCTCGGCGTCCGCCCGTCCGCGCTCGGCGACGACCGCGGCGGACTGGGTCAGCTCGTCGGACACCCACTGGCGGGACGCGGACGCGGAGTGCGCGACCGCCGCGGGCAGCCCCCGTCCGGAGGCGAACTCCTCCCGCTTGGCCAGGAACTCGGCGACCGCGCGCCGGTGCCCCTCGCGTGCGCCGTGCGGGCAGTCCCCGCAGGTGCAGCCACCCTCGTGCGTACCCGGGCCGCTCCCGCGCCGTTCGCCCTGCCTCGCCTCCTGCACCGCCACGCCCGCTGCCGCCTTCCCCGCGCCGGAACACACCACACCGCGCCCGGCCGCCGATCGGGCCGGACGTACGATCACCGGAGCCACCCGGCCCCGCCGTACAACTGCCGTGTGACGAGAGGGAATTGTGCCGTACGGAACGCCTCCCTCGTCCGTCGGGTCAGGTCCGGGCGGGTGAAAGCGCCGACTCCCGGTTGACCTCGGCCGACCGCCCTGGGAACACCCCTCCCCGCTCGCCGCCCACCTGCCCCTGTTGACCCGGCTGCGAGAATTTCCGTATGGCCGAGATCATCCAGCGCGACGGGACCTGGGCCTTCGACGGCAGCACGGTCCGGATCACGCCGGGACTCCACCGCTCGGTGCCGCTGTTCCGGCAGACGTACGGGGAGATCGCGGTGCCCCTGGAAGCGATCGCCGGCATCGTCTACGAGCCCGAGCGCAAGCGCGGCCGGCTCCGGCTCACCCTGCGCGAGGGCGCCGACCCGCTGCTCCAGGCCACCGGCGGGCGGCTGCCGGACGCGGCGGACCCGTACCGGCTGGCCGTGGACACCGACCGCGCCGGGGTCGCCGAGTACGTCGCCGAGGAGATCCGCCACGCCCTGCTGCTGGAGCAGGTCCCCAAGGAACCGGCCGCCGCCTATCTCCTGCCCGGCCCGCCCGTCCCCGTCTCGGTCCGCTCAAGCGACGGCACCGTCTCCTTCGACGGCTCCCGGGTGCGGATCGACTGGAGCGACACCTCCGACCGGGTCAAGCGCGCGACCGGCCCGCGCATCATCACCATGGGCGACCTGGTGCAGGTGGAGTGGCTGCCCAACTCCGGTTACGAGGACGGTTTCCTGCGGTTCGTGACGCGCGAGGCGATGTTCTCCAAGCTGCCGCCGGAGAAGGACCCGTACGCGCTCGACCTGTGGGGCAGCGCCCGCCGGGACCTGCTCACGGCGCTCGTCGCCGCCGCGGTCACCGCCCGGTTGCCGCACCCGTCCGCCCGCGTCGCCGACCACGTGGTCGCCACCGCACAGCGCCCGCGACCGGTGGCCGCCGTGCCGCCGCCGGCCGACCACCACGACGTACTCCTGCGCCGGCTGCGGGAGTTGGGGGAACTGCACCGCGAGGGAGTGCTCACCGACGAGGAGTTCGCGGCCACGAAGGCGGTCGTGCTGCGCGGTTTCTGAGCGACGGGGCCCTGGTGGGTCAGCCGAGCAGATCCGGTTCGCTGCGGCTGATGTCCTGCCACATCGGCTGGTAGTTGATCCAGGCCACCAGGTCACCGCCGAGTTGCTCCCGGGTCGCCACCGCCTGGCGGTGGTCGATCAGAACGGGGCGTCCCGCGGCCTTCGCGGTGAGCTGGACCTGGCAGGACCGTTCCATCGACAGGAACCACCAGGCCGCCGCGTCCACCGAGTCGCCCACGGTCAGCAGCCCGTGGTTGCGCAGGACGAGCGCCTTGCGACTGCCGAGCGCGGTCGCGATCCGGCGGCCCTCCTCGGCGTCGACGGCGACGCCGGTGTAGGCGTCGTAGACGGCGTGGTCCTCGTAAAAGGCGCAGGACTCCTGGGTGATGGGGTCCAGCAGATCGCCGAGCGCGGCCAGGGCCCGCCCGTGCACCGAGTGGCAGTGGGCGACGGCGACGACGTCGGGGCGGGCGGCGTGGACCTGGGCGTGGACGGTGAACGCGGCCTGGTTCACGTGGTAGCGGCCGTCGATCACCTGCCCGTCCTGGTTGGCGAGCACGAGGTCGCTCACGGTGACGTGCCGGAACGGCATTCCGAAGGGGTTGACCCAGAAGCAGTCGGTGAACTCAGGGTCGCGAGCGGTGATGTGTCCGGACACCCCGTCCTCGAAGCCGAGCCGCCCGAAGATCCGCAGGGCGCCGGCGAGCCGTTCCTTGCGGTGCCGACGCTCGTCCTCGACCGACTCGTGCATCGGCGGCATCGCGAACTGCAACCGGTCGGTGGGCAGGGGCGGGGGCGGAGTGGGGCCGTGCATGGGTCCTCCGGCACTGGACTTCGTCAACGGGCCGGAAGGTACCGCCGGTCGGTCGAGGATGACAGCGCTGATTGGTAAAGATGCCGCGCATGTGGTGCGGGGCGCGTCCCACGTCAGAGCCGGCACGCCCTGTACCCGGCAGCGAACGCGCCCCATGCCCGAGAGCCGACTGCGCCCCATGCCCCAGCCGAATGCACCACATGCCCGAGCCGACCGCGTCCGCCCCCGAGCCGGGCACGCCCGACACCCGGGCCGCAGACGCGCCCGACACCCGAGCCGGGCACGCCCGACACCCAAGCCGCGCGCGCCCGACACCCGAGCCGCAGCGTGCCCGACACCCGAGCCGGGCACGCGCGACACCCGGACGCGGACGCGCCGGATACCCGTAGCCGCGGAAGCCGCGCACGCGCCCCGCACCCGTGCCGAACGCAGCCGATACCCGACAGAAGATGTCGGGTATCGGCGTCAGACTCGCCGTATGACAACGAGCATGCCAACGAACTGGGCGGCTTTCGCTGCGGCGGAGCCGGCCCTGGCCCGGACCGTCGAGGAACGCTTCGGATCCTTCACCCACCACGTCCTGGCGACGCTGCGCCGGGACGGCTCGCCCCGCACCACCGGCCTGGAGGTCCACATCCTCGACGGGGAGCTGTGGCTCGGCATGATGCCCGACTCCCTCAAGGCACTCGACCTGCGCCGCGACCCCCGCTTCGCGCTCCAGGCGAATCCGGGCCCGGGCACCGGGATGGGCGGCGGGGATGTGCGGATCAGCGGGCGGGCCGTGGAGGTCGAGGACGCGGAGACCAAGGGCGCGTACGGGAAAGAGGTGGAACCGCCGGGGCCGTTCCACCTCTTCCGCACCGAGCTGACGGAGGTCGTACGGACCTACGTCGAGGACGACACGTATCTGGTCGTCGAGGTCTGGAAGCCCGGAGCGCCGGTGCGCACGCTCAAGCGGACGTAGACCGAGGAGCCCGGGGGCTCACTCCCACTCGATGGTGCCCGGCGGCTTCGAGGTGACGTCCAGGACGACGCGGTTGACGTCGCGGACCTCGTTGGTGATCCGGGTGGAGATCTTCGCGAGGACGTCGTACGGGAGCCGGGACCAGTCGGCGGTCATGGCGTCCTCGGAGGAGACCGGGCGCAGCACGATCGGGTGGCCGTACGTGCGGCCGTCGCCCTGGACGCCGACGCTGCGGACGTCCGCGAGCAGGACCACCGGGCACTGCCAGATGTCCCGGTCGAGGCCGGCCGCCGTCAGCTCCTCGCGGGCGATGGCGTCGGCCTCGCGCAGCAGGTCCAGGCGCTCCTTGGTGACCTCGCCGACGATGCGGATGCCGAGGCCGGGGCCGGGGAAGGGCTGGCGCTGGACGATCTCCTCGGGCAGGCCCAGCTCCTGGCCGACCATGCGGACCTCGTCCTTGAACAGCTTGCGCAGCGGCTCGATCAGCTTGAACTCGAGGTCCTCGGGGAGGCCGCCGACGTTGTGGTGCGACTTGATGTTGGCGGTGCCGGTGCCGCCGCCGGACTCGACCACGTCCGGGTACAGGGTGCCCTGGACCAGGAACTCCACGGCCGGGCCCTCGTCGGCGATGATCTCGGCCTGCGCCTGCTCGAAGACGCGGATGAACTCACGGCCGATGATCTTGCGCTTCTCCTCGGGGTCCGAGACGCCCTTGAGGGCGGTGAGGAAGCGCTCCTCGGCGTCGACGACCTTCAGCTGTACGCCGGTGGCCGCGACGAAGTCCTTCTCGACCTGCTCGGTCTCGCCCTTGCGCATCAGGCCGTGGTCGACGTACACGCAGGTGAGCTGGGAGCCGATGGCCTTCTGGACGAGGGCGGCGGCGACGGCGGAGTCCACACCGCCGGACAGGCCGCAGATGGCGCGCTTGTCGCCGACCAGCTCACGGATCGCCTCGACCTGCTCCTCGATCACGTTGCCCGTGGTCCAGGTGGGGCTCAGACCCGCGCCGCGGTAGAGGAAGTGCTCCAGTACCTGCTGGCCGTGCGTGGAGTGCATGACCTCCGGGTGGTACTGGACGCCGTACAGCTTCTTCTCGTCGTTCTCGAAGGCGGCGACCGGGACGACGTCCGTGGAGGCCGTGACGGTGAAGCCCTCGGGGGCGGCGGAGCAGGCGTCACCGTGGGACATCCACACGGACTGCTCGGCGGGGGTGCCCTCGAAGAGGGTGGAGGACGGCTTGGAGACGGTCAGGGCCGTACGGCCGTACTCGCGCGCTCCGGTGTTGTCGACGGTGCCGCCGAGGGTCTGCGCCATGAGCTGGAAGCCGTAGCACATGCCGAAGACGGGGACACCGGCCTCGAAGAGCTCGCGGTCGAGGCGGGGGGCGCCCTCCTCGTAGACCGACGAGGGGCCGCCGGAGAGGATGATCGCCGCCGGGTTCCTGGCGAGCATCTCGGCCACCGGCATGGTGCTCGGCACGATCTCGCTGTAGACCCGGGCCTCGCGGACGCGACGGGCGATGAGCTGGGCGTACTGCGCACCGAAGTCGACGACCAGGACGGTGTCGGGGGTGGCGGCAGCGGGGGTCGCTGATGACACGGGGTGCCTTCCGGCGGTTGGGCGGGTCCTTGTGCCACCCGATTCTACCGAGGTGGCCGCGGGTGCCGTCCCGCCGCCGCCGAGGGCCGCCTCCCCCGGCCTCCGTCTCAGCATGCGAGCCGTCTTGGACGGTGTCCTGCCCCACGGCATACTGGCCGCATGCTGAAGCACGCGACGATCTTCGTCTTTACCTATGGCGACCGGCCCGCCGGCTGCCATGGTCGTGCTGCTTGAGCAACTGACAAGCGACTTCCCAGGCGCCCCGGGCCGACAAGGTCCGGGGCGCCTGGCGTTTCCCGGGTCCTGTCGCTCCGGGGCACCGCGCACCCGTCCACGAGGAGCCCCGCATGACCGCCACCGCCGCCACCGCCGCCACCGCCGCCGCTGCCGCCGCCACCGCCGACGCCGCCGACAGGACCGGCGCCCGCACCGAGGACGCCGCGAACCTGATCAGCGGCGCCCGCGAACGCATCGACTCCCTCGACGACCGCATCATCGGCCTCATCCAGGAACGCATGGCCGTCTCCGCGGTGATCCAGGACGCCCGGATCGCCTCCGGCGGCCGGCGCGTGAACCTCTCCCGCGAGATGGAGGTCCTCGGGCACTACCGGGATGCGCTGGGCAAGCCCGGCACCGCTCTCGCGATGACCCTGCTCGAGCTGTGCCGGGGCCGGATCTGAGGGCGGGGGCCGCATCCGTGTTCCGCGGACGTACGTCCGCATGCCCCTCACCCGTACGGCGCGTGACCGGGCCCGCGGCGACTTCGTTGAGCGGGGTGTCCGTGCCAGCCAGGGGCGGGCCCGAAAGAACCACGCGTGGCTCCGCTGGGGCGATGAGACGTACGGATCGTGCCGTGCGTCGTGGGACCTCGCTCCAGGGATGTGACCGGACGGCAGGGGACAGCAGCCCGGTCACCCAGAGAACGGTCGGCTCCGGGGACGCCCGGAGCCGACCGGCGGAATCTGTTCAGAGGTGGTCGAAACGGTTGCGGAGGCCGTGACCCATCCAGCACGATGCGAGGAACAGAGAGCCGACGGCACTCCGCCCGGTTCCTGGCAGACAACAGCATCGCTCCTCCCACCGACTGCCAATGGTCGACACCACGCGCGCTTCCCGCGCGCGCCGGAGCGCACCACCGGCGGTCACGCAGGCAAGCGGCGCAACCCCCCGGCGCCGCTCCCCGGGCACCGGCGCTGCCCTGACGTCGGTGCTGACGGAGAAGGGCCCCGCGGATTCCCCGAGCCCTCGGCCACGCCGAGCCGGGGTCCCCCCGCCGCGGGGCCTTTCGCCGTCCGGCCTCGCCGCGGGCGGCCCGACGGTGTGCGGGGCCCGACGGTGTGGGGGCCCGACTCTGGCGCGGGCGGCCCACCTGTGTGCGGGGGCGTCACTCAGGCGCGGGCGGCCCGCCTCAGGTGCGGGTGACCGTTCCACAGCCCTTCTGGCGGTCGAGATCCTTGCTGCGGTCGTACGGGTCGCTGGTGGGGCCGCTGGGCGGCGCGCCCGTGGGCTGCTCCGAGGCGAACTGCGGGTGCAGGAAGCCGTCGTGGACCTCGCAGGCGGAGTTGCCGGCGTCCTCGTCGTAGCGCAGCACGGTGAGCTTGCCGGCGGTGACCCGGAAGCGCGCGGGGTTGGGCAGTTCCAGATCCAGGACACGGCGCACGATGGTGCGGGTCACCTCCTTGGCGCCCGGCCGCGCCACCGGGTAGACGAAGGTGTAGTCGGCGTGCACGACCACGGAGCCGCGGTCGGCCTCCTTGAAGCTCATGCGGCCGCGCGTCTTGACGACGTCGCCGACGAGCCGGACCTCCTTCGGGTCGAAGCGGCTGAACATCGACAGCGGGTCGTGCTTCTCGTCCGGCGCGCGCAGCGACGCGTCGAGGTGGTCCAGCACGTCCGGCTGCAGCGGGTCGACCACGGCGAGCGCGGCCGCGGGCCGCTCGCCGCGCAGCGTGCCGGGGTCGAGGTTGGAGTCCACGAGCAGCGTCCGGCTCTGCTGCAGCGCATCGGCCACCTGCTGCCGGGAGAAGACCCCGGTCGGCTCGGCCTGCGGCAGGACGATGCCGGCGGCGCCGTCCGCCCAGCGTTCGGCCGGGGACCCGGCGAAGGGATGCTCCAGGGTGGGGGTGTCCGAGGGCACGGCGGAGGGCGGCGCGGTGGGGGGCGCGGTCTCGGCGGGCAGTTCCGGCGTCGAGTCCGCCGAGTCCGCCGTCGACCGGCCGGTGCCGAACGGGTCGCCGGGGATCAGGGACGGCTTGATGGCCACGACGGCGACGACGGCGGCCAGGGAGACGCCCACGACGCCCCACAGCCGTCGGCGCCGGGCCGCGCGGTCCTCCCTCTCCCGCCAGGCGGGGCCGGTGCGCCAGCCTTCGGGCTGCCAGGTCTGGCCGGCGGCGGCCTTCCTGCCGCTCGCGCGCCCCCACCGGCGCTTCCCGGCGCCGGCCCGGGCGGCCTCCTCCTCCATCCGCCGGAGCCGCTCGGTGACCATGCGGGCCCGCGCGGACGGCTCTTTCGGCGCGGAGGCACGTATGTCCCGCTCGCTGTCGCGGATGAACTTCTCCCAGACGTCGTCCGGGATGGAGGGTTCATCGAGGTCTTCGGGGTGCTGATCGGACACGAGGGCAGTTCTACGGTGAGCGAGAGGCCCTTCACAAGCCGCACATGCGCGCATACGCATGTGACGCAAGCCACATAAGAATTCTGTGAATGAGAGCGCAACCATTCACAGCGGTCACAGGTCACACACGGCGAATCAT
Organism: Streptomyces sp. NPDC028331; assembly: GCF_055565775.1. Classification (NCBI taxonomy): domain Bacteria; kingdom Bacillati; phylum Actinomycetota; class Actinomycetes; order Kitasatosporales; family Streptomycetaceae; genus Streptomyces; species Streptomyces sp. NPDC028331. The sequence goes on along the minus strand of NZ_JBVHTR010000001.1, from coordinate 314,679 downwards.
GGGCCACACCCCGCGCCCCACACGCGGAGGCCTCCCCCCAAAGATGCGCCGCGTCGTAGCGGCGCACCGGACTCTTCGAGGTCTTCATGAAGCTTCGCCGTGCCCTGACCGCTGCTGCGGCGACGGCCGCCATAGCCCCGATCGCGCTGCTGTCCGCGCCCGCCGCTTTCGCGGCGGACCCGACTCCGACCGACAGCGCGACCGCGAGCGTCAGCGGGTCGCCGACCGGCAGCGCGTCCGAGACCGGCACCACGTCGTCCCCGTCCCAGAGCGTCTCGACGACGCCGGTGGGCGCGCAGTCGGCGTCTTCCTCCGCCTCGTCGTCCTCGTCGTCCACCGCCTCGGCTCCGAGCACGCCGAGCACGCCGACCGAGGGCAGCGAGCCCAGCGACGAGCCCACCGAGCCCGAGATCGACTGCACGGCCCAGGACTCCCACTACAAGTCGAAGCTGAACGCTTCGATCACCGGCCTGCCCGGCAAGATCGCGGCCGGCAGCGGCTGGCACCCCTTCACGCTGAAGGTCACCAACCCGACGAGCGACGCCGTCCAGGACGTCATCTTCTACGCGGGCGTCGGGCCGAACGACGAGAACGCCGAGAACGCGTTCAAGGCCAGCCAGGTCCAGCTCCAGGCGAAGGTCGACGGCTCCTGGGTGGACATCGAGGACGACGGCTACTCCGCCGGCTTCCTCGACCTCAACAACGTCGCCGGCGGCCAGACGCTCAACTACCAGCTCCGCCTGAACGTGAAGGCGAACGCGCCGGTCGGCTCCGGTCTGACCATCGGCGGCGGCGTGTACTTCGACGAGCAGGAGAACTGCGTCGGCGAGGGCCAGGCCGGCTACGTCATCGAGATCGTCAAGCCCGGCACGGACACCGGCGGCACCAAGCCCCAGGAGGGCGGCAAGGTCCCGGTTCCCACCGGTAAGCCGAACCAGAGCAACACCCACGAGGTGACCGGCACCCTCGCCTCCACCGGTTCCTCCTCCGCGCTGCCGACCATCGCGCTCGTCGGCGGTGTCGCCGTCGTCGCCGGTGGTGGCGTGGTGTTCGCGGTGCGGCGCCGCAAGACCGGGGGTCACGCCGCCGCGTAGCCGTCGCAGCCGTGGGCGGACCGCGTGAGCGGTCCGTCTCGCACCGAGGAGAGGGACCTGGGCTCGGAGGGGGGCTCAGGTCCTTCTCCGTTTCTCCCGCGCTACTGCTTCGGCGGTACGACGGGCATGCCCAGGAACGGCAGCCGCAGCGCCCCGAACGCCTCCGCGGGCACCGCCGGGTGACGGGGTGCCACCGGCTTCAGGCGCTCGTACGGCGCCCCCTGTGCCGGGCGCGGATCCGCCTCGCCCTTGTTCGGCCAGTACGACATCGCCCGCTCGGCCTGCGCGGTGATGGTCAGCGAAGGGTTGACACCGAGGTTCGCCGACACCGCCGCGCCGTCGACCACCGAGATGCCGGGGTGGCCGTAGAGCCGGTGGTACGGGTCGATGACGCCCGTCTCGCGGGAGGCTCCGATCGGGCAGCCGCCGAGGAAGTGGGCGGTGAGCGGAGTGCCCATCAGTTCGCCGATGTTGCTGCCGGCGAAACCGTTGATCTCGGCGGCGAGCGCGGACGCCGCCTCCGAGGCCGCCCTGATCTGCTTGGGGTTGGGGCTGCCGTGGCCCTGCCGGGCCGTCAGCAGGCCCTTGCCGACGCCCTTCGGCTTCAGATACGTCGTCAGGGAGTTGTCCAGCGACTGCATCACCAGGCCGATGATGGTCCGCTCCGACCAGCGCCGGTTGGACAGGGAACGGGCCACCAGCCACGGGTGGCGCGCCGCGTTCGCCAGCCAGGCCAGGGCGCGGGAGCGGCCCTCCGCGTAGGGGACCTGGAGGATCGACAGGCCGCCCATCGCGTTCGAGCCCCTGCCGTAGCGGACGGGCTCGATGTGCGTGTTCTCGTCCGGGTGGATCGAGGACGTGATCGCCACGCCCCGGGTGAAGTCGGCCCGCGCCGCGCCGTGCGCCCTGCGGTAGCGCCGGTCGTCGGTCTGCGCGCCCACCAGCGCCTCGGAGTTGGTGCGGGTCAGCTCGCCCAGCCGTGGGGAGAGGTACGGCAGTTGGCCGTTCGCCTTCATGCGGTGCAGCAGGGTCTGGGTTCCGTAGGTGCCCGCGGCGAGCACCACCTGCCGTGCCGTGAAGATCCGGCCCTTGCCCTTGCGCCGGTCGTCCGTGGGCAGGGTGGCGACCGCGTACCCGCCCCGCGAGTCGTCCGTGACCGCCACGACCGTCGTCATCGGGTGCACCACCGCGCCCGCCCGCTCGGCGAGGTGGAGGTAGTTCTCGTTGAGGGTGTTCTTCGCGCCGTGCCGGCAGCCGGTCATGCACTCGCCGCACTCGGTGCACGCCCGCCGGGCCGGGCCGGCGCCGCCGAAGTAGGGGTCCGGCACCTCCTCGCCGGGCCGGGCCTTCACCGTTCCGTCGGCGTCCTCGCCGTCGCCGAAGAACACGCCGACCGGTGCCAGGTGGAAGGTGTCCCCGACCCCCATCCGCTCGGCGGCGGCCTTCAGGTGCACGTCGGAGGGGGTCATGGTCGGGTTGAGCCGTACGCCGAGCATGCGCCGCGCCTGGTCGTAGTACGGCTTCAGCTCCTCCTGCCAGTCGGTGACGTCCCGCCACTGGGGGTCGTCGAAGAAGGCCTTCGGCGGTACGTAGAGGGTGTTGGCGTAGTTGAGGGAGCCGCCGCCGACGCCGGCGCCCGCGAGCACCATGACATTGCCCAGCAGGTGGATGCGCTGGATGCCGTACATGCCGAGGGCGGGCGCCCAGAGGTAGTTCTTGAGGTCCCAGGAGTTCTTCGGCAGCGTCTCGCGGGTGAAGCGGCGGCCCGCCTCCAGGACGCCGACGCGGTACCCCTTCTCCGTGAGGCGGAGAGCGGTGACCGAGCCGCCGAAGCCGGAGCCCACGACGACGACGTCGTAGTCGTAGGCGTCATCGCCCTGTTCACGGGCGGAGTTCTCCTGTGACACGTGCTCTCCTCGTTGAGAGTGGCGCTGTCCGAAACAGGCCCTAGCGGAGCCGGAACGTCTTCATCAGCTTCAGGCTCCGGCTCATGAAGGCCGCGTACTTCTCGTCGTCCATCCCCAGCGAGGGGGCCATCGGCAGCAGCCGCTGCTGGGCGACGGTCTGGGCCTCCGTGTACTTGAGGATGCCCTCCGAGCCGTGCCGGCGGCCGAGACCGGAGTCCTTCATGCCGCCCATCGGCGACTGGACGCTGCCGTACGCCGGCGCGTAGCCCTCGTTGACGTTGACCGTGCCCGTGCGCAGCCGGGCGGCGATCGCACGTCCGCGCCGGCCGTCCTTCGTCCAGACCGACGAGTTCAGGCCGTACGGCGTGGCGTTGGCGCGCTCGACGGCCTCGTCCTCCGTCGTGAAGCGGTAGACGGAGACGACCGGACCGAAGGTCTCCTCCGCGCACACCGCCATCGGGGCCTCGACGCCGTCGAGGACGGTGGGCTCGTAGAAGTACGGGCCGACGTCCGGGCGGGCCACCCCGCCGGCCAGCACCTTGGCGCCCTTGGCCACGGCTTCCTCGACATGCCGGGTCACGGTCTCGAGCTGCCGCTCGCCGACGAGCGAGCCCATGTCGGCGCCGTAGGCGAGGGACGTGCCGAGCCGCAGGGCCTTGGTGCGGGCGACGAACCGCTCGAGGAAGGCGTCCGCGATCGACTCGTGGACGTACAACCGCTCGATGGAGATGCACAGTTGCCCGGCGGAGGAGAAGCACGCCCGGACCGCGCCCTCGGCGGCCTTCTCGATGTCGGCGTCCTGGAGGACCAGCATGGCGTTCTTGCCGCCGAGTTCGAGGGAGACGCCGACGAGCCGGGCGGCGGCGCCCTGCGCGACCTCGCGGCCGGTGCGGGTGGAGCCGGTGAAGGAGACGTAGTCGGCGTGCTTGACGACCTCCGGGCCGACGACCGGGCCGTCGCCGATGACGACCTGGAAGACCTCGGCGGGCAGTCCGGCCTCGATCAGCAGGTCACGCGCCCACAGCGCGGTCAGGCAGGTCTCCGTGTCGGGCTTCATCACCACCGCGTTGCCCGCGACGAAGGCGGGCAGCGCGTCGCCGACCGACAGCTCCAGCGGGTAGTTCCAGGGGGCGATCTGGCCGACGACACCGCGCGGGTGGCGCAGCTCGGTGACCTTCGTGAGGGTCGGTACGGCGCCCGTGTGCCGCTTCGGCCTCAGATACCCGGGCGCCTTGCGGCCGTAGTGCCGGGCCGCGACGGCGACGGCCTGCACCTCCTCGTGCGCGTGCAGACGGGCCTTGCCGGTCTCGAGCTGGATCAGGTCGAGGACCTCGGCCTGCCGCTCCAGCACCAGGTCGTGGAAGCGGAGGAGCACCGCGGCGCGCTGCCGTACGGGGGTCTGCGCCCAGGCGGCCTGGGCGACGCGGGCCCGGTCGAAGGCGACGGCGACGTCCTCGGGCGTGGACTCGGGCAGGTCGGCCAGCTTCTCGCCGGTGAACGGCGTGTGGTTGGCGGTGCGGCCCGAGCCGACCACGCCCTTGGTGAGCTGGGCGACCAGTTCGGGGGTGACCACATCGGCGGCGGTACGGGCGCCCTGCGGAGCCGGGGCGAGCGGGTTGGTGCCGATGGCCTGCTTCGTGGCCTGCGAGTCCGTCATGAGCCGCAGGGTATGCCGGGGCGGGGCGTTTGGGTACCCGTCGGTAACGCGCTTTCACGGGCCGTCCACACCGCGCCAGTGACCGCTGGCAGCGAATGCGCTGATCAGGGCGTTGTCAGGAGCCCAGCATGCTCTTGCCCACTTTGAGGCGGTCCCGGGCACCCTTGAACAGGGAGGTTCCGCGCTTCTCGTCCGGGGTGCCCTTCGGCATGTCCACCCGCAGCACGTAGTACTCGTGGGCGGCCGTGACGATCAGCAGTTGCATGACCCGGTGGCGGCGCCCTCCGGCCTCGTACGTGGTGTCGGTGAGCATGGCGTCGTCGCCGTGAAAGCTCGTCGGGGTGTACTGCGTGCCGAGGTCGTCGCCGGGCCAGGAGGCGGTGGCCTGCCGCGCCCAGGCCTTCAGGGGGGTGGGGACCAACGTCTCCCGGGTCAGGCGGAGCCGGACGGTGTCGTCGCCGTAGGTCACCGTGCGGTCGGTGGCGGTGTCCCGGGCGATGTCCGACGGTACGGAGACGATGGCGTCGAGCTTCGCCTCGCGGTGGGGGATCCAGGAGCCGGGGGTGGCGATGGCCGGGGCCGAGTCGTAGGTCGCGGTGTGTTCGGTGACGCCCTCGCTGTCGGGGCCGCCGAAATAGGACGTGCCGAGCCAGGTGCCGCCGACGAGGAGCACGCCGAGCGCGGCGACGGGGGCGGGGCGGAGGAGGGTGGGACGCTTGGGGCTGGACACCGGCGGTGCGGTGGGCTCTGGTTCTGACGGCTTGGCGGCGTCCGGTTCGGAAGGCTTGGCGGCATCCGGTCCGGACGGCGAGACGGCGTCCGAACCGGACGATCTGGCGGCCTCGGCCTGCGGTACGGCTTCCGGTGCGGTGCGCGGATCACCGCCGTCGTTCGGTGGGGTGCCGGGGTCGCCGCCGTCATCCGGTGCGGTGCCGGGATCACCGTCGCCCCCGGCCCCGCGCGAGGCCGCGGCGCCGAACCGTACCGTACCGATGTCGTCGGCGAACTCCCGTATGCCGGAAGCATCCTGAACATCCGTCGGCCCGTCCCGATCCGCACCCGGCACCGGCCACCCCTCCGCCACCGTCTCCAGCACCGCGGCGACCTCCTGCGCACCGGGCCGCCGTTCGGGCTCCTTGGCCAGCAGCCGTGCGATGAGCGGACCGAGCTTCCCGGCCTGCCGCGGTTCGGGAGGATCGGCGGCGAGGATCGCGGCGAGCGTGGACTCCAGCGCCGTACGGCGGAAGGGGGACGATCCCTCGACGGCGGCGTACAGCAGCACACCCAGTGACCACAGGTCCGAGGCGGGGCCGGCGCCGCGCCCGGACATCCGTTCCGGCGCGATGAACTCGAGGGATCCGACGAACTCCCCGGTGGCCGTGAGGGATTCCTCGCCCTGGACGTGGGCGATGCCGAAGTCGGTGAGGACGACCCGGCCGCGCGGGCCGAGCAGGACGTTCGCCGGCTTCACGTCGCGGTGCACGATGCCGACGCGGTGCGCCGCGTCCAGGGCGCCGACGACGGCGAGCCCGATGCGCGCCGCCTCCTCGGCCGGCAGCGGCCCGCGGCGCAGGGCGTCCGCCAGGGACTCCCCCCGGACCAGCTCCATGACGATCCAGGGGCATCCGTCCTCCACGATCACGTCGTGGATCGAGACGGCCGCGGGGTGGTCGACGCGGGCGGCGGCACGTGCCTCCCGGTACAGCCGGTGGGCGGCGCGCTGGTGCGCCCCGTCCTCCGGATCGCCGGGCAGATGGGGCTGCTTGACGGCGACGTCGCGCTCCATGAGTTCGTCCACGGCACGCCATACGGTGCCCATGCCCCCGGAGCCGAGGCGTTCGGTCAGCCGGTAGCGGCCGTCGATCAGACGTCCCGCGTCAGTACGCATGTCTCATGAGTACCGTGCGGGGTCGGGAGTTGTCGAAGCGGGTCCGGTCCTCGGCGCTTTCGCCCGCGCGCCGGACCGGCGAGGCGGCCCGCAGCGGGTGACGGGCGTCGTGTCACCCCGGTGCGAAGGTGTCCACCGCCACGTCGAAGTACTCCTTCGCCTCCTTGACCTTGCCGACCGGTGCCGACACCCACACGTCGTACATCCGGCCGCCCTCGTCCCAGCACAGGTCGTAGGTGTGCCGAGGGCCCTCGGCCGCGGTGAAGCCGTTCCAGGTGAACTCCCAGAGCGCCGCCGGGTTGCCGTCGTGCGAGGTCGCGGTGACCCGGCCGTCGTGGTAGCCGGGGTTGGTGGACGGCCCGTCCGCGTCCGAGCGCCGCATCACCGCGAGGGGGCCGCCCGCCGCGGGGTCCGCCACCTTGATGCCGAGGCGGAAGGTCTCCCCCGGCGACACGTAGAAGATCCGCTCGCCCTGCGGGCTGCGGGTGAACCCGTCCGGCACGGCGAGCGAGAAGCCGCCCGGGTCCCGCACCAGCCGGTACCCGGAGGGCGCCCGGTGGGTGACGCCCGGCGTGGCCGAAGCCTGCGTGCGGGTCACCGTCACCGTGGGCGCGGGCGCGGGCCCGGCCGCGGACGGACGTGTCGGGCCCGGACTCACCGACGTGCGAGAAGGACCCGGACTCGTCGGCGCTCCCCCGCCGTCGCCGCCGTCGCGCAGCAGCAGTGCCGCCGCCGAGACGCCCGCGCCCGCCATGGCCGCGACCAGGGCGGCCGCCACGAACACGCCCCGCACGGACTGCCTGGCGGGGGCCGGGGCCACGGGCACCTCTTGCGGGGGCGGCGGCGCGCTCCGGGGCACGTCCCGCTGCGTCGGCGTGTACAGCACCGCGGCCTGCGGCGTGCGCCCCGTCTCCAGGAACTCCCGCAGCAGGCGCTCCGCCTCCGCCGCGTCCAGACGCCGGTCGGGATCGCGTTCCAGCAGCCCCCTGACGACGGGCAGGATGGGCCCGGCCTGCTCGGGCGGGCGGATGTCGCCCGCGACCACCGCGTGCAGGATGCCGCCCAACGAGTCGCGGCGGAACGGGGACTCGCCGCTCAGTGCCGTGCACAGCAGAGCGCCGAGGGACCACAGGTCGGACTCGGGCCCGGTCCGCTCGCCGGACATCCGTTCGGGCGCGGTGTACTCGGGGGAGCCGACGAAGGCGCCGGTCTCGGTGAGCGTGGTGGCGCCGGTGACCTGGGCGATGCCGAAGTCGGTGAGGACGACGCGGCCGGTGCCCGCCTCCATCAGGACGTTCGCGGGCTTCAGGTCGCGGTGCAGCACGCCCGCCTCGTGCGCCCGGCGCAGCGCGCCCAGCAGGGCGACGCCGATACGGGCGGCCTCCCGGGCGTCGACCGGGCCGTCGGCGGCGATGCGCTGGGCGAGCGAGCCGCCGTCGATCAGCTCCATCACGATGTACGGGCGTTCGTCGTGCTCGACGACGTCGTGGACGACGATGATGTGCGGGTGCCGCAACCGCGCGACCGCGCGCGCCTCGCGCAGGGTGCGCTCGCGGTGGAGCCGGGCCTCCTCGGCGGACAGGGAGAGGTCAAGGACGAGTTCCTTGACGGCCACCTGCCGGCCCAGGAGTTCGTCGGACGCCCGCCAGACGACGCCCATGCCGCCCCGGCCGATCCGCTCCTGAAGCCGGTAACGCCCCGCTATGACACGGCCGTTCTCCCCCTCGGTCCCCATGCGCCCCATCATGCCGCACCGGACGACGCCCCTCCGGGACGACGCCACGACGGTGGCCGACAACCGACCCACCGGGGGCGCAGCGGCGCCGTACGACGGCCTGCCGCGCCCCGGTGCCCGTCAAGCCGCCGGCGGACGCCACCCCCGCAGCACCGCCTGGAACTCCTGCCGTGTCGTCTTCCAGTCCGACTCCGGGCCGGAGAGGTAGATGGCGTACTCGACGCCGTTGCGCGAGAAGTACGTCTCCTCGATGGCGTGGCGCGGGCCGGGGGCCGTCGCCGAGTCCTTCGCCAGCGCCGTCCAGGTGTACTCCCACAGGGAGCCGGGGCGGTCGCGGTAGATGTTCCGCTTCAGGACCACCCGCTTGTAGTCGGCCAGCTTGTGGAGTTGCAGGTCCAGATCGATCTGGTGGTCGTACGCCGTCTCGAAGTCGGGTGAGCTGTCGACGGCTATGCGGATGAAGTGCTCGCCGCCGTCGGGCGAGTAGTCGACCTGGTGGGTGCCCTCGTCGAACACCTTCCGCTTCCACGCCTTGGAGGGCACGGCGAGGCTGAAGCCGTAGGGGTCGCTGCGGCGCACCCAGCCGGCGGGGAGGTCGCCCGTCGCGTCGTCCTCCTGCGTCCCGGCGGCGGTGGGCGTCGAGGAGGGCGACGCGGAGGCGGAAAGGGAGGCTCTGGCCTGCGGGTTCCCCCCGTCCCACTTCTGCCAGACCACCGCGCCCACCGCGCCGGCGACCGCCGCCAGGGAGAGCACGAGCGCCACCGTACGGCCGCGGTGCCGCCTGCGGGCCCGCGGCGCCGGCGGCATGGCGGGCTGGGGCGCGGTGCCCCGGGCCGTCTCCGCCTCGCGCCCCTGCCGGGGGCGCGGCACGTGCGCGGTCGTGTCCCGGGCCTCGCTCAGGTCGACGTGCCGTGTCGCCACGTACTCCTGTGCCGCCCTCGGCCGCCGTCCCTCCGCCGCCTCGGCCAGCATCTGCTCCAGCCGCGCCGCGTCGGGCCGCTCGGCCGGATCCTTGCGCAGCAGGCCCGAGATCACCGGTTCCAGGGCGTCGGCGAACCGCGGCGGCTCCGGATCCTCGTCGACCACGGCCTGCATGGTGGTCAGCGGCGAGGTCCGCCGGAACGGCGATCTGCCCTCCACCGCCGTGTACAGCGTGGCGCCCAGTGCCCACAGGTCGGAGGCCGGGCCCGGGTCGTGGCCGCGGACGCGCTCGGGTGCGAGGTAGTCGACCGACCCGACGATCTCTCCGGTGCGGGTGATGGTGGTGTCGCCCTCGACCTGCGCGATCCCGAAGTCGGTGAGCAGCACCCGGCCGTCGGCGGCGAGCAGGACGTTGCCGGGCTTGACGTCGCGGTGCAGCACGCCCGCGGAGTGCGCGGCGCGCAGCGCGCGCAGCACCCACAGCCCGATCCGCGCGGCCTCGGTCGCCTCGACCCGGCCGCGTTCCTTGACCGCGTCGGCCAGCGAGCCGCCCTCGACGAGCTCCATGACGATCCACGGCCGGTTGTCGTGCTCCAGGACGTCGTGCACCGTGACGACGGCCGAGTGGTTGATGCGCGCGGCGGCCCGTGCCTCGGCGTGGGTACGGGCGAGGAGCACGGCTCGGTCACTTTCCGTGACGTACAGTGCGGCCGTCAGTTCCTTGATGGCGACCGCCCGGTGCAGCACCTCGTCGTGGGCGCGCCACACCCGGCCCATGCCGCCGCTGCCGATGGAGTCGACGAGCCGGTAGCGGCCCGCGAGGAGCAGGCCCTGCATCTGATTCACGTTTCCCCGCAGTGTTCTTGACAGGGCTCAGACTAAATACCGGCCCCCGCACAGGGAACCGGCGGGGCCGTAACGGAGACCGCACTGTGACGGTTCTCCCTTCCTCGTACGGGACGGAACCACCGCACACTCAGCGCAATCGGACCACCGTGGGTGCCCGGGCCGGTCAGTTCGTCACCCGGTAGGTCTGCTCGGCCTGTTCGAACAGCCGGGTGACCTCGTCGCGTTCGGCGTCGGGGCCGCGGACCTGCACCACGTGGTAGTGGCCGTCTACGAGGACGGCGAGGTTGCGGACGAACAGCTCCTGTCCGTTGCCGTTCGTCCAGGTGAACTGCCCCTCGGCCATGGTCCGTCCGCCGACGTCGATGCGGCGCATCCCGCTGGAGGTGGCCCAGGTCGAGTCGCGGAACGGCTGCAGTTCGGGCTCCGACTCGCGCTGGTACGTCAGCGGGTCGGAGCCGTACCTGCCGGTGCTGTCGCGTCCGGGCACGACGATCAGCTCGAAGTCGCCCTGGGCGTAGACGACCTGACCCTGCGCGTTCTTCGGCGACCGGTTCCAGCCGTTCGCCACGGCGACGCTGAAGCCCTCGGGGTCCTTGCGGAGGGTGAACCCCTGGGCGACCTGGGTGCCGGTGGACTGCGTCTGCGGTGACTCGGCCGGCCGGGAGGGGCTCGTGGAGCCGCCCTGCCCCGGCTGCGGCGCGCCGCCGGTGTCCGACCGCTGCGGGGCGGGGCTCGCCTCTCCGGCGGCGCCGGTGCGTTCCCCGGTCGTGCCGCTGCCGTTGCCGGCCCCGGCCTTCGGCATGAAGGCCATGGCGTACGCGATCGCCGCGGCCAGCGCGAGCAGGATCAGCAGCAGGAGGGTGCGGCCGAGGCGGCGGGGCCGGGGGTGGCCGTCCTTGGCGCGTTTGTGGCGGGCGTGGGTGGTCGCGGGCAGCCCGGCCCGGCGCCTGCGGACCAGCTCGCCGCGGCGCCGCACGATCGGCAGCCGGGCGGGGTCGACGGGCGGCGCGGCGATGACGTGCGCCCCCGCCTCCGGCTCGGGCGCGGACCGTACGAGGGAGCGCACCCAGCCGCGCAGCTCCTCGAAGTCCAGCCGCTCGGTCGGGTCCTGACGCAGCAACGACTCCACGACGGGGCGCAGCGGGCCGCACTCCTCGGCGAAGGCGGGCGGCTCGGAGCAGACGAGCTGGACCAGTTCGGCGGTGCTCTCCTCGGGGTACGGGGCGTGCCCCTGCACGGCCCGGAACAGCAGCGCGCCCAGCGCCCACAGGTCGGTCGCGGGCCCGATCGGGGGCGCGAGCTGCCAGTTCTCGTGCACGGGTCCGGCCTGTTCCGGCGCCCACCGCTCGGTGACCGGGCCGACCACGGCCATCCGGGCCTGCCGCGCCCGCTCGGCGGCGAGGGGGGTGGCGGGGCCGCGGTGGGGCCAGGGGGCGGCGGAGGCGGGGGGCGCGGCTCGTTCGGCCGGGCCGCCGTCGGTGCCCCGGGGGCCTGATGGGGCGTCGGGGGCGGGAGCCGTGGGGCGGGGGACGGCGCTGTGCCAGGACGCCGTACGGCCCGTCCCGTACGGGTCGGCGATCTGGCCCGGGGGCGGGGTGCCGGGGCCGCCGCCCTGCCCGGACGGCGGCGGGGGCGAGTGGTCGGGGCCGGTGCCGGCCGGGCGGGGCGCGGGCAACGCCGTCCGGCCGCCGGACTGTTCCTCCTGCACCCGGGCCGCGGCCCGGGCCCCGGCGCGGTAGGCCGCGATCGCCCCCGCCCGGGCCGCCCGCACGTCCTCCGCGGACTCCAGCGTGCGGGGCGCCACGACGGGCACACCGGCCCCGGCCGCGCCCGGGGCGGCCCCGTTCGCCCGTGCCTCGATCGCGGCCCGTCGTGCGGCCTCGGCGTCCATGCCGCCCACGGTCGCGCCGGAGCGGAGCGTGCCGCCGCCGGGCCCACCGGGCCGGGGAGCGGGCGCCGGGGCCGCGGCGTCCCCGCCCGTCGTACCGGGCCCCGGCTCGGGCTCCCGTGCCGGTACCGGGTCGTACCCGCACAGCGCCTCCTCGGCCGCCCCGGCGGCCAGGCCGGTCAGTATCACGCGGCCGTCGTCGCAGACGAGCACCGTGCGGGCGGTGATGTTGCGGTGCACCCAGCCGTGGGCGTGCAGGACGCGCAACGCCATGAGGACGTCGGAGGCGACCTCGGCCGCGCGGTACGGCGTCAGCGGCTGCTCGGCGAGCAGCGCGGCGAGCGGAGTCGCGGCCACGAGTTCGCTGACGATCCACAGCGAGCCGTCCTCGGCGAACACGTCGAAGACCTGGTCCAGCCGGGGGTGGTCGGGTATCTGCGCGGCGGCCTGCGCGGCCTCGATGGCGCGCCGCACGGCCGGGTCGGTGGGCCGGCGCGTGGCCGTCGTCCGGCCGGGTCCGCCGCCGTGCCCGGCGCGCGCCACGAACCCTTCGGGCAGCCCGTCCGCGTCGAGCACCTCCGCCTCGACGACCTCGGGCAACGGCACCTGCCGTATCAGGACCTCCTGCCCGCTGTAGGTGTCGAAGGCCCGGGTCTCGGCGAACTCGTACGCGTCGGCGGGCGGCAGCGGCAGGCGGTAGCGGTCCGCGAGTACCCGTCCCGCGTAGTCGTCCACGATGCCCTCCCCCGGCCGCCCGGTCGGTCAGTTCCGTTCGCCTCGCGTCCCTTTCGGGATGCGTACGGCTGGCGATCCGTCCTCACGATACGTGCCGGAGGCAACCTGCAACCCGGGGATGTCATATCTGCCCGCTACACGATCGGACGGAACGTCAGCCGGACGCTCGGTACGTCACGACTTCGGCCGGAACGTCTGCGTCAGCGTCTGCCAGGTGCTCTTGCGCAGGTTCCCGTCCCAGTCGTCCGCCTTGGCCGTGTACATCAGCCCGTACCCCTGGTGCGGGTTGACGACGAATCCGCGGTCGATCACCCGGTAGGTGGTGCCGGAGTCCACGTAGGTGAACTCCCAGTCGGCGGTGTTCCAGCCGCGGTAGTCCACCTTCTCGATGCGGATCCGGTGGTACTGGGGGCGCACCATGTAGCGCTCCTGGCCGTTCCAGTCCGCCACCGGGTCGTCCTTGGGCGTGGACGTCCAGGCGACCAGCAGCTTCTGCCCGTTCGGCCCGGTGAAACGGTCGCCCGCGGAGTCCGACGACGCGTACTTCCAGCCGGCCGGCAACCCGATCGAGTAGCCCTGACCGCCCTTGTACGTCTTCACCGCGGGGCCGTCGCCCGCCGCACCGGACGCGGAGGCACTGACGCTCGCGACGGGTGCGCTGTCCGCCGCGTTCTGCTGGTCCGAGCCGTTCGTGCTCGTGCCGGTGCTTCCGCTGCCCGTACGCGTCCCGCCGCCGCTGCCCTTGCCGCCGCCCCTGGCGGTCGCGACGGGCCTGTCGGTGCCCTTGGAGCCGTTCTGCGAGTCGTCGTCCCCGCCCGGCAGGGTGAGCGCGAGCACGGTACCGAGCACCGCGAGCACCAGGACGACGGCGACGATCACCAGCGTCCGCTTGGGCACCACGTCGGTGAGCGGCGCCCGGGGCGGCGTCACCGGGCGCGGCGGCCGGTCCGGGTCCGGCACGATGGGCCATCCCGAACTCGGCTTCGCCGGACCGGAGTTCGATCCCACGGCAGCCGTGTGTTCCCGTGCGCCCGCCGAGGCGCCTCCCGGGCGCCCGGCACCGGCCGCGGGCGCCCCGGCCACGGGCGCGTCCGCACGCGCGGGCACCGCGTCCTCGGCCGTCTTGGCGGGGGCGGGTCCCTCGGCCCGCGCGGCCGTCGCGGCACCGGCGGTCGCCGCGCCGGCCGACGCCGCCTTGCGCACCGACCGCAGGGCCCCGCGCAGCCGGTCCGCGGCCTCCTCGCCCCGCTTGGCCCCGGACCCCGGCGCGCCCTTCTCCTTGGGCTGCTTGGGCTCCTTGGACTCCTTGGGCACCGGCGGCAACGCCACGACGCGCGTCGCGTCCGCCGGCACCTTCTCCTCGGTGTCGGGCGCGTGGATGACCTCGTTGAGCAGCGCCCGCGCGCCCGCGTCGTCGAGCCGCTGCGCCGGATCCTTGGTGAGCAGCCCGTAGATGACGGTCTTCAGCGGGCCGGCGTTCTTCGGCTCCTCCACCGGCTCGGTCATCACCGCGGTCAGCGTGGCGATCGCCGACCCCTTGTCGTAGGGCGGGGTGCCCTCCACCGCCGCGTACAGCAGTCCGCCGAGCGACCACAGGTCCGCCGCCGGGCCGGGCTTGTGCCCGCGGGCGCGCTCCGGGGAGATGTAGGAGGGGGCGCCGACGAGCATGCCCGTGGAGGTGATGGACGGGTCGCCCTCCACCTGGGCGATGCCGAAGTCGGTGAGCACGACCCGGCCGTCCTCGGCGATCAGCACGTTCGACGGCTTCACGTCGCGGTGCAGGATGCCCTCGCGGTGCGCGGCCCGCAGCACGTCGAGGATGGCGAGCCCGACCTCGGCGGCGCGCTTGGGCTCGAGCAGGCCGTCCTCGCGGATGACCTCGGCGAGCGACTTGCCCTCGATCAGCTCCATCACGATCCAGGGCCGGTCGTCCTCGTGGACCACGTCGAAGACGGTCACCGCGCCGTTGTTGCGGATCCGGGCGATCGCCTTGGCCTCCCGCAGCGTGCGCGTGATGAGCCGTCGCTTCTCGTCCTCGTCGATGTTCGACGGGAACCTGAGTTCCTTGACGGCGACCGTACGCCCCAGGGTCTCGTCCTCGGCCCGCCACACCGTGCCCATGCCGCCGCGGCCGAGTACGTCCCCCAGCCGGTACCGCCCGGCGAGGAGACGTTCGCTCTTGTCCTGACGGGTTGTCCCCGCCCGCTCCGCCTCCGACATGCGTCCCCTCATGCAACCCGCCCTGACAGAGCCTCCATTGTCCCCCACGCACGGACCGTCCCACGCCCAGGGTGCCCCTGATTCGACGGCTCCCCCCGGTCGGAGGACGCCGGAAGGCGGTGGACCGGGGCGGTGCGGCGGCCCAGGCGTACGCCGGGCACCCGGATCGCCCCGGCGTCGCGTCCCGCCGCGCCCCTTCGCGCCGCCGTGCCGCAGCCACCCGGCCGGCCCGAGCGGCCCCGGCACGGCCGCCGGGGAGTCAGCTCCCGTGCGCGCCCACGGAGATCCCCGGGTGCCGCTCACGGAGACCGCCGCCGCTTGAGCGGAGACCGCTCCGCGCCCCTCCTACAGCGGCGCTATGTCCGGTGCCCCCAGCCTCGCCGCGTCCGCCGTCAGATCGTCGGGCTGGCGCTGGGACTCCCGCTCCGCCTGGACCCGCTTCTCGTAGTGCTCGACCTCGCGCTCGACCTGGCCGGAGTCCCAGCCGAGCACCGGCGCCATCAGTTCCGCCACCTCACGGGCGCTGCGCGTGCCGCGGTCGAACGTCTCGATGGAGATGCGGGTCCGCCGGGTCAGCACGTCGTCCAGATGGCGCGCGCCCTCATATGACGCGGCGTAGACGACCTCCGCGCGCAGGTAGTCGTCGGCCGCGTGCAGGGGTTCGCCCAGTGACGGGTCGTCGGCGACCAGGTCGAGCACTTCCTCCGCCAGCGAGCCGTAGCGGTTCAGCAGGTGTTCCACCCGCACGACGTGCAGTCCGGTGCGCGCGGCTATGCGTGCCCGCGCGTTCCACAGCGCCCGGTAGCCCTCGGCGCCCAGCAGCGGGACGTCCTCGGTGACGCAGTCGGCGACCCGCCGGTCCAGGGCGTGCACCGCCTCGTCGACGGCGTCCTTGGCCATCACCCGGTACGTCGTGTACTTGCCGCCCGCCACGACCACCAGGCCGGGCACCGGGTGCGCCACGGTGTGCTCGCGGGAGAGCTTGCTGGTCGCGTCCGACTCCCCGGCGAGCAGGGGCCGCAGGCCCGCGTACACGCCCTCCACGTCGTCGCGGGTGAGGGGCACGGCCAGGACGGAGTTCACGTGCTCCAGCAGGTAGTCGATGTCCGCGCTGGAGGCCGCCGGGTGGGCCTTGTCCAGGTTCCAGTCGGTGTCGGTGGTCCCGATGATCCAGTGCCGGCCCCACGGTATGACGAAGAGGACGGACTTCTCGGTCCGCAGGATCAGGCCCGTCGACGAGTGCACCCGGTCCTTCGGCACCACCAGGTGGATGCCCTTGGACGCCCGCACGTGGAAGCGGCCCCGCTCGCCCACCATCGCCTGGGTGTCGTCGGTCCACACCCCCGTCGCGTTGACGACCTGCTGGGCGCGGATCTCGTACTCCCCGCCCGCCTCCACGTCCTGCACCCTGGCGCCGACGACCCGCTCGCCCTCGCGCAGGAAGCCGGTCACCCGCGCACGGTTGGCGACCTTGGCTCCGTACCACGCGGCCGTGCGCACCAGCGTCGCCACCAGGCGGGCGTCGTCGACCTGCGCGTCGTAGTACTGCAAGGCGCCGACCAGCGCCTCCTTCTTCAAGCAGGGCGCGATGCGCAGCGCGTGACGACGGCTCAGGTGGCGGTGCAGCGGCAGGCCCCGACCGTGGCCGCGGGCCATCGACATGGCGTCGTAGAGCGCGACGCCCGAGCCCGCGTACAGCCGCTCCCAGCCCTTGTGCTGAAGCGGATACAGGAAGGGCACCGGCTTCACGAGATGGGGCGCCAGGCGCTCCAGCAGCAGCCCGCGCTCCTTCAGCGCCTCGCGCACGAGGGCGAAGTCCAGCATCTCGAGATAGCGCAGGCCGCCGTGTATCAGTTTGCTGGACCTGCTGGAGGTGCCCGACGCCCAGTCACGGGCCTCGACCAGGCCCGTGGACAGACCGCGCGTGGCGGCGTCCAGCGCGACGCCCGCGCCGACCACGCCACCGCCCACGACCAGCACGTCCAGCTCGCGCTCGGCCATTCCCGCCAGTGACTCGGCGCGCTGCGCCGGCCCCAGTGCCGCTGTCCTCACCGCTGCCTCCCGCTCCGTCGCGCCGGCCACATCCGTCAGTCGGGCGAAGCCCGGCTCATGTCCCCCATGCCCAAAGTCTGACCGGGATGCCCGACTTCGGCCACCACGCACCAGCAGCCTGTGGACAACACTGACGGAAACGCCACCCATCAATACCGCAAATCGGTCATATTTACTCTTAGTCTGACACTGCGCTCGCTCGTTCTGTCCACAGCGGTTGCGCACCTCTCCCACCTCGGCTATTGGGAAGGACGGCCCACGCCATGCCCGCAGATCTCGCCGTCATCGGACTCGGCCACCTCGGCCTGCCCCTGGCCCAGGCCGCCGTCGCCGCCGGCCTCGCCACGCTCGGGTACCAGACCGGACCCGAGGCCGGTTCCCTCACCGCCGCCGAAGTCCGCCGCATGCTCGCGCGCGGATTCCGGCCGACCACCAACCCCGCCGAGCTCGGCCGCGTCCGCACCGCCGCCATCTGCGCCCCCGTCCCGCGCGGCGACGGCGGCGGACTCGATCTCACCCAGGTGGAGACGGCCGCCCGGACCCTCGCCGCACGGCTGCGCCCGCACACCACCGTGATCCTGGAGTCCCCGGTGCCGCCCGGCACCACGGAGGGCTTCCTTTGCCCACTCCTCGAAAGGACGTCCGGACTGCGCGCCGGACGCGACTTCCACCTCGCGTACTCGCCGAGCCGCGTCGACCCCGGCAACCGCGACTTCGGGACCGCCAACACCCCCAAGGTCATCGGCGGCCTCACCCCCGCCTGCACCGAGTCGGCCGCCACCTTCTACGGGCGCCTGACCGACAAGGTGGTACGCGCGCGTGGACCGCGCGAGGCGGAGACCGTGCAGGTGCTGGAGACCAACTACCGGCAGGTCAACATCGCCCTGGTCAACGAGATGGCGGTGCTCTGCCACGACCTGGGCGTGGACCTGTGGGACGTCATCCGCTGTGCGGAGACCAAACCGTTCGGCTTCCAGGCCTTCCGCCCCGGCCCCGGCGTCGGCGGCCACGCCGTCGCCCAGGACCTGGCCGGCCGAACCGGGCACAGCCTGCGCATGGTCGAACTGGCCCGGCAGGTCAACGGCCGCATGCCCCAGTACGTCGTCCAGCGCGCCGCCACCCTCCTGAACGAGCACGGCAAGTCGGCGCGAGGCGCCCGCGTGCTGCTGCTCGGCGTGACGTACAAACCGGACGTCGGCGACCTGCACGGCTCCCCCGCGCAGGAGATCGCCCTGCGGCTGCTGGAACTGGGCGCGTCCCTCAGCTACCACGACCCGTACGTGCCCGCGTGGAGCGTCCTGGACCGCCCGGTCCCGCGCGCGGACTCGCTGTACGAGGCGGTGGCCGGGGCGGACCTGACGGTTCTGTTGCAGCAGCACCGGACGTACGACCTGCAGGGGCTGTCGGTGAAGGCGCAGTTGCTGCTGGACACGCGGGGGGCCACGCCTGCGGGGGCGGCGCATCGGTTGTGAAGGGGGGCGCGTGGGGGCTTGAGCTTCCAGGGTTGGTGGCTCGGGGTTCTCCGCATCGACAGCGTACGAGCACGGAGTCCGTCGGCCCGGCGGCGGGCTTCCAGCCGGTGACGGGTGTCCGCCCCTGGTTCTCGCAGGGGCGGCCGCTCTTCTGGTGCCGTACCGGTGGACGAGTGGATCCGGTGCCGTACAAAAAGGTGGAGCCCACCGCAGGGGCTACTGCAGCGGGCTCCTGGCCGCTAGGCGGAGTGTCCACCCCTAGGTCTCTTGGGGGTGGCCGCTCAGCGGCCGTGAATCCGCAAGATCCACCTCCTCCGGAACTTCACCAGCCGGAGCCGGAAGGCCGCAGGCCCAGGCCGGCGTCACGGACGTTACCGCCCCGGAACCGCCCTCCCCCGGCGTATCCGCCCCGAAGGCAACCGTGCGCGCCCACTCCACAGCACGCGCCTCCACCTGCGAAAACGCCCAGCGCACAGGAAAGGGCCCGGCCCACCCCGAAGGGTGGACCGGGCCCTCGACGCGCCGTACGGCTACCGCCGGTGCTGCGAGTCCGCCACCGTCACCTCGACCCGCTGGAACTCCTTCAGCTCGCTGTAACCGGTCGTGGCCATCGCCCGCCGCAGCGCCCCGAAGAAGTTCATCGAGCCGTCCGGCGTGTGCGACGGGCCCGTGAGGACCTCCTCGATGGTGCCGACCGTGCCGAGGTCGACCTTCTGGCCGCGCGGCAGCTCCTCGTTGACCGCCTCCATGCCCCAGTGGTGGCCCTTCCCCGGGGCGTCCGTCGCCCGCGCGAGCGGCGAGCCCATCATCACCGCGTCCGCGCCGCAGGCGATCGCCTTCGGCAGGTCGCCGGACCAGCCGACGCCGCCGTCCGCGATGACGTGCACGTACCGGCCACCGGACTCGTCCATGTAGTCGCGGCGGGCCGCCGCCACGTCCGCGACCGCCGTGGCCATGGGGACCTGGATGCCGAGCACGTTGCGCGTGGTGTGCGCGGCGCCGCCGCCGAAGCCGACCAGGACGCCCGCCGCGCCGGTGCGCATCAGGTGCAGGGCCGCGGTGTACGTGGCGCAGCCGCCGACGATCACCGGGACGTCGAGCTCGTAGATGAACTGCTTCAGGTTCAGCGGCTCGTGCGAGCCGGAGACGTGCTCCGCCGACACCGTGGTGCCGCGGATGACGAAGATGTCCACGCCCGCGTCGACGACCGCCTTGGAGAACTGCGCCGTGCGCTGCGGGGAGAGCGCGGCCGCGGTGACCACGCCCGAGTCGCGCACCTCCTTGATGCGCGCGCCGATCAGCTCCTCCTTGATGGGAGCGGCGTAGATCTCCTGGAGGCGCCTGGTCGCGGTCTCGGCCGGCAGCTCGGCGATCTCGTCGAGCAGCGGCTGCGGGTCCTCGTACCGCGTCCACAGGCCCTCGAGGTTCAGCACGCCCAGGCCGCCGAGCTCTCCGATGCGGATGGCGGTGGCCGGGGAGACCACGGAGTCCATGGGGGCGGCCAGGAACGGCAGCTCGAAGCGGTAGGCGTCGATCTGCCAGGCGATCGAGACCTCCTTCGGGTCCCGCGTACGGCGGCTGGGGACGACGGCGATGTCGTCGAAGGCGTACGCCCGGCGGCCGCGCTTGCCGCGCCCGATCTCGATCTCAGTCACGTCTGTGGCCTTTCCCTGATGCGTTTCAGCGTCTTCCAGTATCGCCGACGGGTGCGGCAGCGGCCCTCCGCAGGTACGGCGAAGGGCGCCCCGGAGCATCCCGGGGCGCCCTGTCACCGGCCTTCACGCGCGCGTGGGCCTCACTGCTTGGTGCTGTAGTTCGGCGCCTCGACCGTCATCTGGATGTCGTGCGGGTGGGACTCCTTCAGACCCGCGGACGTGATCCGTACGAAGCGGCCCTTGGACTCCATCTCCTCGATCGTGGCCGCGCCCACGTAGCCCATGGTCTGGCGCAGGCCGCCGACGAGCTGGTGCAGCACGTTGGACAGCGGGCCGCGGTAGGGCACCTGGCCCTCGACGCCCTCGGGCACGAGCTTGTCGTCGGACGCCACGTCGGCCTGGAAGTAGCGGTCCTTGGAGTACGACCTGCCCTGGCCCCGCGACTGCATGGCGCCGAGCGACCCCATGCCGCGGTACGACTTGAACTGCTTGCCGTTGATGAAGAGCAGCTCGCCCGGGGACTCCTCGCAGCCGGCGAGGAGGCTGCCCAGCATCACCGTGTCGGCGCCCGCGGCCAGCGCCTTGCCGATGTCACCGGAGTACTGCAGGCCGCCGTCGCCGATCAGCGGGATGCCGGCCGGACGGGCCGCGAGGGACGCCTCGTAGATGGCGGTGACCTGGGGGACGCCGATGCCGGCGACCACACGGGTGGTGCAGATCGAGCCCGGGCCCACTCCCACCTTGATACCGTCCACACCGGCGTCGATGAGCGCCTGCGCGCCGTCACGGGTGGCGACGTTGCCGCCGATCACGTCGACGTCCACGCTCGACTTGATCTTCGCCATCCAGCTCAGGGCGTTGCTGTTGTGGCCGTGCGAGGTGTCGACCACGAGGAAGTCCACACCGGCCGCGGCGAGGGCCTGGGCCCGCTCCAGCGCCTCGGGGCTGGCGCCCACGGCGGCACCCACGAGCAGTCGGCCCTCGGCGTCCTTCGCCGCGTTGGGGTACTTCTCGGCCTTCACGAAGTCCTTGACCGTGATCAGGCCCTTGAGGACGCCCGCGTCGTCGACCAGCGGAAGCTTCTCGATCTTGTGGCGCCGCAGCAGTTCCATGGCGTCCGGACCGGAGATGCCGACCTTGCCGGTGACCAGGGGCATCGGGGTCATGACCTCGCGCACCTTGCGGGTGCGGTCGCTCTCGAAGGCCATGTCGCGGTTGGTGACGATGCCGAGGAGCTTGCCGGCCGGGTCGGTGACCGGGACGCCGCTGATGCGGAACTTGGCGCACAGCGCGTCCGCCTCGGCGAGCGTGGCGTCGGGGTGCACCGTGATCGGGTCGGTGACCATCCCGGACTCCGACCGCTTCACCAGGTCGACCTGGTTGACCTGGTCCTCGATGGAGAGGTTGCGGTGCAGAACGCCGACGCCGCCCAGACGGGCCATGGCGATCGCCATGCGCGCCTCGGTGACCTTGTCCATGGCGGCGGACAGGAGCGGGATGTTGACCCGGACGTTGCGGGAGATGCGGGACGAGGTGTCGACCGCGTTGGGGAGCACCTCGGATGCGCCCGGCAGCAGCAGCACGTCGTCGTAGGTCAGCCCGAGTGTCGCGAATTTCTCGGGCACTCCGTCGACGTTGGCAGTCATGACACCTTCCCCAAATGGCCTTGATCGGTGCGGATGTCCATGCTAACGGGAAGCGGGGAGCTCTCATTCCACGGTTCGGGGCGACCCCCGGCTTCGTGTGTTCGTACGGATTCCGTGTTCGGCCTGTTCACACGGGACCCCCAAGGCGGCGCACCCACAAGGAACTCGCTGCTGCCCGGCGCGTGACCCGCTACTGCTCGGCGAGCGCCCGCAGCCTGCTCAGCGCCCTGTGCTGGGCGACCCTCACCGCTCCCGGTGACATTCCCAACATCTGACCCGTCTCCTCGGCCGTCAACCCCACCGCGATGCGCAGCAGGAGCAGCTCGCGCTGGTTCTCGGGGAGGTTGGCCAGGAGCTTCTTGGCCCACTCGGCGTCGCTGCTGAGCAGGGCGCGCTCCTCGGGGCCGAGCGAGTCGTCCGGACGTTCGGGCATCTCGTCCGAGGGGACCGCCGTCGACCCGGGATGGCGCATCGCCGCCCGCTGCAGGTCCGCGACCTTGTGCGCGGCGATCGCGAAGACGAACGCCTCGAAGGGGCGCCCGGTGTCCTTGTAGCGCGGCAGGGCGAGCAGCACCGCGACGCAGACCTCCTGGGCCAGGTCCTCGACGAAGTGCCGGGCGTCGCCGGGCAGCCGGGACAGTCGCGTACGGCAGTAGCGCAGCGCCAGGGGGTGGACGCGGGCGAGCAGGTCGTGGGTCGCCTGCTCGTCGCCGTCGACGGCGCGATGGACGAGCGCACCGATCAGCGTTGTCTCGTCGTCGCGCATCGATCCATGGTGCCTCGGCGTCGTACGGTCCGTGGCACTGCGTCCGTAGTTGTGCACCGAAGCGTTATGAGCAGGTGCGCCGGAACTCATCTCCTGCGCCCTCCCCTGCCGCTCGATCGACTCGTCCCCGAGGAACTCCACACCCTCAAGGATGCGGCATCCGCGACGAAACGAGCAGCGGGCACCGGACGGGCCCCTTCGCCGGGCGGCTCGAGGGAGGAGCATCCCCGAGGTCGCCGTGCCCCGCCCGCCCTGCGGCAGGCGGGGATCCGCGCACCCCCGCGATGATCCACTTAGCGGACCAGGCCCCACCGGAAGCCGAGCGCCACCGCGTGTGCGCGGTCGGACGCGCCGAGCTTCTTGAACAGACGCCGGGCGTGCGTCTTGACGGTGTCCTCGGAGAGGAACAGCTCACGGCCGATCTCCGCGTTGGAACGGCCGTGGCTCATGCCCTCGAGCACCTGGATCTCGCGCGCGGTGAGCGTGGGCGCGGCGCCCATCTCGGCCGAGCGCAGCCGCCTGGGCGCGAGCCGCCAGGTCGGGTCGGCGAGGGCCTGCGTGACGGTCGCGCGCAACTCCGCGCGCGAGGCGTCCTTGTGCAGGTAGCCCCGTGCGCCGGCGGCGACCGCGAGCGCCACCCCGTCCAGGTCCTCCGCGACGGTGAGCATGATGATGCGCGCACCGGGGTCGGCGGACAGCAGCCGCCGGACCGTCTCGACGCCGCCCAGGCCGGGCATGCGTACGTCCATCAGAATCAGGTCCGAACGGTCGGCACCCCAGCGGCGGAGGACTTCCTCGCCGTTGGCCGCCGTCGTCACGCGCTCGACACCGGGCACGGTCGCCACCGCGCGGCGGAGCGCCTCTCGGGCAAGCGGGGAGTCGTCGCAGACGAGGACGGATGTCATGACCGCCCTCCGCAGCTGATGCGCGTCACCTTGAGCCTCCAGGCTGGTACGAATCGTCACCTGTGCGGTCGACGCCCTCGGACGCCTGCCCGAGCGCTTGTTGTTTCAACCGCCTCCGCACTCTCAACGATGGTCACTCGAAAGAGTTACGGTGCAGCAAGCCATCTTCGGCACTGTACGTGAGGGCGCGGACACGGTGCAGACACGCGCAGCGTAACCCCGAACTTTCATCACAACCTATGCCCCATTTAGCCGCTTTTCTTCCTGTTAGCTGGTGTCTGGAGCTAGATTCGCAATGAGTCATATTTTCATCCCATAAGATCGTCGCTGCACGGTCGAGAACCCATATCCGCCCAGAACGGCAACAAGGGGACACGCAATGGCAGATTTCTCCCGCCTTCCCGGTCCGAACGCGGATCTGTGGGACTGGCAGCTCCATGCGGCCTGCCGTGGGGTCGACAGTTCGCTCTTCTTCCATCCGGAGGGTGAACGCGGGGCGGCCCGGAGCGCTCGCGAGAACTCGGCCAAAGAGGTCTGCATGAGGTGCCCGGTCCGCGCCGAGTGTGCGGCCCATGCCCTGGCGGTGCGCGAGCCGTACGGGGTCTGGGGCGGGCTGACCGAGGACGAGCGCGAGGAGCTCATGGGGCGGGCGCGGAACCGGCTCGTACCGGCCTCGACGACGGGCGGTGGCCACGGTCACGCCTCTTCGAACAACTGAAGGAACGTTTCTTCGGTCGCGGGCACGCACAGGTGCCCGACGTTGGGGCGTCCAGCGCCCCGAGGGGGCTGTTTCAGGGGGCAGGCACCTCCACGAGGGGGCCGTTTCACGGGTCGGGCCGTTCAGGGGACATACGGGGGCCGTCGGCATTCCCCATCCCAGCCGCACCCGTCACCGCATCCCGCGGATCCCCGCCACGAGGCGAGAGCCCGCCGCAGCCACGCAGAGCCCGCCGCGGCCACACGAGAGTCGGCCACCGGATCCGCCGCAGCCACACGAGAATCCGCCACCGGATCCGCCGCAGCCACACGAGAATCCGCCACCGGATCCGCCGCAGCCACACGAGAATCCACCGCCGCGTCCCTGCCGCAGGCGCCACGCCCCTGCCGTACGCGCCCGGACCCCAGCCCTACGCGCCCCGGACTCCTGCCCTACGCAAAAGCCCGGACTCCAGCCCTACGCGCCCGAACCCTGGCCGTACGCGCCCCGACCCCAGCCGTACGCGCCGCCGATCCCCGTCCGGCACCCCTACCGCACGGCCGCTCGCGCCAGTTCCCCCAGTGTCGCCGCCACCGCCGGCACCTGGGCCAGGTCCGGCAGCGTGAGGGCGACGATCTCCCGGCGTACCGCCGGCTCGAGCGCGACCGGACGCACTCCCCGCGGACGTACGGACTCGACCGCGAGCTGGGGCAGGACGGCCACGCCGAGGCCCGCGCCCACCAGACCGACCACCGCCGGGTAGTCGTCCGTCGCGAAGTCGATGCGCGGCGTGAAGCCCGCACCCTCGCACACCTGCACGAGCCGCCCCCGGCAGCGCGGGCAGCCCGCGATCCACGGTTCCCCGGCGAGTTCGCCGATGGCGACCGACTCGGCACGCGCCAGCCGGTGCCCCTCGGGGACGAGCCCGACGAGCCGGTCGGTGAGCAGCGGCCGTACGACCAGGTCGTCCCACTCCTCGGCGCCCGCCTCGGCGCCCTCGTACCGGAAGGCGAGCGCGATGTCGCAGTCACCGGCGCGCAGCCTGTCCACGGACTCCGGCGGCTCGGCCTCCTCCAGGGAGACACGGGTGCCCGGGTGCGCGGCGCGCAGGGCGGCCAGCGCGGTGGGGACGAGCGTGGAGCTGCCGCTCGGGAAGGAGACGAGGCGGACGCGGCCGGCCCGCAGGCCCGCGATGGCGGCGACCTCCTCCTCGGCGGCGGTCAGCCCGGCGAGGATGCCCGCCGCATGCCGCACCAGCGCCTCGCCCGCCTCCGTGAGGCGCATCTCGCGGCCGCTGCGGACCAGCAGCGGCGTGCCGACGGACGCCTCCAGGGCCTTCATCTGCTGGCTGACGGCGGGCTGGGTGCAGCCGAGCTCGCGGGCCGCCGCCGAGAAGGAGCCGGTGGTGGCCACGGCGCGCAGTACGCGGAGATGTCGGGCCTCGATCACGCTGCGATCATAAAAGAGTCTTGGACAGAGCGGCGAATATCGCGTCGACGCTTTGACTCGGGGTCCCTTACCGTGCGGGCATGAAGCTTCTGTCTCTGAACGTGGGCCGACCGGTGGCCGTCGAGTACACCGACCAGCCGGAGGGTCTCACCGGCATCGACAAGCGGCCGGTGGACGGGCCCGTGCGGGTGACGGCGCCCGGGCCGAAGGGCGCCGGGGGGAGCGGGCTGACCGGGGACGCGGTGTGCGACCTGCGGCACCACGGCGGTGACGACCAGGCGGTGTACGCGTTCGCCCGCGAGGACCTCGACGGCTGGGAGCGCGAGCTGGGCCGGTCGCTGCCGAGCGGCTCGTTCGGCGAGAACCTCACCACGCAGGGGCTCGACGTGGCCGGAGCACGGATCGG
Organism: Streptomyces sp. NPDC028331; assembly: GCF_055565775.1. Taxonomy (NCBI): domain Bacteria; kingdom Bacillati; phylum Actinomycetota; class Actinomycetes; order Kitasatosporales; family Streptomycetaceae; genus Streptomyces; species Streptomyces sp. NPDC028331. The sequence goes on along the minus strand of NZ_JBVHTR010000001.1, from coordinate 288,737 downwards.
CGAGCGCTGGCGGATCGGGCCGGAGCTGGTCCTGGAGGTGACCTGCGGGCGGATACCGTGCCGTACTTTCCAGGAGCACCTGGGCGAGCGCGGCTGGGTGAAGCGGTTCACGCGCCGGGGCGCGCCGGGCGCCTATCTCAGGGTGATCGAGCCGGGTGAGATACGGGCCGGCGACCCCATCACCGTGGTGCACCGGCCCGAGCACGACATCACGGTCGCCCTGCAGTTCCGCGCGGTGACCACGGAACGGGACCTGCTGCCGCGCCTGTTGGCGGCGGGCGACGCACTGCACCCGGAGAGCGCCGCGGCGGCACGGGAGTACGCACGCAAATACGCGGCCCGGAACTGACCGGTGGCACATGAACGTTGGCCGCGGAGCCGGTGAAATGCCCGGTCCACCGGGCGGACTCGCCGACTCCGGGTCACTATCGTTGGCCCATGACAACGGCTCTGATTACGGGATCGACCGCGGGCATCGGCGCCGCGTTCGCACGGCGGCTGGCCGCCGACGGCCATGACCTCGTGCTGGCGGCACGCGACACGAAACGGCTGCGTGAGCAGGCGACCGAGCTGCACGACCGGCACGGCGTCGAGGTGGAGGTCCTGACGGCCGACCTGGCCGCCGACGAGGGCATCGAGGCGGTGGCGGCGCGCCTGTCCGACCTGAGGAACCCGGTCGACCTGCTCGTGAACAACGCGGGCTTCGGCAACAAGGGCCGTTATCTCGACGTGCCGATGGCCGACGAGCTGCGGATGCTCAAGGTGCACTGCGAGGCCGTGCTGCGGCTGACGAGCGCGGCGGCGGAGGCGATGCGCACCCGCGGTCGGGGCGGGATCGTCAACGTGGCCTCGGTGGCGGCGTTCGTGCCGCGCGGCACCTACGGGGCGTCGAAGGCGTGGGTCGTGCAGTTCACGCAGGGCGCGGCGAAGGACCTGGCCGGGTCGGGCGTACGGCTGATGGCGCTGTGCCCGGGCTTCGTGCGCACCGAGTTCCACCAGCGGGCCGGGATGGGCACGGACAACATCCCGAACTGGATGTGGCTGGACGCGGACAAGCTGGTGGCCGCCGCGCTCGCCGACCTGGCCCGCGGCAGGACGCTGTCGATCCCGGACCCGCGGTACAAGGTGCTGATGGGCGTGGTGAAGGTGACGCCGCGCGCGCTGCTGGGCGGGATCAGCTCGCGGACGGGGCGGAAGTACGGGCCGCAGTAGCACGGGTGACGCCGCCCCTCGGGTGGGAAAATGGGGCGTATCTGCGTCAGGACCCAGGGGGTCGGAGGCGGCGTCATGACATTCGTGCAGCTCATCGACTGCAAGACCAGCCGGTTCGACGAGATGAACCGGATCATGGACAGATGGGTCGAGAAGACCAGGGGCAGGCGGACGGCGACCCACGACGTGATCGGCAGGGACCGGTCCGACGCCTCGCACTTCATCGAGATCGTGGAGTTCCCCTCCTACGAGGAGGCGATGCGGAACTCCAACCTTCCGGAGACCGACCAGGTCTTCCGTGACATGGTCGCCCTGTGCGACGAGATGCCCACCTTCGTCGATCTGGAGGTGGTGCGGGACGAGCAGTTGTACACGGATGCGGTACGACGCCTGTTCGACACGCTGGCGACGGCGGGCGAACTGCCACCGCTCAACGACCTGATCGCGGAGGGCTGCCACAGCCACGACCCCGTCAACCCGCAGGACACCATCGGCCTGGACGCCATCCGGCGCGAGTACCGGATGTGGCGGGACGCCTTCGACTTCACCTTCACGGTCCACGAGCTGATCGAACAGGGCGACCGGGTGTGTGCGCGGTGGACCTGGGACGCCACGCACAAGGGCGAGTTCCTGGGGATCCCCGCCACCGGCAGGAAGGTCACCATGACCGGGATGACCCTCTTCCGCTTCGGTGCGGACGCCAAGATCGCCGAGACCTGGTGGCAGCACGACCAGCTCGGGCTGATGGAGCAGCTCGGCGCCCTGGACGAGCTGGAGCAGTAGGCCCCTCCGGTACAGCGGGAAGGCCCGGCACCCCCTCTCGGGGTGCCGGGCCTTCGGCTACGCAGGACGTGCGTCAGTGCGCGTGACCGTGGCCGTGGCCGGCCGCGGCGGGCTCCTCCTCTTCCTTCTTCTCGACGACGAGGGTCTCGGTCGTCAGAAGCAGGGAGGCGATGGAGGCGGCGTTCTCCAGGGCGGAGCGGGTGACCTTGACCGGGTCGATGACGCCGGCCTTGATCAGGTCGCCGTACTCGCCGGTGGCGGCGTTGTAGCCGTTGCCCTTCTCCAGCTCGGCGACCTTGGAGGCGATGACGTAGCCCTCCAGGCCCGCGTTCTCGGCGATCCAGCGCAGCGGCTCGACGACCGCGCGGCGCACGATGGCGACACCGGTGGCCTCGTCGCCCTCCTTGCCGAGGCCGTCGGCCAGCACCTTGGAGGCGTGGACGAGGGCGGAGCCACCACCGGAGACGATGCCCTCCTCGACCGCGGCGCGGGTCGCGGAGATGGCGTCCTCCAGACGGTGCTTCTTCTCCTTCAGCTCCACCTCGGTGGCGGCGCCGACCTTGATCACGCACACGCCGCCGGCCAGCTTCGCGAGGCGCTCCTGGAGCTTCTCGCGGTCCCAGTCGGAGTCCGTGATCTCGATCTCGGCCTTGATCTGGGCGACGCGGCCCGCGACGTCCTCGGACTTGCCGGCGCCGTCGACGATCGTGGTGTCGTCCTTGGTGACGGTGACGCGGCGGGCGGAGCCCAGCACGTCCAGGCCGACCTGGTCGAGCTTGAGGCCGACCTCCTCGGAGACGACCGTGGCGCCGGTGAGGACCGCCATGTCCTGCAGCATCGCCTTGCGGCGGTCACCGAAGCCGGGGGCCTTGACGGCGACCGCGTTGAAGGTGCCGCGGATCTTGTTGACGACCAGGGTGGACAGGGCCTCGCCCTCGACGTCCTCGGCGATGATCAGCAGCGGCTTGGAGGAGCCGGCCTGGATGACCTTCTCCAGCAGCGGCAGCAGGTCCGCGATGGCGGAGATCTTGCCCTGGTTGATCAGGATGTACGGGTCGTCGAGGACGGCCTCCATACGCTCCTGGTCGGTCACGAAGTACGGGGACAGGTAGCCCTTGTCGAAGGCCATGCCCTCGGTGAAGTCCAGCTCCAGACCGAAGGTGTTGGACTCCTCGACGGTGATGACACCGTCCTTGCCGACCTTGTCCATCGCCTCGGCGATCAGCTCGCCGACCTGCTGGTCCTGGGCGGACAGCGCGGCCACGGCGGCGATGTCGGACTTCTCGTCGATCGGGCGGGCGGTCGCCAGCAGGTCGTCGGAGACGGCCTTGACGGCGGCGTCGATGCCCTTCTTCAGAGCGGCCGGGGAGGCACCCGCGGCGACGTTCCGCAGACCCTCGCGCACCAGCGCCTGGGCGAGCACGGTGGCGGTGGTGGTGCCGTCACCCGCGATGTCGTTGGTCTTGGTCGCCACCTCCTTGACCAGCTGGGCGCCGAGGTTCTCGTACGGGTCCTCGATCTCGACCTCACGGGCGATGGTGACGCCGTCGTTGGTGATGGTCGGGGCGCCGAACTTCTTGTCGATGACGACGTTGCGGCCCTTGGGACCGATGGTCACCTTGACCGTGTCGGCCAGCTTGTTGACGCCGCGCTCGAGGGCGCGACGGGCGTCCTCGTCGAACTTCAGGATCTTCGCCATGGCAGCGGGAGCCCTCTCGGAAATCTGGATGAACGAAACTGCGCCCCGGGCGCCCGGCTTCTCTTATCGGTCGCGGGGGCCAGGGGCGCAGCTCACAGCAGGAATGCGGTGAATTACTTCTCGATGATCGCGAGCACGTCGCGGGCCGAGAGAACGAGGTACTCCTCGTTGTTGTACTTCACCTCGGTGCCGCCGTACTTGCTGTAGAGCACGACGTCGCCGACCTGTACGTCGAGCGGAAGGCGGTTGCCGTCCTCGAAACGGCCCGGGCCCACGGCCAGGACGACGCCCTCCTGGGGCTTCTCCTTGGCGGTGTCCGGGATGACCAGGCCAGAGGCCGTGGTCTGCTCGGCGTCCAGCGGCTGGACCACGATGCGGTCCTCGAGCGGCTTGATGGCAACCTTGGAGCTGGCGGTCGTCACGATCCGACCTCCCCCTTCGGAGATCTCACGGGGTTAACTGTCTGAGGTGGCGACCAGGTCGATCCGTCGTCGCGGGTGCCGGACCTGCCCGTCGCTTTGTTGGCACTCTCTGGTGTCGAGTGCCAGAGCCGAGACTATGACCGCGATTAGCACTCGGTCAAGCGGAGTGCCAATGCCGACCCCGCGCGCCGGGGTGAGTCGGGTCCCCCCGGGTTCGCCGTTCACCCGGAAGTGGGGTGGCCGCCCCCGGGACTCCACCCCGGACTCCCGGACCGGCCTGACGGCCCCGTCCTCGAACCGGGCGGTCAGAGGTGGTCCTCCGGACGGGCCGCCGGTCAGAGGTAGTCCTCCAGACGGGCCACCGTGAAGCCCCTCGACTGCAGGCGGCGCAGGATGCGGCTCGTCTCCGTGGTCAGGGAGGCCAGCGGGCGGCCCGGTTCGTGGGGGCGGAGGATGTCGCCCGGGTGGGGGGCGGCGTACCTTCCGTAGGCGTGCGTCGGGCGCCACAGGATCAGGGCCTTGACGCCGCAGTCCGCCGCGGCCCGGAGGGTCGTGCGGTCGTACCTGCCGTACGGCGGGCGCAGCAGAAGGGGGCGCCGGGCCAGGCGGGTACGCAGACGGTCCCGCCCGGCGCAGATCTGGGCGCGCTGCTCCGCGTAGGGCCGGCCGCGCAGCCCCGTGTGGTCCAGGGTGGGGTTCTGGATGGTCGCCCCGGCCGCCCGCAGCCGTGCCACCCGCGCGTAGCCCGGCCCTTCGGCGCCGTCCAGGAACACGCTGACCGGCAGCCGCAGTTCTCGGACCATCTCGGCGAACCGGGGGTCCCGCTCGGCGCCCTCGTCGTAGGTGAGGAACACGACCTTGTCCAGGGTCGGGACGCGGTCGAGGACCTCCGGCAGCCCTTCGTCGTCCGGGTCCGCGCGCCGCGGCAGGGGGCGGGCCGGCCAGGGCGCGGGCGCGAGCGGGGCGCTGAGCCCCCAGTGGAGGTACGCCCCGTCGTGCGGTCCGTGCGACCTGCTTACCCTCTGCGCCGCCTTCTTGCCCAGCCGTTCGATGGGGTCGACCGACTGGGCGCAGCCGGCCGTCCCGGCCAGGACCGCGGCGGCCAGGATCCCCGCCAGCAGTGCGTGCAGCCGCCGTGCCCTGGGGATCGTCCGGGCCGCGACCGTCGACCCGGGACCGGTCAAGCGCGACGCACGCACATCGGTGCACTTTGCGCACTCTTTGTCATTTTGTCCTACGAGCCGCATGGTGCCGGATCCTTCCAGCGCCCGGCGGCCACGGCGGGCCGACACCGCGGCCGGGCGCACGCCGTCCACCGACTGGCCGACAATGACCGGGTGAACGACCTCTCCTTCGCCTCCCTGCTCACCCCCGAGGGCCGCGCCCTCCTGGACGAGGTGCGCGGCACCGATCCGGCGCGGGAGCTGGCCGTCGCCACCCGGCTGCGCCGCGAGCACCCGGCCGAGCTGGTCTCCGCGGCTCTCGCGCAGGCACGGCTGCGCGAGCGGGCGGCGGCGAAGTTCGGCACGGGCGACGCCCAGCGGATGTTCTTCACCCCCAACGGCGTCGAACAGTCCACCAGGGCCACGGTCGCCGCCCACCGCGCCGGGCGGCTCCGGGCCCTCGGGGTGTCCACCGTCGCCGACCTGTGCTGCGGCGTGGGCGGCGACGCGATCGCGTTCGCCCGGGCCGGCCTCCGCGTCCTGGCCGTGGACCGCGACCCGCTGACGGCCGCCGTGGCGCGCGCGAACGCCGACGCGCTGGGGCTCGCCGACCTGATCGAGGTCCGCGAGGCCGACGTCACCGAGGTGGACGTGTCCTCGTACGACGCCGTCTTCGTCGATCCCGCACGGCGGGGAGGACGCGGCCGCATCTTCGACCCGGAGGCGTACTCGCCCCCGCTGTCCTGGGCGGTGGCCACGGCGCTGAAGGCCCCGCACGCCGCCCTGAAGGTGGCGCCGGGCATCCCGCACGAGGCCGTGCCCGGCGAGGCGGAGGCCGAGTGGATCTCGGACGGCGGGGACGTGAAGGAGGCGGTGCTGTGGTTCGGCACACGGCCGGGCGCGGTACGGGCCACGCTCCTGCCCGGCCCGCGCGTGCTGCGCGGGCGCGGCCTGCCCGACCCGGCGGTGCGCCCCCTCGGCCGCTACCTCTACGAACCCGACGGCGCCGTGATCCGCGCGCACCTGGTGGCGGAGGTGGCCGAGGACGTGGACGGCGGCCTGATCGACGAGACGATCGCCTACGTGACGGCGGACGAGCTCCGCGACTCCCCGTACGCCACCGCGTACGAGATCACCGACCGGCTCCCCTTCAACGTGAAGAAGCTGAAGGCGCTGCTGCGGGAGCGGGAGGTCGGCATCCTGACCGTGAAGAAGCGAGGTTCGGCCGTCGAACCGGAGGAACTGCGCCGCAAGGTCCTGCCCAAGCCGCACGGCCCCCAGGCGGTGACCGTGTTCCTGACCCGGGTCGCCGGGGCGCCCACCATGCTGCTCGGGCACCCCGTCCAACGACAGTCCTGCTCTAACGACAGTCCTGCGCCCGCGCCGTGAGCAGCGCACGCTCCCGTTCGTTGCGGGCGAGGGCGGCGGCCCGGACGAACTCCTCACGCGCCTCGGCCGTGCGCCCGAGCCGGGCCAGCAGGTCGCCGCGGACGCTCGGCAGCAGGTGGTAGCCGCGCAGGACCGGTTCGGCGGCCAGCCGGTCGACGATCTCCAGGGCCGGACCCGGTCCCTCCGCCATGGAGACGGCGACCGCACGGTTCAGCTCGACGACGGGTGACGGGGAGCGGGCGGCCAGCAGACCGTACAGGGTGGCGATGCGCGCCCAGTCCGTCTCCTCGTACGTGTGCGCGAGCGCGTGGCAGGCGGCGATCGCGGCCTGCAGGACGTACGGGCCAGGGGCCCCCGCGGCGGCGACCGCGTCGGCGCGGCCGAGGGCGGCGATGCCGCGGGCGATGAGCAGGCGGTTCCAGCGCGCCCGGTTCTGGTCCTTGAGCAGCACGGGCTCGCCGTCCGGCCCGGTGCGGGCCGCCGTGCGGGAGGCCTGGAACTCCAGCAGCGCGGCCAGCCCGTGCACCTCGGGCTCCTTGGGCATCAGCTCGGCCAGCACCCGGGCCAGCCGCAGGGCGTCCTCGCACAGGGCGGGGTGCAGCAGGTCGTCGCCGGCCGTGGTCGCGTACCCCTCGTTGAAGACCAGGTAGATGACCTCGAGCACGGACCCGAGCCGGGCCTCCCGCTTGGGGCCGTACGGCACCTCGAAGGCGACGCCCTTCGTCGCGAGCGTCCGTTTCGCGCGGACGATGCGCTGCGCGACGGTGGCCTCCGGCACGAGGAACGCGCGAGCGATCTCGGCCGTGGTCAGCCCGCCGAGCAGCCGCAGGGTGAGGGCGATGCGGGACTCGGCGGACAGCACCGGGTGGCAGGCGGTGAACACGAGCCGCAGCAGGTCGTCGTCGATCTCGTCCGGGTCCGACGGCACGTCCACGTGGTGCGGCGCCGCCTCGAGGTCCCGCCCGACCTCCTCCAGCTTGCGCGCGTACCGCTCCCGGCGGCGTACGAGGTCGATCGCGCGGTGCTTGGCGGTGGCCATGAGCCAGGCCCCCGGGTTGTCGGGCACACCGTCCCGGGGCCACTGCTCCAGCGCGGCGACCAGGGCGTCCTGCGCCAGCTCCTCGGCGATCCCGACGTCCCGGACGATCCGCGTGACACCGGCGATGACGCGCGGGGCCTCCATGCGGAAGACCGTCTCGATGGCGCCGACGGGACCGTCACAGGCGGGGGAGGCGGCGGGCTGTCGTTCCACAGCCCACCATCCAATACCCCCGGCGGGCGGACGCAAAGCGGCGCTCACCCCTCGGCGATCTCCCGGACCTCGCAGGTGATCGTCCAGTACTCCTCGTGCACCTTCACGAACCGCTTGGCCCACTCGATCGCCTCGGCCCTGTCCTTGCACTGCATGAGCGCGTAGCCGCCGATGACCTCCTTGGACTCGGTGAACGGGCCGTCCGTGACGGACAGCTTCCCGCCCTCCCAGCGCACCCGGGCGCCCTGGGCGGCCGGCGTGAGCCCGGCGGTGTCGAGCATGACCCCGGCCTTGGTGATCTCCTCGATCAGCTCGCCCATCCGCTGCATCAGCTCGGGGCTCGGGCCCTCCGCGGGCGCGGTGGTCTCGTCGACGCGCACGATCGACAGGTAACGCGGCATGGTGACTCCTCGGGTACGGCGGCCGGGCTGTTCCCGGCCTCACACCCCTTGCGTCGAACGAGCGCCCTGCGGATCGACACGGCCCGCGGATTTTCTTCGACGGATTTTCCGGGCCGGCCTCACCGCAGCGACGCCCACAGCTCGCCCGCCGCCGGCTCCTTCGCCACCACCCGGTTGGCGTCCGAGGGGGCGGGCACCACCGGCATCATCACCGTCGTCACGTTCTTCGACGCCAGGCCCCTGAGGCTCTCGCCCAGACGCGTCAGCTCCGGCAGGGAGTCCAGGCCCGTGTCCGTGGTCAGGCTGCCGGTGATCGCGTCCGCGACGCGGTACAGCTTCACGGGGTCGGTGAGCAGACTCGTCGAGGCGAGCTGGTCCAGCAGCGCCTTCACCAGTCTCTGCTGCAGGCCTATACGGCCCAGGTCGCTGCCGTCGCCTATGCCGTACCGGGTGCGGGCCAGGGCCAGGGCCTGTTCGCCGTTCAGGTGGTGGGAGCCCGCCCTCAGGTGCAGATGGCTCTTGTCGTCGTCGATGTTCTGGTCGGTCGTCACGGTGACCCCGCCCAGCGCGTCCACCAGCTTGGCGAACCCGGAGAAGTCGATCTCCAGGAAGTGGTCCATACGGATCCGCGTGATCGACTCGACCGTCTTGACCGCGCAGACCGGACCGCCCAGCTCGTAGGCGGTGTTGAACATCGCCCCGTACGCCACCGCCGTCCTGCCGCCCGACGCCAGCGGGCACGAGGGCCGGGTGACGAGGGTGTCGCGCGGGATGCTGACCACCGTGGCCCTGGTGCGGCCCGCGTCGATGTGCACCACCATCGCCGTGTCCGAGCGGGCGCCCGAGACGTCGCCGCCGCCGAGGGCCGCGTTCTCCTTGCCGCTGCGCGAATCGGAGCCCAGGACCAGGATGTTCAGGGAACCGGTCGGCAGCGGGGACGCCGACGCGGACGGTGTCGTCACCGCCTTGGCGGGCCGGTCGTCGCCGAGCGCGCCGTCGATGTCGACGCTTTTGATGCCGTGGTCCAGGTGCCAGTACGCCCAGGCCGCCCCGGCGGCCGCGAGGACGATGCCGCAGGCCGCGACGGCACCGACGACCTTCATCAGACGTGGCCGCCGACGGCCACCCCCCTGCTCGTCATCTGAAGTCACACAGAGGAACGTAAGTCCGAATTATGACCAGCGGAGACACCGGGCCGTCATTCTTCGGAAAATCTCACTTTCTCACGCCTTTTCAGCCCGGCGTCACCGCGGACACCGACTCGAACCGCCACCGGTGCACCGCCCGGGTGACCAACTCTCCGTCCGGTTCGGGGAGTTCGGGGAGGTCGGCGGCGTAGTCCGCGTCCCACCAGGTGATGACCAGGACGCGGTCCTGCGGGGCCCGGAAGGTCTCGCGGCGCAGGGGCGGGGGCGTCAGCTCCTGGGAGCGGACCCAGGCCAGCAGTTCCTCGCCCCGGCCGGCGACCGCCCGGGCCTCCCACATCACGGCGACGGTCACGAGTAGAGGTTCTCCTTGCTCACCTCGTGCACGTGGTCGTGATCGTGCGACTGGCCCGGCACATGGGGGTCCGTGACCGGCAGCGACGAGTCGGCCGACAGGTCCCAGGACGACGCCGCACGGCCCCGGGCGACCATCTCCGCGCCCAGCGCGGCGACCATCGCGCCGTTGTCCGTGCACAGCTTCGGCCGCGGCACGCGCAGGCGGATGCCGGCCGCCTCGCAGCGCTCCTGGGCCAGGGCACGCAGCCGGGAGTTCGCCGCGACGCCGCCGCCGATCATCAGATGGTCGACGCCCTGGTCCTTGCAGGCCCGCACCGCCTTGCGGGTCAGCACGTCCACCACCGCCTCCTGGAAGGACGCGGCCACATCGCGGACCGGGACCTCCTCCCCCGCCGCCCGCCTGGCCTCGATCCAGCGGGCCACGGCCGTCTTCAGGCCGGAGAAGGAGAAGTCGTACGCGGGGTCGCGCGGGCCGGTCAGGCCGCGCGGGAACGCGATCGCGTCCGGGTCGCCCTCCTTGGCGTACCGGTCGATGACCGGGCCGCCCGGGAAGCCGAGGTTCAGCACGCGCGCGATCTTGTCGAAGGCCTCGCCCGCCGCGTCGTCGATCGTCGAACCCATCGGCCGCACGTCCGAGGTGATGTCCGTGGACAGCAGCAGGGACGAGTGGCCGCCGCTGACCAGCAGCGCCATCGTCGGCTCCGGCAGCGCGCCGTGCTCGAGCTGGTCCACGCAGATGTGCGAGGCCAGGTGGTTGACGCCGTACAGCGGCTTGCCCAGCGCGTACGCGTACGCCTTCGCCGCCGACACGCCGACCAGCAGGGCGCCGGCCAGGCCCGGCCCGGCGGTGACCGCGATGCCGTCGAGGTCCTTCGCCGAGACGCCCGCGTCCTTCAGCGCGCGCTCGATGGTCGGCACCATCGCTTCCAGGTGGGCGCGCGAGGCCACCTCCGGGACGACACCGCCGTAACGCGCGTGCTCGTCCACGCTGGAGGCGACGGCGTCCGCGAGGAGGGTGGTCCCGTGGACGATGCCGACGCCGGTCTCGTCGCAGGACGTCTCGATCCCCAGGACCAGGGGTTGGTCAGCCATTGATCTCGGTTCCTCGTACTGATGGGGAGCCCGCGGCGAAGTCGCCGTCGGGTGTGGTGGTCAGGCGCATCACCAGCGCGTCCACGTTTCCCGGCTGGTAGTAGCCGCGCCTGAACCCGATGGCTTCGAAGCCGTAGCGCTCGTACAGCTTCTGCGCGCGAACGTTGTCGACCCGGCACTCGAGCATCACCTCGGCGCACTCGAACGCCGTCGCGGCCCGCAGCAGCTCGGTCAGCAGCCGCCCGCCGAGGCCCGTGCCCCAGCGGTCGCGGGCCACGGCGATGGTCTGGATGTCGCCGACCGCGGCGTAGCCGCTGTCCGGCGTGGCGCCCTGGGCGGCCAGGCCCGCGTAGCCGACGATGCGCTCGCCCTCGACGGCGACGACGTAGCGGCGCGTCGCCTCCGGGCCGCGGGAGTGCGCGAGCTCGGACCAGAACATCCCCCGCGACCAGGCGTCCTCCGGGAAGAGGTCCTTCTCCAGCTCCAGCACGGGATCGATGTCCCACCAGCGCATCTCGCGCAGCCGGGGCGTCTCGGGCGGCGTCACGGGAGCGGTCACTTGGGCGTGACCACCTTGTAGCTCTTGGGCACCTGCGCGTCGGGGCGGCGCAGGTACAGCGGGCGCGGCGCGGGCAGTTCCTCGCCCTTGGCGAGTTTCTCGGCGGCCAGGGAGGCGAGGGCCGCCGCCGAGACGTGCTCGGGCTCGTGGGCCTGCGGGAAGGTGTCGGGGTACAGCAGTGCGCCGGCGCCGACGGCGGGCAGGCCCGCGACCTTCTCGGCGATCTCGGCGGGCCGGTCGACGGCGGGCTCGGTGGCCCGGGTGCGGGCGTCGTCGTAGCGCGCCCAGTAGACCTCCTTGCGGCGCGCGTCCGTGGCGACCACGAACGGCACGGTGAGGTCGGAGGCGTACGCGAGGCCGTCGAGGGTGCACAGGCCGTACACGGGCACGCCGAGCGCGAGTCCGAACGTGTCGGCGGTCATCAGGCCGACCCGCAGCCCGGTGTACGGGCCGGGGCCCACGCCGACGACGATGCCGGTGACGGCGTCGAGCCGGGTCCCCGCCTCGGCGAGGATCCGGTCGACGGCGGGCAGCAGGAGTTCCCCGTGCCGCCGGGCGTCGACCTGACTCGTCGAGGCGACGACGGACGTGCCGTCGTGCAGGGCGACGGTCACGGCGGGGGTGGCGGTATCCAGAGCGAGCAAGAGCACGCAAACAGCCTACGGCGCCCGCGCCCGTCGCACGGCCGGGCCGGTCCGCACCGCGGCTGCTGCTACCGTCACAGCAAAGGTGTGCGACGCAAGCGCGTGCAGCGGGGCAGGGGCGCGCCGGTGTGGAGAGACCGAGGGCGCACAGGCGCGCGGCGCCGAGCACGATCGGGTTCTCGACACCGGCACGAAGCGCCCCGAAGGTGATCGATCCGAGAGGTGGGCAAGGGTGGCTAGGAGCAGCTCGGGATTCGTGGCCGGGCTCACCGTGGCGGCCGTCGCCGCGGTCGGTTTCCTCGCCTACCAGGCGTCGGCGAACGTGCCCGACACGCTGGGCAAGCCGCACGTCGAGAAGTCGCCGGGGGCCGGCGCGGCCAAGGCCCCGCGCGACCGCACGGACCCCGCGGCGCTGCCCGGGGGCTCCGGGAGCAGGGAGCGGGTGGTGTACTCGCTCGACGACGACCGGGTGTGGCTGGTCGGCACGGACAACAAGGTGGAGCGCACCTTCACGGTGATGCCGGGGACGGTGGACCCGGCCCCGGGCACGTACACGGTGACGTCCCGGACCGCTGCGGGGACCGGTTCGGACGGCAAACAGGTGGAGCACATCGTGCGGTTCGCGCTCAGCGACGGCGTGGTGTTCGGCTTCAGCGCGGCCGTGGACGGCTCGACGCCGAAGCCGGACACGTCGAAGAAGCTGGGCGGGATCCGCGAGGCGCGCGCGGACGGCACGGCGATGTGGGAGTTCGCGACGATCAGCCAGAAGGTCGTCGTCGTCAAGTAGCGGCCCGGGGTCCTGCGCTCCCCGGGGTACTGGGCGGCGCCGGGCACCCCGAGGTGGTGGGCGGCGCGGCGGACCTGGAGGCAGTAGGCGGCGCTGCGCCCCCGAGGTGCTAGGCGGCGCTGCGCCGTTCCTCGGTCACGGAAGCCGGCCGCGGCTCGACGGGGGCCGGGTCCCTCGGCGGGGTCGAGACCGCCTTGGCCGCGGCGCACGACGCGAGCAGGTCCTTCATCGACGGCGCGCCGCCCGCTGCGGGCACCACGCGCGGCTGGCACTCATCTCGTTCTGCGGCCGGCATGGACGCCTCCTGGTGTCGCGGGGGCGGCACGGTTAGGTACACCTAACTCAGGTCTCGCCATCCATGTGACCACGGGGGATGCCCGCAGCGCAACAGCTTGCCGACGTGTTGTCGGGACGGTCGTCGCCGCGCCGGCGCCGTCGCCCCCGGAAAGAGGGCACCGATGCTCCCCCGGAAGAGGTCGCCCGGGTTCAGGCGGACAGCGCGCCCAGGTCCACCCGGGTCCAGCGCTGCCCGAGCCCCGCCAGGGTCACGTGCCGGACCTCGTCCGTCGTGTCGCCCACCGCCCGGTGGATCGTCACGTGCAGGCGGTCCTCCGTCAGCTCCTCGACCTTGCCCTCGCCCCATTCCACGACGACGACCGATTCCGGCAGCGAGACGTCGAGGTCGAGGTCCTCCATCTCCTCCAGGCCGCCGCCCAGCCGGTACGCGTCCACATGGACCAGCGGCGGGCCGTCCACGAGGGAGGGGTGCACGCGGGCGATGACGAAGGTCGGCGAGGTGACCGCACCCCGCACCCCCAGCCCCTCGCCGAGCCCGCGGGTCAGCGTGGTCTTGCCCGCGCCCAGCTCGCCGTTGAGCAGCACGAGGTCGCCGGCGCGCAGCAGCTTGGCCAGCCGGCGCCCCAGTTCCTGCATCTGTTCGGGGGAGGTGACGGTGAGCTCGGTGGTGACGCCCGGCACGGGGGTCTCAGCCGGGCTGTGCGGTGCTGGTGCTTCCATAGCCCCCCACGGTAGCCCCTGCGGGGACCGCTCCCGAGCGCATCAGGAGGTCGGCGAGGCGGTCGGTGACGACCTCGGGGTGCTCCAGCATCACCAGGTGCCCGGCGTCCGGGACGAGCACGAGTTCGGCGTCCGGCAGCAGGTCGGCGATGGCCTCGCTGTGCTCGCTGGGGGTGACCAGGTCCTGCACGCCGGCCAGGACGAGCACCGGGAGGTCGGCGAAGCGGGCGAGCGCCTTCGTCTTGTCGTGGTCGGTGAAGGCCGGGTAGAACTCGGCGACCACGTCGATCGGCGTGCTCTCGATCATTCGTTCGGCGAATCGGGCGACGGCCGGATCGATGTCCCGGGACGCGAACGAGTACCGCTTGATGATCCCGGCGAACAGGTCGGCGGTGGCCCTGCGTCCCTTCTCCACCAGCTCGGCCTGCTGCCCGAGCGCTCTGAGCACTCCGGGCAGGATGCGGCGTATCGCGTTGACGCCGGCGACGGGCAGCCCGAAGTTGACCTCGCCGAGCCGCCCGGAGGACGTGCCGACGAGGGCGACGCCGACCACCCGGTCGCGGATCAGTTCGGGGTACTGGTCGGCGAGGGCCATGACCGTCATGCCGCCCATGGAGTGCCCGACGAGCACGATCGGCCCCTCCGGCACGGCCGCGTCGATCACGGCCTTGAGGTCGCGTCCGAGCTGGTCTATGGAGACCGGGGTGCCGTCGGCCTGGGCCATGCCGCGCCCGGAGCGGCCGTGGCTGCGCTGGTCCCAGTGCACGGTGCGCACGACGCCGCGCAGCGCGGCCCGCTGGAAGTGCCAGGAGTCCTGGTTGAGGCAGTAGCCGTGGCTGAAGACGACGGTGACCGGGGCGGGGGTCTTGCGTCCGAACAGCCGGCGGCGGCGCTGCGCGGGGATCCGCTCCCGCTCGACGTCGTCGACCTCGTAGTACAGCTCGGTGCCGTCGTCCGCGTACGCCTTGCCGGGGGTGCCGCGGAGGGTGCCGTACGGCCCCGCCGAGTCGAGGGCCAGCCGGGCCTTCCTGCGCATGCCGCGGCCGACCGTCATCCGCTCGATCGCGACGCCGGCCGCGGCACCCGCCGCGACCACGCCTATCGCGGCGCCGGCGAGACCGGCGAGACGCCAGTTGCCGACGGCAGCGGCGGTCGCGCCCGCGACGGCTTCCGCCGTCTCCGCGCTGCTCTCGCTCACGTCCCGCTCCTTCGTGCCGGGGTCCCCGCCCGTTCAGCCGTACGTCTGCCCCGGCTCACCCGAGTGGATTACCCATCTTGTTCCGCGTTCACCTTTACGTAGACGCGCGGAACGCGGGTTCCGATCCGGGTCACGATTTCGTAAGCGATGGTTCCGGCCGCCTGCGCCCAGTCCTCGGCGGTGGGTTCGCCGTGGTCGCCGGGGCCGAACAGGACCGCCTCGGTGCCGGGCGGGGGCTGGTCGCCGCCCAGGTCCACGACGAACTGGTCCATGGCGATCCGGCCCGCGACGGTGCGCAGCTTGCCGTCGACCAGCACCGGTCCCGTACCGGAGGCGTGGCGCGGGATGCCGTCCGCGTAGCCGACCGGGACCAGGCCGAGGGTGGTGGCGCCGGGGGTGGTGTACAGATGGCCGTAACTGACGCCGTGGCCGCCGGGGACCTCCTTGACCAGCGCGAGCGACGCCTTCAGCGTCATCACCGGGCGCAGTCCGAGGTCGGCGGGGGTGCCGAGGTCGGGGCTGGGTGAGATGCCGTACATCGCGATCCCGGTGCGCACGAGGTCGAAGTGGGCCTCGGGCAGGGTCAGCGTGGCGGGCGAGTTGGCGATGTGCCGCACCTCGGGGCGCACGCCCTGCTGCTCGGCGTACGCCACCATCTCGCGGAACCGGGCCAGTTGAGCCTGGACGGAGGGGTGGCCCGGTTCGTCGGCGCAGGCGAAGTGGGACCACAGGCCGACGACGGTGACGAGGCCGTCGGCCTGGGCGCGCAGGGCCTCGGCGACGAGTTCCGGCCAGTCGCCGGGCTGGCAGCCGTTGCGGCCGAGGCCGGTGTCGGCCTTGAGGTGGACGCGGGCGGGCACGCCCGCGGCGGCGGCCGCCGCGCGCACCTCGTCCAGGGCCCACAGTCCGCTGACGGACACGTCGATGTCGGCCTCGACGGCGCGCTGCCAGGGGCCGCCGGGGGTCCACAGCCAGCACAGGACGCGGCCCGGCAGTCCTGCCTCGCGCAGCGCGAGCGCCTCCTCGGGCGTGGCCGTGCCGAGCCACTCGGCACCGGCTTCGAGGGCCGCGCGGGCGCACGGCACGGCCCCGTGGCCGTACGCGTCCGACTTCACGACGGCCATCAGGGCCGCGCCGGGCGCGAGGGCGCGCAGGGCACGCACGTTGGCCCGCAGGGCCGCCAGATCGATCTCGGCGCGGGCGCGCAGGGGTGCTGTCTCGATACGTTCCATCGCGCCCCAGTGTCTCAGAGGGGCCGGACGGCACGGGGATGCCGGTACCGGCGGGTAGCTCCGGCGGCCGACGCCGTCCGCGGTCGCCCACCCGGCCCGCTCGTTCGCCCGCCCGTTCAGCCCCGCACGTCCCGCCAGGCCTCGGGAATCGCCGCAGCCACGTCGTGCGCCCCCGCCGGCGCGCCGTCCGCGGCGTAACGGCCGGCCAGGCCGTGCAGGTACGCCGCCACGCTCGCCGCGTCCCGGGCCGGGAGCCCGGCCGCGAGAAGCGAGCCGGACAGGCCGGACAGCACGTCGCCGCTCCCCGCGGTCGCCAGCCAGGGCGTGCCGGTGGCGTTGACCCGTACCGGGCCGCCGTCGGGGTCCGCCACCAGCGTGGTCGAGCCCTTGAGCAGGACGGTCGCCCGGTAGCGGGACGCCAGCTCCCGGACCGCCGCGAGCCGCGCGCCCTCGACCTCCTCGCGCGCCACGCCGAGCAGTGCGGCGGCCTCGCCCGCGTGCGGGGTCATCAGCGTCGGCGCCGTGCGCGCCCGTACGGTGTCCCGGTCGGCCAGCCTGAGCCCGTCCGCGTCGACGAGGACGGGTACGTCCGCCTCCAGCACCTCGGCCACGGTCGCCACGTCGTCGCCCGCGCCGGGGCCGACCACCCAGGCCTGTACGCGTCCGGCCTTGGCGGGCCCCCGGTCGGAGACCAGCGTCTCCGGGAAGCGGGCGATCACCGCGTTCCCGGCGGGCCCCACGTACCGCACCGCCCCGGCCCCGCCGCGCAGCGCACCCGCGACGGCGAGCACGGCCGCACCCGGATAGCGCGCCGACCCGGCGGCGATGCCGACGACGCCCCGCCGGTACTTGTCGCTCTCGGCCTGCGGCACCGGCAGCAGCGCGGCCACGTCGGCGTGCTGCAACGCCTCCAGCTCGGGCTGCTCGGGCAGTTCGAGCCCGATGCGGACGAGCCGTACGGAACCGGCGTACTCCCGTGCCGGATCGACGAGCAGCGCCGGCTTGTGCGTACCGAAGGTCACGGTGAGGTCCGCCCGTACGGCGTCCCCCCGCACCTGCCCGCTGTCGGCCTCGACACCGCTCGGCAGGTCCACGGCGACGACGACCGCGCGCGAGGCGCCGGCGAGCGCGGCGAGCCGTGCGGCGTCGGGCCGGAGCCCGCCCTTGCCGCCGATCCCGACGATCCCGTCGACGACGAGGTCGGCGCCCCGGATCGCCTCCTCGGCGGCGCCCGACGCCTCCGCGACCGTGCCGCCCGCCCGCCTCAGGGCCGCGAGCCCGCCCTGGTGGGTCCGCTCGGGCGTCAGCAGCACCGCCGTCACCCCGGCCCCGCGCCGGGCGAGCCGCGCCCCGGCGTAGAGGGCGTCCCCGCCGTTGTCCCCGCTGCCGACCAGCAGCACCACCCGGCCGCCGTACACCCGCCCCAGCAACTGGGCGCAGGCCGCGGCCAGTCCGGCGGCGGCGCGCTGCATGAGCGCACCCTCCGGAAGCCGGGCCATGAGCGCACGCTCGGCCGTCCTCACCGTCTCCACGCTGTACGCAGTACGCATACCGCCGAGTCTCCCCCACCGCGCTCGGACCATGACGGAGGGCGCGGGGTCGCCCGGCCCGTTCACAGGCCGGTGTCCCCCGCTACCCCTCGGCGACGACCACCGCCGACGCGACACCCGCGTCATGGCTGAGCGACACGTGCCAGAACTGCACGCCGAGTTCGGCGGCGCGGGCCGCGACCGTGCCGGTCACGCGCAGCCGGGGCTGACCGCTGTCCTCGACGTAGACCTCGGCGTCCGTCCAGTGCAGCCCGCCCGGCGCGCCCAGCGCCTTGGCCACCGCCTCCTTCGCGGCGAACCGCGCGGCCAGCGAGGCGATACCGCGCCGCTCCCCGCCCGGCAGCAGCAACTCCCGCTCCAGGAAGACCCGTTCGGCCAGCCCGGGGGTACGCTCCAGCGCGGCCCGGAAGCGGTCGATCTCGGCCACGTCGATACCGACTCCGATGATGCTCATGCGGAAACCCTATGCGGCCCCGACCGCCCCCTCGCCGCGTGACGAAGGGGCTGCGCGCGACGGCCCTTCGTCGGCGACGGCCCTTCGTCGGGCGACGGCCCGAAGGCCGGGCGCCGGGTAGGAGGCCGCTGGTTCCGGTTGGCGCACCGGCGCCCGACGGGCCACGGATGCCCTGACAGCGGGGAGGTACGCCCGTTTTCACCTTTTCCACCCGTATATGACGACCCAATACACGACCGATTACACGGCGGGGTCCGTCGGCGGGCGCACGTAGGGCCCCGGACACGGCCGGGGCCCTACGTGTGCGCACGTCGAGACGCGTCGCTACCAGCGGTACCAGCGACCCCGTCGACCGCCGCTCGCCGGGCGGACGACGAAGCCCAGCAGCCACACCGCCAGCACGATGACGGCGAGCCACCACAGCGCCTTCAGGGCGAAGCCCGCACCGAAAAGGACCAGGGCCAGAAGAAGAACCAGAAGCAAGGGAACCATGTTTCATCAACCTCCGGTCGAACGGGTTCCCCGCCGACGGCTCGGCACGCATCCAAGAACTCGGGTTTATTCAGGGCTTTCGGTGGAATTCTGATCGGCTCGCCGCGAATCCTCGTGGCAGCATGGCCGATTACCGTGACGTTTAGGCGTTACGACGCGGGCAATCCGAACGTCACCGAACGCCGTGACGACGTAGGGATGTGACACCCATGGCTGAGAACCAGAAGGCACAGGCCAAGACTGAGCAGGCCAAGGGCAAGGTCAAGGAGGCCGCAGGCCGCACCGTCGGCAACGAGCGCATGGAGGCCGAGGGCCGCATGGAGCAGGCGCGCGGCGACGCCCGCGAGGCCAAGGAGAAGGCCAAGGACGCCTTCCGGCACTGAGCCTCGCTCCCGGCAGGTTCGGGCGCGCACACCGAATGGGGTGCGTACCCGAACCTGCCTTTCTTTGCATTCCTTCCCGTCGCGTATTTCTGAATTCTCGTCACATGGCGAGTAGTCAGCTTCCTTTGCCTGATCCCTACCTTGCTCAAGTACGCGGCCGGGAAAGCCAGTCGGCGTAGCGGGTGGGGGCGAGGTGGGCCTGCCTGTCGGTCAGGACGTCGCCCTTGACGGCGGCGAACATGCCGGCGGTGGGGTCGGTGACGACGGTGCGGTGGTCGCCCTTGCTGGACAGGGTGATCCGGCCCAGCTCGTCGAGGTTGAAGATCTCGGGGCCGGCGACGTTGTGAATGCCGTTCAGCGGGGCGCCCGCCGCCACCTCGGCCACCGCCGCGGCCACGTCCTTCGAGGCGATCGGCTGGATGGGCGTGGCGGGCAGCCGGACGGTGTCGCCCTCCGCGGTCCAGGACATGACGGCGTCCATGAACTCCATGAACTGCGTCGCCCGGACGATCGAGTAGGGGATCGACCCGGCCGCGAGGATCTTCTCCTGGAGCGCCTTGGCCCGGTAGTAGTCCAGCTCCGGCACCTGGTCCACACCGACGATCGAGAGGATGACGAAGTGGCCGACGCCGCCCTTGCGGGCCGCGGCCAGAAGGTTGTCCATGGAAGTCTGGAAGAAGGCCAGCGAGGCTTCGTCGAAGGTCGGCGAGTTCGTCAGGTTGACGACGACGTCGGCCCCGTCCACCGCCCCGTCCAGTCCCTGGCCGCTGATGACGTCGACTCCGGTGGAGTGCGAGTGCGGTACCGCCTCGTGCCCGGCGGCGTTCAGGTCCCTGACGACCTGTGACCCGATCAGGCCGGTACCACCGATGACTGCGAACTTCATGACACGCCTCCCGTCGGGGATATGTCCGCAATATGACATATGAGCCCCTCCGGCCCCTCCACGCCGGACCGCGTCGGCACGTTGCCGACCACACCGGGAGTCCGGAAACCGGGGGGCACGGCGTGCACCGCTGTGCTTACGCTGCTCGGGATGAAGAACTTCTCCTCGTACGGATTGGGGGAATCGTGCGCGCAGGGTGAGCGCTGATGGCACATCACATCGCGCAGACGATTTGACGGACTGCCAGACGCCGTGGCTTTCCGCGCAGCCACCCTGCCGCACCGTCGTCGGCCTCGCCCCCCGCCCCGCCCGTGCCGTGGACGAGGACAGCCCCGACTACGTTCCGGTTGCCCCGCCACCCTGGGCGCGTGTCATCACCATCGGCTGTGAGGGCGACAGGAGCGCGGCGTCTTCCGCGGGATCACCCACGGTGGGACCAGCGCCCCGTCCTGCGGAGCGATCACGGTGCAGGTTGACCTTGCTGCTGGTGGGCAACGCTCAGAGCTGTTCAGAACCGGTCCCCGGGACCTCCGGGTCCTCGGCGAACAGATCCTCCGCCCGCTCCACCGTGCGGGAGCGCTTCAGCCAGGCGTCCATGCGGTCCAGATCAGTGCAGGTGGTGATGCGTTCCCGCACACTCTCCGGCACGGGGACGCCACGCACCTCCAGCACGGACAGGATTCCCTTGGCCTCACCTTCTGCCTTGCCTTCCAGGTAGGCGGTCTCGCGGACCGTCCCCCGGCCGGGGAAGTAGCTGACGAACGACATGATTTCCTTCAGTTTCTGTCCGGCTGGGGAGTTCCCTAGGCTGATTTCCAGGAAGTCGAAGAAGTAGTCGGCAGTGTCGGGGTCGGTTTCCCGGATCTGTTCGAGGGCGGCTGTGATGGCTCTCAGTATGGCCTCACAGTCGGCGCTGCGGGCGTGTGCCAGTGCGGAGAGCACCGCCAGTGCGGGGTTCTTCGCCGCAGTCCTGACGTCGGTGATCACTGGCAGGTTGTCGGGCCCGGCGACGAGCGGATACGTCCGCTGAGCCGTCCAGCCGCGCGTGCCGCAGCCGAAGGGGCCTAGCCCACTTGGCCGTTGCCCGATCCTGGCAGACCACGATGAGCAGGACGGGCAGGCGGTACTTAGCCTGGAGGAAAGCGATGTAATAGGCCCAACTCGACGCCTTGTTCTCGTCCTTTCCCGACTGCGACTCGATGGCGAGCAGGAAGTCCTCACCGTCGGACGGGCCGACACGCAGCACGGTGTCCACGCGCCGCTCCAGCGGCCGGGCCTCCGTCACGTCCGTGGTGACGGCGTCCACGGTCGCCTTTGCGGATAACGGGACGCCCAGCACCCCGAACACCGGAGTCAGGACCTCGGGCCGCTCCTGAAAGATGCGGTGCATACCCTCGTGAGCTGATGTGACCATGTGCGCAACCTAGGCGGATCTAAGGACGGACTGTCCTGGCAATCAGGAGTCGTTCACTCTTGCGAGTGGCGGAAAATCGTTCAGGCGGCCGCGGTCAGCTCACACCACACCACCTTGCCCCGACTGCCACCTCTGGCCAGCGGCTGCCGGCGGCACCGCGTTCATCGACTCGGAGGCAGAACTCGCGACTCCAAAACCCCCGCCCGAGCCCCCCTCTCCTTCCCCACCGCCGCCTTCACCGCCTTCGTCGACGCCCTCAAAACCGAGTCCCCTCGCCTCACAGCTCCCTGCTAGCCTGCGCAGGCTCGATCGTGCGCCCTGGGGGAACAGCCGGCGCGCCGGGCAGTCGACTGCATTTCGAAAACGCCACGGGGGGCGGACGCATGAGCAGTACCAGTACGGCGTCGGAGCCGGTGACCGATCCGTTCGACGCACTGCCCGAACTCGCCCCGCTGCGCACCGCCGCACGTGCCGGTGACTGGGCGGCCACCCAGGCCTTCTTCGCCGGGCTCGACTCCGTCGACAAGGTCTCCTTCGCCGTCGGTGCCCTCGCCGACATCGACGGGACCGAGGGGTACCTGGAGGAGGCCGCCGCGGCCCTGCCCGGCGACCCGCTGCCGGCCACCCTGCTCGCCGAGCGGTACATCCGCATCGGCTGGGACATCCGCAGCGGCGCCCGCGCCAAGCACGTCTCGCGGGACCAGTTCGACCAGTTCCACGCCTGGCTGCGCAAGGCCGAGCAGTTGCTGATCGAGGTGTGCGCGGAGCAGCCCGCGTACGCGCCCGCCTGGAGCGCCCGGCTGCTGACCGCCCGCGGTCTGGAGCTGGGGCAGTCCGAGGCCCGGCGCCGCTACGACCGGTTGTCGGCCCACCATCCGCACCACTTCCGCGCGCAGGCGCAGTTGCTGCAACAGCTCTGCCCGAAGTGGGGCGGTTCCTGGGAGGCCGCGCACGGCTTCGCCCAGGAGTGCGCGAGCGCGGCGCCCGACGGCGCGCACGCGGGGATCCTGGTGGCCGAGGCCCACATCGAGCACTGGCTGGAGCTGGACGGGAGCGAGGCGACGGCCTACATGCGCGGCCTGCCCGTCCGCGACGACCTGCGTCACGCCGCCCGGGTGTCCGTGCTGCACCCGGACTACCGGCCGGGCTGGCACTGGATCGCCGGGCACAGCACCTTCGCCCTGGCCTTCTCGCTCGGCGGCCACCTCGAGGACGCCGCCCCCCACTTCGCCGCCCTGGGCAACACGGCCGCCAAGTCCTCGTGGCAGTACCTGGCCGACTGGAAGAACCGGTTCGCGAAGTACCGCACGGCCGCGCTGGCGACGCTCTGAGGGGGAGACCGACAGATGACCACGCACGACGCGACCATGAGACCCGACTCCGCGGACCTCACCGGCCTCGCCGCCCTCGACGGCCTGGTCGCCCACACCACCGTCCAGGGCATCCCCGTCCTGCACGCCCCGCGTCCCGGCGACATCACCGCCGGACTCTTCTTCCGCGTGGGCCGCGCCGACGAGACCCTGGCCACGTCCGGCGTCACCCACCTGGTCGAACACCTCGCGCTGCACCGCCTGGGCATGTCCGACGGCCACTACAACGGCGCCACGGCGAACGCGTACACCCTCTTCCACGTCACCGGCGGCGAGGACGAGGTCGTCTCGTACCTCAACGACGTCTGCGCGGCCCTGCGCGACCTGCCGCTGGACCGTCTGGAAACGGAGAAGGAGATCCTCCGCACGGAGGCCGCGGGCCACGCACACGGCGTCAACTCCCAGATGCCGCTGTGGCGTTACGGAGCCCAGGGCTACGGTCTGTCCAGCTACGAGGAACTGGGCACCTGGGGACTGACGGCCGACCAGGTACGGAACTGGGCCGAGACCCGCTTCACCCGGGACAACGCCGTGCTGTGGATCACCAGCGACCGGGTACCGGACGGCCTGGACCTCACCCTGCCCACCGGCAGCCGCATCCCGGCACCGGCCGCGTCCAGCGCGCTGCCCGTCACGCCCGCCTACATCCGCGGCGACGACGGCCACGTCGTCTTCAACGCCGTACTGCGCCGCTCCACCGCGGCCGCCGTGTTCGCCGACGTCCTGGGCCGTGCCCTCTTCCGGGACCTGCGCCAGGAGGGCGGCTACTCCTACACGGCGGAGGCCGACTACACACCGCGCGACGCCGACTTCGCCACCCTCACCGCGTACGCCGACGCGTTGCCCAGGAAGCAGGCTGCGGTGGTCGGCGGGTTCGTCGACGCGTTCGCCCGGCTGCGCGCGGGCCGCATCGAACAGGCCGAACTGGACTCCGTGCGCGGCAAGATGCTCAAGCGGTACGACACCCCCGACCTCGGTGCCGCGCTGCTGCCGTCGTACGCGCTCAGTCTGCTGCTCGGCCACCGGATCCTCTCCCCCGAGCAGCACATGGCCGAGTTGCGGGCGGTCACGGTCGCGGACCTGCGCGAGGTCGCACGTGAGGCGTGGGACGGCGGGCTGCTCCAGGTGCCCACCCGGGGCGCCGACTGGGCGGGCTTCGAGCCCGCCCCCCAGTTCTCGTCGTCCGCGCTCACCGGTAGCCGGCACCCGTCGCTGGAGGACGACGGCGTCACGCTGGTCATCGGCGCCGAGGGGGTGAGCCTGCTGCTGCCCGGCGGCCCGGTCACGGTGCGGTACGACGCGTGCGCCGCGATGACCGCCCGCCCCGACGGAGGCCGCGTCCTGACCGGCCTCGACGGCTTCCGCGTGGCCGTCGAGCCGACCTTGTTCGAGGGCGTCACGGCCGAACGGATCGCCGTGCTGGACGCGGCCGTCCCCGCCGCCGCGGTCGTCCCGCTGCCGGCCCGTGAACCGGAGCAGATCCCGCAGCCGCGCAGGCGGGAGACCCGGGAGACCACCGTGCCGACGGCCCGGGCCGGTGGCGGCAGGAAGGCGGCGCTGCGGCGGTGGCCCGTCGGCCTGGTCCTCATGGTGGCGCTGGACGTGCTGTTCGGGCTGGGGCTGCTGTTCGCCGTCGTCCGCCTGTCCGACGAGGCACATCCGGCGTGGAGCATCCTCGCCCGCGCGGTCCTGCCGGCCGCGGTGCTGATCCGCTACACCCACCGGGCCTACCGCCGCGCGCGGCTCGCCCGCGGCTGACCAGGGGCCCTGCCACCCCGGTCCGGCACCCGGGTCCGGGGTGGCGCCCCACGCGATCTACTCCACCGTCACCGACTTCGCCAGGTTCCGCGGCTGGTCCACCTCGTTGCCCCGGGCCGTGGCCAGCTCGCACGCGAAGACCTGCAACGGCACCGTCGCGACCAGCGGCTGGAGCAGGGTGGGCGTCACCGGGATGCTGATCAGGTGGTCGGCGTACGGGACGACCGCCTCGTCGCCCTCCTCCGCGATCACGATCGTGCGGGCACCCCGCGCCCGGATCTCCTGGATGTTGGAGACGATCTTGTCGTGCAGGACCGACCGGCCCCGCGGCGAGGGCACCACCACGACCACCGGCAGGTCCTGCTCGACCAGCGCGATCGGCCCGTGCTTCAGCTCCCCCGCGGCGAAGCCCTCGGCGTGCATGTACGCCAGTTCCTTGAGCTTGAGCGCGCCTTCCAGGGCGACCGGATAGCCGACGTGCCGCCCCAGGAACAGCACCGTGTTCTTGCCGGCGAGGGAGCGCGCCAGCCGGCGCACCGGCTCCATGGTCTCCAGGACCCGCTCGACCTCGTCGGAGATCCTCGACAGGTCGCGGATGACGTCCTGGATCTCGTCGCCCCACTTGGTGCCGCGCACCTGGCCCAGGTACAAGGCCACCAGGTAGCAGGCCACGAGCTGCGTCAGGAACGCCTTCGTGGACGCCACCGCGACTTCCGGTCCCGCGTGCGTGTACAGGACCGCGTCCGACTCCCTCGGGATCGTCGAACCGTTGGTGTTGCAGATGGCCAGCACCTTGGAGCCCTGCTCGCGCGCGTGCCGCAGGGCCATCAGCGTGTCCATGGTCTCGCCGGACTGGGAGATGGCGATGACGAGCGTGCGGGGGTCGAGGATGGGGTCGCGGTAGCGGAACTCGCTGGCCAGTTCGACCTCGCAGGGGATCCGCGTCCAGTGCTCGATGGCGTACTTGGCGATCAGCCCGGCGTGGAAGGCGGTCCCGCAGGCCACGATCACCACCTTGTCGACCTCGCGCAGTTCGGCCGGCGAGATCCGCAGTTCGTCCAGGCGCAGCGAGCCCGAGGCGTCGATGCGGCCGAGGAGCGTGTCGGCGACCGCCTTGGGCTGCTCGGCGATCTCCTTGAGCATGAAGTAGTCGTAGCCGCCCTTCTCGGCGGCCGAGGCGTCCCAGTCGACGTGGTACGAGTGCACGTCGGCGGGCCGCCCGTCGAAGCCGGTGACCGTCACGCCGTCGCGGCGCAGCTCGACCACCTGGTCCTGGCCCAGCTCGATGGCGGAGCGGGTGTGGGCGATGAACGCGGCGACGTCGGAGGCGAGGAAGGCCTCGCCCTCGCCGACGCCGACGACCAGCGGCGAGTTGCGCCGGGCGCCCACGACCACGTCGGGCTCGTCGGCGTGCACGGCGACCAGGGTGAACGCGCCCTCCAGCCGCCGGCACACCAGCCGCATGGCCTCCGCCAGGTCGGTGGTCACGGAGAACTCCTCGGCGAGCAGATGGGCGACGACCTCGGTGTCCGTCTCGGAGGCGAGGGTGTGGCCCCGCTCCTCCAGCTCGGCGCGCAGCAGCGCGAAGTTCTCGATGATCCCGTTGTGGACGACGGCGACGCGGCCCGCGTTGTCCAGGTGCGGGTGCGCGTTGCGGTCGTTCGGCGCGCCGTGGGTGGCCCACCGGGTGTGCCCGATTCCGGTGGTGCCGGTCGGCAGCGGCCGGTCGACCAGCTCCTTCTCCAGGTTGACCAGCTTCCCGGCCTTCTTCGCGGCGGCCAGCCCGCCGTCCGCGAGCACGGCGACACCCGCCGAGTCGTAGCCCCGGTACTCCAGCCGCTTCAGCCCGGCCATGACGACCTCGAGCGCCGACTGCGATCCCACGTAACCCACGATTCCGCACATGATCCGCAGCCTACGGTCCGACGGCCGCCGATACCCGCCCCCGCGTGCCCGAAATCGGAAATTCCCACCGGGGTACGAACGCCTGACGAGCCCGCTCCCCGGAGTGACGCACCCCACCCCCCACCCCGTTCAAACTCCGTTAACAATGGACTGTGATCTCTCCGGTCTCCTCGATGCCCCGGAGCGCCCACCGGCCCAGGCCGGAGGCGACTCCCTACGTCGACCTCACCCGTGCCGAGTGGAGTGCGCTGCGCGACAAGACGCCGCTGCCGCTGACCGCCGAGGAGGTGGAGAAGCTGCGCGGTCTGGGTGACGTCATCGACCTCGACGAGGTGCGGGACATCTATCTGCCGCTCTCCCGGCTGCTCAACCTGTACGTGAAGGCCACGGACGGGCTCAGGGGGGCGCTGAACACCTTTCTCGGCGAGCAGGGGTCCCAGTCCGGCACCCCCTTCGTGATAGGCGTCGCCGGCTCCGTCGCCGTCGGGAAGTCCACCGTGGCCCGTCTCCTCCAGGCCCTGCTGTCCCGCTGGCCGGAGCACCCGCGGGTCGAGCGGGTGACGACGGACGGATTCCTGCTGCCCACGCGGGAGTTGCAGGCGCGGGGCCTGATGGCGCGCAAGGGGTTCCCCGAGTCGTACGACCGCCGCGCGCTCACCCGTTTCGTCGCCGACATCAAGGCCGGCAAGGACGAGGTGACCGCTCCCGTCTACTCCCACCTCATCTACGACATCGTCCCCGGCCGGAAGCTCACCGTGCGCCGTCCGGACATCCTGATCGTCGAGGGCCTGAACGTCCTCCAGCCCGCCCTGCCCGGCAAGGACGGCCGCACCCGGGTCGGCCTCGCGGACTACTTCGACTTCAGCGTGTACGTCGACGCGCGCACCGAGGACGTCGAGCAGTGGTACCTCAACCGGTTCCGCAAGCTGCGCGACACCGCCTTCCAGGACCCCTCGTCGTACTTCCGCAAGTACACCCAGGTCTCCGAGGAGGAGGCCCTCGACTACGCCCGCACGATGTGGCGCACCGTCAACAAGCCCAATCTGGTGGAGAACATCGCCCCCACCCGCGGCCGCGCCACCCTGGTGCTGCGCAAGGGCCCGGACCACAAGGTGCAGCGGCTGAGCCTGCGGAAACTGTGACGGCTACCCTGCGGGCATGCTGCATCTGCGCCTGATCACCCCCGCCGAGC
Source organism: Streptomyces sp. NPDC028331 (assembly GCF_055565775.1). Lineage (NCBI taxonomy): Bacteria > Bacillati > Actinomycetota > Actinomycetes > Kitasatosporales > Streptomycetaceae > Streptomyces > Streptomyces sp. NPDC028331. Next base: position 260,981 of record NZ_JBVHTR010000001.1, on the reverse strand, counting down.
GGACGGCGGAGGTGGTGCGTCTGATCGAGGGGACGGTCGGCGCCACGCACCTCGTCGTCATACCGGGTGCCGCCCGCAACCCCGCCGGGGACGTCGTGATGTGCGACGTCGCGCGCGAGGCCGCGGACGGACTCCTCAGCGCGCTCCAGGAGCGGGACCTCGAACGCACCGGTTCCATCGCCGTGGAGGACATCGACCTGTCGCTGTCCGAGCGGGCCGACCAGGCCGAGGCGGAGGCTCCGGGCGAGGGCGCGGACGCGGTGCTGTGGGAGCACCTGACGGAGGCCACGCACGAGGAGTCGACGCTGTCGATCACCTACCTCGCGTTCATCACGCTGGCCACGATGATCGCCGCGTGCGGTGTGGTGCTCGACAACGCGATCCTGATCGTGGGGGCGATGGCGGTCGGCCCCGAGTTCGGACCCCTCGCGGGCGTCAGCACGGCGCTGGTGCAGCGGGCCCCGCGGCTGGCACTGCGGTCGCTGGTCGCGCTGCTGGTCGGCTTCGCGCTGGCGATGGCGGTGACGGTCGGCTTCAGTCTCTTCATGGACGCGGTCGGCCTGTTCAGCAAGGCGAAGCTGAGCGGCGCGCGGCCCAACACCGGCTTCGTCTACGCCCCGGACTGGTTCTCCGTCGTCGTGGCGGTCCTCGCCGGGGCCGCCGGCACGCTCTCCCTGACCTCCGCGAAGTCCGGCGCCCTCGTCGGGGTCGCCATCTCGGTGACGACGGTCCCGGCCGCCGCCAACGCGGCCGTGGCGCTGGCCTACGGCGACACCCGGCAGACGGCCGGTTCGACGGTTCAGCTCCTGCTGAACCTGCTCGGCATCGTCCTCGCCGGCACGCTCACCCTGCTCGCCCAGAAGTGGTTCTGGACGAGGCAGCGCGAGCGTGCCGCGAGAACGGGTTAACCGAGGGCCGACTTCACCGCGTCGGCCAGCCGTCCGGCGACCGACCGCGCCTGGTCGATGTCCGCGGCCTCGACCATGACCCGTACCAGGGGCTCGGTGCCCGACGGCCGCAGCAGCACCCGCCCGGTCGCGCCCAGCTCCCGCTCCGCCTCGGTCACGGCGGCGGCCAGGTCCGGGGACGAGCCGACCCGGGACTTGTCCACGTCCGGCACGTTCACCAGGACCTGCGGCAGCCGCTCCATCACGGAGGCCAGCTCGCGCAGCGTACGGCCGGTCTGGGCGATCCGCGCGGCCAGCAGCAGACCGGTCAGCGTGCCGTCACCGGTGGTGGCGTGGTCGAGGATGATGACGTGGCCGGACTGCTCGCCGCCGAGCGCGTAGTCCTGCTCCTTCATCTCCTCCAGCACGTACCGGTCGCCGACCGCGGTCTGCACGAGCCGGATGCCCTCGCGCTCCATCGCCAGCTTGAAGCCCAGGTTCGACATGACCGTGGCGACGACGGTGTCGGAGCGCAGCGCGGAACGTTCCCGCATCGCCAGCGCGAGCACGGCCAGGATCTGGTCGCCGTCCACCTCCTCGCCGGTGTGGTCGACGGCGAGGCAGCGGTCGGCGTCGCCGTCGTGCGCGATGCCGAGGTCGGCGCCGTGCTCGACGACGGCGGCCTTGAGCTTGTCCAGGTGGGTGGAGCCGCAGCCGTCGTTGATGTTGAGGCCGTCCGGCTCGGCGCCGATGGTGACGATCTCGGCGCCGGCGCGCGTGAACGCCTCGGGCGAGACCCGGGAGGCGGCGCCGTGCGCCTCGTCGAGGACGATCTTCAGTCCGTCGAGACGGTTCGGCAGGACGCTCAGCAGATGGGCCACGTACTGCTCGAAGCCCTCGTCGTACGACGTCACACGGCCGACCCCGGACCCGGTGGGCCGGTCCCAGGGGGCGCCGGTGCGGTGCTCCTCGTACACGGCTTCGATCTTGTCCTCCAGATCGTCGGCGAGCTTGTGGCCGCCGCGGGCGAAGAACTTGATGCCGTTGTCGGGCATGGCGTTGTGGCTGGCGGAGAGCATCACGCCGAGGTCGGCGCCGAGCGCGCCCGTCAGATACGCGACGGCCGGGGTGGGCAGCACGCCGACCCGCAGCACGTCCACGCCGGCGCTGGCGAGACCGGCGACCACAGCGGCCTCCAGGAACTCCCCGGACGCCCGCGGGTCCCGCCCGACCACGGCCTTCGGCTTGTGGCCCTCGAACGTGCCCGCCTCGGCCAGTACGTGCGCCGCCGCCACGGAAAGACCGAGCGCCATCTCGGCCGTGAGATCCGCGTTGGCGACACCGCGCACGCCGTCCGTGCCGAAGAGTCGTCCCACTGTGGTGTCCTCCGAACTTGCTGCGAATGTGCGGCTCATGCCGAGTGTCCGGACAGAGGCGGTATGCATGTGTCCCGCAGACGTCTGTGCTGCGGACGCATGTCCCACAGACGCCTGTCCTGCGGACACACGGCCCGTGGACATATGTCCTGCGGACGTATGTGCCGCTGACCTACGTCCCGCTGACCTACGTCCCGCTGATGCAGGTTCCCCTGACCTACATCCTGCGGCCTTGTCCTACTCATGGCTTCCCGGGAGCCCCTCCCGGGGCTGTCGGGATTGCTCCATAAGCTCCAAAAGCCGGTGATAAACACCGTCCCCCCGTAAACGAACCGCCCCGGCGGCACGGAAGAGTGCTGCCGGGGCGATGCGTGCATGCGTACAGCGGACAAGGGGTCGCCCGCTGTGACCAGCGGACGCGATTAGCGCTTGCTGTACTGCGGCGCCTTGCGGGCCTTCTTCAGACCGGCCTTCTTGCGCTCGACCGCACGGTCGTCGCGGCGCAGGAAGCCGGCCTTCTTCAGCGGGCCGCGGTTGTTGTCGACGTCGGCCTCGTTCAGGGCGCGGGCGACACCGAGACGGAGCGCACCGGCCTGACCGGAGACGCCGCCACCCGCGATACGGGCGATGACGTCGTAGCGGCCCTCGAGCTCGAGCACCTTGAAGGGCTCGTTGACCTCCTGCTGGTGCACCTTGTTCGGGAAGTAGTCCTCGAGCGTGCGCCCGTTGATCTTCCACTTGCCGGTGCCCGGGACGATCCGGACGCGGGCGATGGCGTTCTTGCGGCGGCCCAGGCCGGCGGCCGGCTGGGGCTCACCGAAGCGGGAGGCGAGGGACTCGGAGGTGTACTCACCCTCCAGCGGGACCTCGGTCTCGGTGGTGTAGCTGTCGATGTCAAGCTCTTCGAGCGGCTGCTCGGCAGTGGTCTCGGCCACGATTCTCCTCAGATTCTCTTCCGTCTTAGGGGGTGGCCGGACTTACTGCGCGACCTGGGTGATCTCGAACGGCACCGGCTGCTGGGCGGCGTGCGGGTGCTGGTCACCCTTGTAGACCTTCAGCTTCGAGAGCATCTGACGGCCCAGGGAGTTCTTGGGGAGCATGCCCTTGACGGCCTTCTCGATGGCCTTCTCGGGGTTGTTCGCGAGCAGGTCGTCGTAGCGGACCGAGCGCAGACCACCCGGGTAGCCGGAGTGGCGGTACGCCATCTTCTGGGTCCGCTTGTTGCCCGACAGGTGGACCTTGTCGGCGTTGATGATGATGACGAAGTCACCAGCGTCCACGTGGGGCGCGTAGATGGGCTTGTGCTTGCCACGCAGGAGAGTGGCGGCGGTGGTGGCGAGACGGCCCAGGACGACGTCCTGCGCGTCAATGACGTGCCACTGACGCGTCACATCGCCGGGCTTGGGGCTGTACGTACGCACGGTTCGTAGCCTTCGCTTCTTCAGTGAGGTTCCAGACAAGGTCACCGAAGACGATCACGACAGCCCTGACCGCACAGCGGTGACGCAAGCCGCGTGCTGGTCGCTGGTCATCGGCCCGGTGGACCGGTGTAAGGGCCCCTCACGTGAGAATGAGCAAGCCAATACACATAACGAACAGCCAGGATAACGGGGCCCGGCAGAAGGGTCAAAACGAGGGTCCGCCGCGGTCGCGCCCGGAGCCGGTGGCTGTGCGCCCGCTGTGGGGTGACCTGTGCGCTTGCCCTAGTGGTTACCGAAGGGGAACAAGCGTCCTGTGGCCCGTCTAAGATGCGCCGCATGAGTTATGGGCAGGGGGAGCCCCAGTGGGATCCCTGGAAACCGAGTTCCCAGCAACCCCAGTGGGGCAGTCAGAGCAGTTCGCCGGACTGGGCCGCGCTCGCCGAGGCCTCGGAGGCCCGCAACAAGCGCCGCCGGCTGTTGATGATCGGCGGCGGCGCACTGGCCACCGTCGCGATCGGCGCCGCCGTCGCCGCGGCGGTGATGTCCGCGAACGGCGGCAGCGAGGCCTCGAACAGGCCGGCCAGCGCCCTGCCCAGCACCGCGGACATCCCCAGTGAGAGCGCCGACGCGGTCCCGTCCTTCGCGCCGACCTCGGCCCCGCCGCCGCTGAACCCGATGGACTTCATATCCAGCGCCAAGAAGGACACGGCCCCGATCAGCGCGGACACGCTGTTCCCCGGCACCCAGCTCACCGTGGGCGCGAACGTCTACAAGAAGGGCCCGACCGCCTCCACCACGAACTGCGCGTCGGCCGTCCAGGGCACTCTGCCCACGGTGCTCGCCAAGAACGGCTGCACCCGCCTGATCCGCGCCACCTACAGCAGGAACGGCGTCGCGGTCACGGTCGGCGTGGCCCTCTTCGACACCGCGGCGAAGGCCACGAGGGCCAAGCAGGAGGCGGACGCCAAGAGCATCATCACGTCGCTGACCGGCCAGGGCGTGCCCGCGTTCTGCCGGACGACGGTCTGCCGGTCCACGACGAATTCCTACGGCCGCTACGCGTACTTCACGCTCGCCGGGTTCACCAACGGCAAGGACGTCACGGCCAAGGACGCCAAGGTCTTCCAGGCCGGCGACGACCTGGCCGAGTTCGCGTTCCGCCAGATCCGCCGCCGCGGCGAGGCACAGGCGTCGGCGGCCGCCAACCGGTGACGGCACGGCGGCGGCCGGGGGCTCAGCAGCAGGAGGCCCCCGGCAGGGACCGCTTGTTCCGCGCCACCCTGTTCCGTGCGGCGAGCTGGTCGTCGGCCGGGTAGCCGACCTCCTCCAGGGTCAGCCCGTGCGGCCGCACGACGTGCACCGCCGAGTCCCGTACGCCGGCCGCCAGCACCTTGGCGGGCCAGTCCGGCGGACGGTGGCCGTCGCCGACGAAGAGCAGGGCGCCGATGAGCGAGCGCACCATGTTGTGGCAGAAGGCGTCCGCGCGGACCGTGGCGGTGATGATCCCGTCCGCTCCGCGCGCCAGGCTCAGCTCCTGCAGCGTACGGATGGTCGTCGCGCCCTCCCGCTTCTTGCAGTAGGCGGCGAAGTCGTGCTCCCCGAGCAGGCCGCGGGCCGCCTCGTTCATGGCGTCGACGTCCAGGGGCCAGTCGTGCCACAGGACGTGGTGGCGCAGCAGCGGATCGACACCGCCGGGGTTGTCGGTGACCTGGTAGGCGTAGCGGCGCCAGATGGCGGAGAAGCGGGCGTTGAAGCCGCTCGGGGCCTCGCGCAGGGCCCACACCCTGACGTCCTTGGGCAGCCGTCCGGCGAGCCGCTTGAGCAGCTTCCCGCGGTGTTCGCCCCACACCTGGAGCGGCAGGTCGACATGGGCGACCTGCCCGCGGGCGTGCACCCCGGCGTCGGTCCGTCCGGCGACGGTCAGCTCGTACGTCTCCGCGGAACGGGTGACGGTCCGCAGGGCGTCCTCGATCTCTGCCTGCACGGTCCGCCTGCCGCCGGCCTGTTTGGCCCAGCCGTGGAACTCGGACCCGTCATAGGAGAGGTCGAGACGGACGCGGACGTAACCGGGCTGCACTTCGTCACTCACAAGCAGATCCTCACACAGGCTGACAGGCATGCGGGAACGCGAAAGCGGGCCCGCCCGGCAAGGGGCGGACCCGCTCAGCGCGAGGTGGAGCCTCAGGCGTCCTTGGACTCCTCGGCCGGAGCCTCGGCAGCCTCCTCGGCCGGAGCCTCGGCGGCGGCCTCGTCGGCCTTGGCCTCGGTCTCCTCCGCCTTGGCGGCGTCGGCCTCCTTGACGGCACGCTTGGTCGCCGCCTCGGCCTCGCCGACCGCCTTCTGCTGCACCGTCAGCGCCTCGACCAGCTCGATGACGGCCATGGGCGCGTTGTCGCCACGGCGGTTACCGATCTTGGTGATGCGGGTGTAGCCACCCGGACGGTTCTCGTAGCGCGGGCCGATCTCGGTGAAGAGCGTGTGGACGATGCTCTTGTCCGTGATGACCTGGAGCACCTGACGGCGGTTGTGAAGGTCGCCCTTCTTCGCCTTGGTGATCAGACGCTCGGCGTACGGGCGCAGGCGGCGGGCCTTCGCCTCGGTGGTGGTGATACGGCCGTGCTCGAACAGCGACTTCGCGAGGTTCGCGAGGATGTGCTTCTCGTGCGCGGCACTGCCGCCCATGCGGGCACCCTTGGTGGGCTTCGGCATCGTGTTTCTCCTAGGTGTCTGCCCCGGCCGTGTCAGGTACCGGGGTCAGTATCCGAGCGGGCGGTCGCCCGTCGGAGACCCCGCGCCCCGTGAGGGCGCGGGGAACTGCGCGACCAGCCACAGCGGGCCCGCAGCCGAAAATGCGGCGTTCCCGCGGAGCGCCTAGTACTGCTCGGTCTCGACGAACCCGGCGTCCGCGTCGTCGTCCGCACCGAAGGCGTCCGCAGCGGCGGTCGGGTCGAATCCGGGCGGGCTGTCCTTGAGCGCCAGGCCCATGCCGGCCAGCTTCGCCTTGACCTCGTCGATGGACTTCGCACCGAAGTTGCGGATGTCCAGCAGGTCCGCCTCGGAGCGGGCCACGAGCTCACCCACGGAGTGGATGCCCTCGCGCTTGAGGCAGTTGTAGGACCGAACGGTGAGCTCCAGCTCCTCGATCGGCAGCGCCAGGTCGGCGGCAAGGGCGGCGTCCGTCGGGGACGGGCCCATGTCGATGCCCTCGGCGTCGATGTTGAGCTCGCGGGCCAGACCGAACAGCTCGACCAGCGTCTTGCCGGCGGAGGCCATGGCGTCGCGCGGACGCATCGCCTGCTTGGTCTCGACGTCGACGATCAGCTTGTCGAAGTCGGTGCGCTGCTCGACACGCGTGGCCTCGACCTTGTACGTGACCTTCAGCACGGGGCTGTAGATGGAGTCGACCGGGATACGGCCGATCTCCTGGCCCACCTGCTTGTTCTGCACGGCGGAGACGTAGCCGCGACCGCGCTCCACGGTCAGCTCCATCTCCAGCTTGCCCTTGCCGTTGAGCGTGGCGAGGACCAGGTCGGGGTTGTGCACCTCGACACCGGCCGGGGGCGCGATGTCGGCGGCGGTGACCAGACCCGGGCCCTGCTTGCGCAGGTACATCACGACCGGCTCGTCGTGCTCCGAGGAGACCACGAGCTGCTTGATGTTGAGGATCAGGTCGGTGACGTCCTCCTTGACGCCCGGCACGGTGGTGAACTCGTGCAGGACGCCGTCGATGCGGATGCTGGTGACAGCGGCACCGGGGATCGACGACAGGAGGGTGCGGCGGAGGGAGTTGCCGAGGGTGTAGCCGAAGCCCGGCTCCAGCGGCTCGATCACGAACCGGGAGCGGAACTCGTCGACGACCTCTTCGGTCAACGAGGGACGCTGAGCGATCAGCATGTGTGGATCAGATCCTTCAGTCGGGGGCGCCCGCTATATGACGCCCGACCACACCGCACCCGGCGGGGTGCGGTACTGCAAGGGTACGGGCGGTACGACCCGGAACGGGACCGTACCGCCCGAAGCCTCAGGCAGGCTCTGCCTCAGACGCGGCGGCGCTTCGGCGGACGGCAGCCGTTGTGCGGGGTCGGGGTGACGTCCTGGATGGAGCCGACCTCGAGGCCCGTGGCCTGCAGGGAGCGGATCGCGGTCTCACGACCGGAGCCCGGGCCCTTGACGAACACGTCGACCTTGCGCATGCCGTGCTCCTGGGCGCGGCGGGCGGCCGACTCGGCGGCCATCTGCGCGGCGAACGGCGTGGACTTCCGGGAGCCCTTGAAGCCGACGTGGCCGGCGGAGGCCCAGGAGATCACGTTGCCGGACGGGTCGGTGATCGAAACGATGGTGTTGTTGAACGTGCTCTTGATGTGCGCGTGGCCGTGAGCGACGTTCTTCTTTTCCTTGCGGCGCACCTTCTTGGCAGCGCCCTGACGTCCCTTGGGGGGCATCTACTAACTCCTACGGGAGGTGGTCGGTCCTACAGCGAAGACCGTGGACAGGTGTCCGCTGCGGACTACTTCTTGCCCGGCTTCTTCTTGCCGGCGATGGCGCGACGCGGGCCCTTGCGGGTACGGGCGTTGGTGCTGGTGCGCTGGCCACGGACGGGCAGACCACGGCGGTGACGCAGACCCTGGTAGGTGCCGATCTCGACCTTGCGGCGGATGTCGGCCTGGATCTCGCGACGGAGGTCACCCTCGGTCTTGATGTTGTTGTCGACGTACTCGCGGATCGCGACAAGCTGCTCCTCGGTGAGGTCGCGAACACGGGTGTTCGGGTCCACACCGGTGGCAGCCAGCGTCTGCTTCGAGAGGGTCCGGCCGATGCCGAACACGTAGGTGAGGGCGATCTCCACGCGCTTTTCGCGCGGGATGTCGACACCGGAAACGCGTGCCATTCAATGGCTCCTGGTGATCTTCGGAGGTCTTCCGCAGAACCGGTTCCCAGCCGCCGTATCAGGTACGAACTGGGTCCCCGGCCTCCGAGCCGGGGGTGTCAAGCCGCCGTTCGCGGCTTGGGCCCTGCGTATGAACAAATTCAGCTCGCGTCGCGCGAAACTCTGCGATAGCGGTGCAGAGGGAGCGGTCGGTCGTGCGTCAGCCCTGGCGCTGCTTGTGGCGCGGGTTCTCGCAGATGACCATGACCCGGCCGTGACGGCGGATCACCCTGCACTTGTCGCAGATCTTCTTGACGCTCGGCTTGACCTTCATGGGATGTGAGGTTCTCCGGGTCAGTTGCCGGCGGCCCCGCTGACGCGGGACGTGGGCAAGATCTACTTGTAGCGGTAGACGATCCGGCCACGCGTCAGGTCGTACGGAGACAGCTCCACCACGACCCGGTCGTCAGGGAGGATGCGGATGTAGTGCATACGCATCTTGCCGCTGATGTGTGCCAGGACCTGGTGGCCGTTCTGGAGCTCGACCTTGAACATGGCGTTCGGAAGAGACTCGACGACAGTGCCCTCGATCTCGATGGCACCTTGCTTCTTGGCCACGCTTCGCCCTTCGAATCGACTACCTTGATCGACTCCTGGTGCGCCTTACGCGTGCATGCGGACATGCGGGTGCACAAGAGCCGACGAGTCAGTCTACGTCAGCGCACCCGGAAAGACGAATCGCGAAAGTCTGCCCCATCGGGGTGATCGCTATGCACGGGGGCGGTTCCTTGACCGAGGTCAGGCCAGCGGATCCGGCGCCGCCGTGATGCCGTGCTCGGCGAGCTTCGCCCTGCCGCCGTCGGGGGCCGTGAGGACCAGGGGGCCCTCCTCCGTGAGGGCGACGGAGTGCTCCCAGTGGGACGACCAGGTGCCGTCCGTCGTGATGACCGTCCAGTCGTCCGACAGGACCTCCGTCTTGGGGGTGCCGAGGGACACCATCGGCTCGATCGCGAGGCAGAAGCCGGGCACCAGCTTCGGGCCCTTGCCGCGGCGCCGGTCGACGTAGTTCAGCAGGTGCGGGTCCATGTGCATCTCGGTGCCGATGCCGTGGCCGCCGTAGTCCTCGATGATGCCGTACCGGCCGCCGCCCGGCTTCGGCTGCCGGCGGATGTACGTCTCGATGGCCCGCGAGACGTCGACGAGGCGGTTGCCCTGCTTCACCGCCGCGATGCCGGCCCACATGGACTCCTCGGTCACCCGGGAGAGCTCGATCAGCTCCGGCGCGTGCCCCGAGCCGACGAACGCGGTGAACGCGGCGTCGCCGTGCCAGCCGTCCACGATGGCGCCGGCGTCGATGGAGATGATGTCGCCGTCCTTGAGGACCACCTCGTCGGAGGGGATGCCGTGGACGACGACCTCGTTCACCGAGGTGCAGATGGTCGCGGGGAAGCCGCCGTAGCCCAGGAAGTTCGACTTCGCCCCGTGCTCGGCCAGCACCTTGCGGGCGACCTCGTCAAGATCCCTCGTCGTGGCGCCCGGCACGGCCGCCTCACGCGTGGCCGCGTGCACGGCGGCGACGACCAGCCCCGCCTCACGCATCTTGGCGATCTGCTCGCGGGTCTTGATCTGCACCATGGGGGCTGCGGCCTTTCTGGACCGGGAAGAGACGGACACCATCAAAGATACGGGGCGTCCCGCTCACGCCGTCCCGCACTCCGGGAGGAGACTGCCGACCCGACCCTCGCCCGGGACGGAGACGGCCAGTCCGGCCGCACGCCCGGGGGGCGGAGGCCATCAGGCCGACCGCACGTCCAGGGGCGGAACCCGCCAGACCGGCCCTCGGCTGAGGGAAACCCGGCCATCAGGCCGCCCGCACATCCAGGAGCGAAGGCCACCAGGCCAGCCGCACGCCCAGGAGCCAAGGCCGCCAGGCCGACCACACGGCCAAGGGCAGAAGCCACCAGACCGGCCCTCGCCTCAGGGAAACCAGGCCATCAGGCCGACCGCCTCCAGCAGCGAAGGCCACCAGGCCAGCCGCACGCCCAAGGGCGGCAGCCGCCAGGCCGACCGCACGCCCAGGAGCGAAGGCCACCAGACCGGCCCTCACCTCAGGGAAACCAGGCCATCAGGCCGACCGCCTCCAGCAGCGAAGGCCACCAGGCCAGCCGCACGCCCAAGGGCGGCAGCCGCCAGGCCGACCGCACACCCAGGAGCGAAGGCCACCAGACCGGCCCTCACCTGAGGGAATCCAGGCCGCCAGGCCGACCGCACACCCGGGGGGCGCAGGCCACCAGGCCGGGCTCCACGTCACGGGCGGCAGCCCCTACGTACCCACACGTCGGCCGCGGCCCCCGGAGGGAACCGCGGCCGTGGCACGCCGGGAGCGGCTACTCGTCGCCGCCCTTCTGCTTCAGGGCCTCCATCGCGCGGGCCGTGACCTCTTCCACCTTGCCGAGGGCCGAGATCGTGACCACCAGGCCCTGGGCCTTGTAGTAGTCGATGATCGGCTCGGTCTGCGTGTGGTAGACCTCCAGCCGCTTGCGGACCGTCTCCTCGGAGTCGTCGTCCCGCTGGTACAGCTCGCCGCCGCACAGGTCGCAGACGCCCTCCTGCTTCGGCGTCTTGTACGACACGTGGAACACGTGCGCCGAGTCGTTGCGGCACACCCGGCGGCCCGCGATGCGCTTGACGACCTCGTCCTCGGGGACCTCCAGGTCGAGCACCGCGTCCAGCTTCATGCCCTCGGCGTCGAGCATGTCGTCCAGCGCCTCGGCCTGCGAGACGTTGCGCGGGAAGCCGTCCAGCAGGAAGCCGCCCTGCGCGTCCGGCTCCTCCATACGGGCCTTGGCCATCCCGATGGTCACCTCGTCGGGCACCAGGTTTCCCGCGTCCATGTAGGACTTCGCGAGTTTCCCGAGCTCTGTCTGCCGGCTGATGTTGGCGCGGAACAGGTCGCCCGTGGAGATGTGCGGGATCGACAGGTTCTTGGCGAGGAACGCGGCCTGCGTCCCCTTGCCGGCACCGGGCGGCCCGACGAGCACGATTCGCATCAGCGGAGGAACCCTTCGTAATTGCGCTGCTGGAGCTGGCTCTCGATCTGCTTCACCGTCTCGAGACCGACACCCACGATGATCAGGATGCTGGTGCCACCGAACGGGAAGTTCTGGCTTGCCCCGAAGCCGACCAACGCCATTGTCGGTACGAGAGCGATCAGACCCAGGTACAGCGAACCCGGCCAGGTGATCCGGTTGAGCACGTACGACAGGTACTCAGCGGTGGGCCGACCGGCCCGGATGCCCGGGATGAAGCCACCATACTTCTTCATGTTGTCCGCGACTTCCTCGGGGTTGAACGAGATCGCCACGTAGAAGAACGCGAAGAACACGATCAGAAGGAAGTACAGGGTGATGTAAAGCGGGTGGTCACCCTTGGTGAGGTTCTGCTGGATCCACGTCTTCCAGCCTGAGTTGCCCCCGGCGAACTGCGCGATCAACGCCGGGATGTAGAGCAGCGACGAAGCGAAGATGACAGGGATCACACCCGCCTGGTTCACCTTGAGCGGAATGTACGTGGACGTGCCTCCGTAGGAGCGGCGGCCGATCATCCGCTTCGCGTACTGCACGGGGATGCGCCGCTGCGCCTGCTCGACGAAGACCACGAGACCGACCATGATCAGGCCGATCAGGATGACCGTGCCGAACTCGATCCAGCCGCCGGCCAGGGTGCCCTGCTTCTTGATCGCCCACAGCGCGGACGGGAAGGTCGCGGCGATCGAGATGAACATCAGGATGGACATGCCGTTGCCGATGCCGCGGTCGGTGATCAGCTCACCGAGCCACATGACGACGGCGGTACCGGCGGTCATGCAGATGACCATCGTGATGGTGGTGAAGATCGACTGGTCGGGCACGATCGAGGACGCCACGGGGCAGCCCGAGAAGAGGGCGCCGCTGCGGGCGGTGGCCACCAGACCGGTGCCCTGGAGGATCGCCAGCGCCACCGTCAGGTAACGGGTGTACTGCGTGATCTTCGTCGTGCCGGCCTGGCCCTCCTTCTTCAGGGCCTCCAGGCGCGGGATGACCACGGTCAGGAGCTGGAGAATGATGCTCGCCGTGATGTACGGCATGATGCCCAGCGCGAAAACCGTGATCTGCAGCAGCGCGCCGCCGCTGAACATGTTGACCAGACCGAACAGGCCCGTGTTGCCCTTGGCCGCTTCGATACAGGTCTGGACGCTCTTGTAGTCGACGCCCGGGATCGGGATGTGGGTACCGACCCGGTACACCACGATGATGCCGAGCGTGAAGAGCAGCTTCTTGCGCAGGTCGGGCGTCCTGAACGCCCGGGCGAACGCGGTGAGCACGGTGCCTCCTGCGACCCCCGCGCAACTGCGTCAAGGGTGACGGTCTGAGTTTCCGACTGAACAACGACAACAACGACATACGTAACGGTCGACTGCCGCCCCGGGTGCCCGAACAGCGACACCCGGTGAAACTGGGCAGTGCAGGCAACCTTACCGGCGAGACTGCCCCCGTGGAACGACCAACCGGGGATACCCCTCTGTGGGGTATCCCCGGTCGGGATCGTTCAGGTCATCGAGACGCCCGAAGGTTTCAGACGAGCTCGGTGACGGTACCGCCGGCAGCGGTGATCTTCTCCTTGGCGGAGCCGGAGACGGCGTCGACCGTCACCTGCAGCGCCACGGAGATCTCGCCCTGGCCGAGGACCTTGACGAGCGCGTTCTTGCGAACGGCGCCCTTGGCCACCAGACCCTCGACGGTGACCTCGCCACCCTCGGGGTAGAGCGCGGCCAGCTTGTCGAGGTTCACGACCTGGTACTCGGTCTTGAACGGGTTCTTGAAGCCCTTCAGCTTCGGGAGACGCATGTGGAGCGGCATCTGGCCACCCTCGAAGCTCTCCGGAACCTGGTAGCGGGCCTTCGTGCCCTTGGTACCACGACCGGCCGTCTTACCCTTCGACGCCTCACCACGACCGACACGGGTCTTGGCGGTCTTGGCGCCCGGGGCGGGACGGAGGTTGTGGATCTTGAGCGGGTTCTGCTCCGCCATGATCAGTCGACCTCCTCGACCGTCACGAGGTGGCGGACGGTGTGCACCATGCCGCGGAACTCGGGGCGGTCCTCCTTGACGACCACGTCACCCAGGCGCTTGAGGCCCAGGGAACGCAGGGTGTCGCGGTGGTTCTGCTTGCTGCCGATGTAGGACTTGACCTGCGTGATCTTGAGCTGTGCCATGATCACACACCCGCCCCGGCACGCGCACGCAGCAGGGCCGCGGGAGCGACGTCCTCGAGCGGCAGACCGCGGCGGGCCGCGATCTCCTCGGGACGCTGCAGGCCCTTCAGGGCCTCCACGGTCGCGTGCACGATGTTGATCGCGTTGTCGGAGCCGAGCGACTTCGACAGCACGTCGTGGATACCGGCGCACTCGAGCACGGCACGCACCGGACCACCGGCGATAACACCGGTACCGGGCGACGCGGGCTTGAGCAGCACGACACCGGCAGCCTTCTCACCCTGGATCGGGTGCGGGATGGTGCCCTGGATCCGGGGGACCTTGAAGAAGTGCTTCTTGGCCTCCTCAACGCCCTTGGCGATGGCGGCCGGCACCTCCTTGGCCTTGCCGTATCCGACACCCACGGTGCCGTCACCGTCGCCCACCACGACCAGCGCGGTGAAGCTGAAGCGACGACCACCCTTCACAACCTTGGCGACGCGGTTGATCGCGACGACGCGCTCAACGTACGCGGTCTTCTCGGCGGCAGCAGCGCCGCCGTCACGGCCCTTCCGGTCCCGCCGCTCGCCGCCACCGGCACCGCTTCCGCGGCGCTGGGGTCCAGCCATTGGAATTACCTCTCTCTGTTTCCGCTAGCTACGGAACCGGCTCAGAACTGAAGGCCGGCTTCGCGGGCGGCGTCCGCCAGGGCGGCGATGCGCCCGGCGTACTGGTTGCCACCACGGTCGAACACGACCTTCTCGACACCGGCGGCCTTGGCACGCTCGGCGACGAGGGCACCGACCTGCTTGGCCTGCGCGGACTTGTCGCCCTCGCCACCGCGGATCGAGTTGTCCAGGGTGGACGCCGATGCCAGGGTGTGGCCCTTGAGGTCGTCGATCACCTGCGCCACGATGTGGCGGTTGGAGCGGGTCACGACCAGACGGGGACGCTCCGCCGTACCGGAGACCTTCTTGCGGATCCGGATGTGACGGCGCTTGATCGCGGCGCGCTTGTAGGCGTCGCCCTTGAGGATCTTCTGCCCGTATGCCATGGCTTACTTACCCGCCTTTCCGACCTTGCGGCGGATGACTTCACCCTCGTACTTGACACCCTTGGCCTTGTACGGGTCGGGCTTGCGCAGCTTGCGGATGTTGGCCGCGACCTCGCCCACCTTCTGCTTGTCGATGCCCTCGACCGAGAAGCGGGTCGGGGTCTCCACCTTGAAGGTGATGCCCTCGGGCGCCTCGACGGTGATCGGGTGGCTGTAGCCGAGCGCGAACTCGAGGTTCGAGCCCTTGGCGGTCACGCGGTAACCGACACCGCTGATCTCGAGCTTCTTCACGTAACCCTGGGTCACGCCGGTGATCATGTTCGCCACCAGCGTGCGGGACAGGCCGTGCAGGGCCTTGTTCTGCCGCTCGTCGTTCGGACGGGTCACCTGCAGGGTGCCGTCCTCAGCCTTGACGATCTCGATCGGCGAGGCGACGGTGTGGGTCAGCTCGCCCTTGGGGCCCTTGACCGAGACCGTGCGGCCGTCGATGGTGACGTCCACGCCGGCGGGAACCGCGATGGGGAGCTTGCCGATGCGCGACATAGCTGTTTCCTCCGTTCCCTTCCGTTACCAGACGTAGGCGAGGACTTCCCCACCCACGCCCTTCTTGCCGGCCTGCTTGTCGGTGAGGAGCCCGTGGGACGTGGAGATGATCGCCACGCCGAGGCCGCCGAGCACCTTCGGCAGGTTGGTGGACTTCGCGTACACCCGGAGACCGGGCTTGGAGATCCGCTTGATGCCCGCGATGGAGCGCTCACGGTTCGGGCCGAACTTCAGCTCGAGGACGAGGTTCTTGCCGACCTCGGCGTCCTCGACGCGCCAGCCCGTGATGAAGCCCTCCTGCTGGAGGATCTCCGCGATGTGCGACTTGATCTTGGAGTGCGGCATGGTCACGGTGTCGTGGTACGCCGCGTTCGCGTTCCGCAGACGCGTAAGCATGTCTGCGATCGGATCAGTCATGGTCATGAATTGGCCTTCGGCCTCTCTCGCCGGGGTTTCCTGGTGCGCCATCCCTCTCCCCGATCCGAGACGGGACGGGTGCGGCGCGGTGGACCTACGGCGTAGTAAGTCGTAAGGGCGGCGACAGACGCCCAACCCCACAAGCCTAAGGCATGTGAGCTGGGCGCCCTGCCGCCCCGGTTGCTTACCGAGAGCTTCCGGAATCCCGCAATAGGGGGATTACCAGGAGCTCTTGGTCACGCCCGGCAGCTCGCCACGGTGAGCCATCTCACGAAGGCACACGCGGCACAGGCCGAACTTGCGGTACACGGAGTGCGGACGGCCGCAGCGCTGGCAGCGGGTGTACGCGCGCACACCGAACTTGGGCTTGCGAGCAGCCTTCGCGATGAGAGCCTTCTTCGCCATCTCGCTCACGCCTCCTTGAACGGGAAGCCGAGGTGACGGAGAAGGGCACGGCCCTCTTCGTCGTTGGTCGCCGTGGTGACCACGGTGATGTCCATACCCCGGACGCGGTCGATCTTGTCCTGGTCGATCTCGTGGAACATGACCTGCTCGGTGAGACCGAAGGTGTAGTTGCCACGGCCGTCGAACTGCTTGGGAGACAGGCCGCGGAAGTCGCGGATGCGCGGGAGCGCGAGCGACAGGGTGCGGTCCAGGAACTCCCACATGCGGTCGCCACGGAGCGTGACGTGGGCACCGATCGGCTGGCCCTCGCGCAGCTTGAACTGCGCGATGGACTTGCGGGCCTTGGTGACGGCCGGCTTCTGACCGGTGATCGTGGTGAGGTCGCGGATGGCGCCCTCGATCAGCTTGGAGTCGCGGGCGGCGTCGCCCACACCCATGTTGACCACGATCTTGACGAGGCCCGGAACCTGCATGACGTTCTCGTACTTGAACTGGTCACGCAGCTTCTGGACGATCTCGTCGCGGTACTTCTGCTTCAGACGCGGAGTCACGGTGGTGGTCGTCATCAGATGTCCTCACCCGTCCGCTTGGCAACGCGGATCTTGTTGCCGTTCTCGTCGAAGCGGTAGCCGACGCGGGTCACGACCTTCTTGCCGTCCTTCTCCACGACCAGCTGAACGTTGGACACGTGGATGGGGGCCTCGGTCGTGATGATGCCGCCGGCCTGCGAGCCGCGAGCGGTCGGACCAGCCTTGGTGTGCTTCTTGACCCGGTTGACACCCTCGACCAGGACGCGCTCCTCGCGCGGGAAAGCGGCAATGACCTTGCCCTGCTTGCCCTTGTCCTTGCCGGTGATGACCTGGACCAGGTCGCCCTTCTTGATCTTCATGCTTACAGCACCTCCGGCGCGAGCGAGATGATCTTCATGAACTTCTTCTCGCGCAGCTCACGGCCGACCGGGCCGAAGATACGGGTGCCGCGAGGGTCGCCGTCGTTCTTCAGAATGACGGCGGCGTTCTCGTCGAAGCGGATGTACGAGCCGTCCGGACGGCGGCGCTCCTTGACGGTGCGAACGATGACCGCCTTGACGACGTCACCCTTCTTCACGTTGCCACCGGGGATCGCGTCCTTGACGGTGGCGACGATGACGTCACCGATGCCCGCGTAGCGGCGACCGGAGCCACCGAGCACACGGATGCAAAGGATCTCCTTCGCACCAGTGTTGTCGGCGACACGCAGTCGCGACTCCTGCTGGATCACGTCTATCTCCTGATCGTCTGCCGGTTCCCTCCGGGAGTGGTGCCGGAGAGCCTGGCGGAACTGTCCTGCGGGGTCTGCCCCGCAGGAATTACTTGCGCCTCTGCAGGCGGAAACCGACGCCGGGGGCCGGGCACCGGGCGGTGCGGCCCCCAGCGGGGGTCAGCGGGGGCCGAGGCCCTCGCTTATTACTTCGCCTTCTCGAGGATCTCGACGACGCGCCAGCGCTTGGTCGCGGACAGCGGCCGGGTCTCCATCAGGAGGACGCGGTCGCCGACACCCGCGGCGTTCTGCTCGTCGTGCGCCTTGAGCTTGTTCGTACGGCGGATGACCTTGCCGTACAGCGCGTGCTTGACGCGGTCCTCGACGGCGACGACGACGGTCTTGTCCATCTTGTCGCTGACGACGAGACCCTCACGGGTCTTGCGGAAGCCGCGCGCCTCAGTCTTCTCAGTCACGTTGTTCTCGCTCATCAGGCGTTCTCCACCGTTTCGATGCCCAGCTCACGCTCGCGCATCAGGGTGTAGATCCGCGCGATGTCCTTGCGGACCGCCTTCAGACGGCCGTGGTTCTCGAGCTGGCCCGTCGCCGCCTGGAAGCGGAGGTTGAACAGCTCTTCCTTGGCCTCGCGGAGCTTGCCCAGAAGCTCCTCGTTGCCCAGCTCGCGCAGCTCGGACGCCTTGGTACCGGCCGACATCACGCTTCACCTGCCTCGCGCTTGACGATCCGGCACTTCATCGGCAGCTTGTGGGCCGCACGAGTCAGCGCCTCACGGGCGATCTTCTCGTTGGGGTACGACAGCTCGAACATCACGCGTCCGGGCTTGACGTTGGCGATCCACCACTCCGGAGAACCCTTACCGGAACCCATGCGGGTCTCGGCGGGCTTCTTGGTGAGCGGACGGTCCGGGTAGATGTTGATCCAGACCTTGCCACCACGCTTGATGTGACGCGTCATGGCGATACGAGCGGCCTCGATCTGACGGTTCGTCACATACGCCGGGGTGAGCGCCTGGATGCCGTACTCGCCGAACGCAACCGTCGTGCCACCCTTGGCAGCGCCGTCACGCTTGGGGTGGTGCTGCTTGCGGTGCTTGACCCTACGGGGGATCAGCATGTCGGTCAGGCCTCCGTTCCGGTGCTCTCAGCCGGAGCGGCAGGGGCCTCGGCCTTGGGGGCCTCGGCGCCGGCAGCCTGCTGCGGCTTGCGACCGCGCCGCTCGCCACCGCGGCCACCACGGGCCGGGCGGTCGGCGCCACCGCGGGCCGGGCGGTTACCCGCACGGGCGGCAGCGTTCTCGGCGCGGACCTCGGCGATGTTCTTGACGTCGCCCTTGTAGATCCAGACCTTCACACCGATGCGGCCGAAGGTCGTCTTGGCCTCGAAGAAGCCGTAGTCCACGTTCGCGCGGAGCGTGTGCAGGGGCACACGGCCCTCGCGGTAGAACTCCGAGCGGGACATCTCGGCGCCGCCGAGGCGGCCACCGCACTGGATCTTGATGCCCTTGGCGCCCGCCTTCATCGCCGACTGCATGCTCTTGCGCATGGCGCGGCGGAAGGAGACGCGGGAGGAGAGCTGCTCGGCGACGGCCTGGGCCACGAGCTGAGCGTCGGTCTCGGGGTTCTTGACCTCGAGGATGTTCAGCTGGACCTGCTTGCCCGTGAGCTTCTCGAGGTCGCCGCGGATGCGGTCGGCCTCGGCGCCACGGCGGCCGATGACGATGCCCGGACGCGCGGTGTGGATGTCCACGCGGACGCGGTCACGGGTGCGCTCGATCTCCACCTTGGAGATGCCGGCGCGCTCCATGCCGGACGTCATCATCCGACGGATGGCGACGTCTTCCTTGACGTAGTCCTTGTAGAGCTTGTCGGCGTACCAGCGCGACTTGAAGTCGGTGGTGACACCGAGCCGGAACCCGTGCGGGTTTACCTTCTGGCCCATTACCGGGTTCCTTCCTTGCTGCTGACGACCACGGTGATGTGGCTGGTCCGCTTGCGGATCCGGTAGGCACGGCCCTGGGCGCGCGGACGGAACCGCTTCAGGGTCGGGCCCTCGTCGACGTAGGCCTCGGAGATGAAGAGGCTGTCGACATCGGTGTGGTCGTAGTTGTGCGCGGCGTTGGCGATGGCGCTGTCGAGCACCTTGCCCACCGGCACCGAGGCGGCCTGCGGAGCGAATCGCAGGACGGCCTGGGCCTCCGTGGCGTCCATGCCACGGATGAGGTCCACCACGCGGCGGGCCTTCATGGGCGTGACGCGGATGTACCGCGCCTGGGCCCTGGCTTCCATGGTTGTCCCTTCAGTTACTTACGTGTCTGAATGCGATCCGCTACTAGCGGCGCTTCGACTTCCGGTCTTCCTTGACGTGACCCCGGAAGGTGCGCGTCGGCGAGAACTCGCCGAGCTTGTGGCCGACCATCGACTCGGTGACGAACACCGGGATGTGGGTCTTGCCGTTGTGCACCGCGATGGTGTGGCCCAGCATGGCCGGGACGATCATCGAGCGACGGGACCAGGTCTTGATGACGTTCTTGGTGCCGGCTTCGTTCTGCGAGTCCACCTTCTTCATCAGGTGGTCGTCGACGAAGGGCCCCTTCTTCAAGCTACGAGGCATCTCAACCCGTCCTTAGCGCTTCTTGTTCGTCTTGCGGCGGCGGACGATGTACTTGTTGCTCGCCTTCTTGGGAGAACGCGTACGACCTTCCTTCTGGCCCCACGGGGAGACCGGGTGGCGGCCACCGGAGGTCCGGCCCTCACCACCACCGTGCGGGTGGTCGACCGGGTTCATGACCACACCACGCACGGTCGGGCGGACGCCCAGCCAGCGCTTGCGGCCCGCCTTGCCCCAGTTGATGTTCGACTGCTCGGCGTTGCCGACCTCGCCGATGGTGGCGCGGCAGCGGACGTCGACCAGGCGGACCTCGCCGGACGGCATGCGCAGGTGGGCGTAGGCGCCCTCCTTCGCGAGGAGCTGCACGGAGGCGCCGGCGGAGCGGGCGAACTTGGCGCCGCCGCCCGGACGCAGCTCGATGGCGTGCAGGGTCGTACCGACCGGGATGTTGCGCAGGGCGAGGTTGTTGCCCGGCTTGATGTCGGCCCCGGGACCGTTCTCGACACGGTCGCCCTGCTGCAGGCCGCGCGGCGCGAGGATGTAGCGCTTCTCGCCGTCGGCGTAGTGCAGCAGCGCGATGCGCGCGGTGCGGTTGGGGTCGTACTCGATGTGCGCGACCTTCGCCGGCACGCCGTCCTTGTCGTGACGACGGAAGTCGATCACGCGGTAGGCGCGCTTGTGGCCACCGCCCTGGTGGCGGACGGTCACACGACCGGAATTGTTACGGCCGCCCTTGCTGTGCAGGGGACGGACCAGCGACTTCTCCGGCGTGGACCGCGTGACCTCGACGAAGTCGGCGACGCTGGCGCCACGACGGCCCGGCGTAGTCGGCTTGTACTTGCGGATACCCATTTCTCAGTCCTCGTCCGATATCGGACGATCCGGACCGCCCTTAGGCGGTCGGACCGCCGAAGATGTCGATACGGTCGCCCTCGGCGAGGGTCACGATCGCGCGCTTGGTGGCCGCACGCTGGCCGAAGCCGGTGCGGGTCCGCTTGCGCTTGCCCTGGCGGTTGATCGTGTTGACCCCGGTGACCTTGACCGAGAAGACCGACTGGACGGCCTCCTTGATCTGGGTCTTGTTGGCGCGCGGGTCGACGATGAACGTGTACTTGTTCTCGTCGAGGAGCGCGTAGCTCTTCTCGGAGACGACCGGCTTCAGCAGGACGTCACGGGGGTCCGTGTACGACTTGCTCAGCGGGGTCTCGACGGTGTTCTTGCCCTCGGCGGCGTGGCGGCGCGCCTTGGCGACGCGCGCGGCCTTGGCGGCCTTGGCGGCCTTCGAGGCAATGGCGGGGTGACGGATAGCCATCAGGCCTCGCTCCCTTCGGTGTCAGTGGCCTTCGGGCCGGACACGAAGGACTCGAAAGCGGCCTGGGTGAAGACCACGTCGTCGGAGACGATCACGTCGTACGTGTTCAGCTGGCCCGGCTCCAGGATGTGGACCTGGGGCAGGTTGCGAGCGGACAGCACGGCCTTCTCGTTCTCGCGGTCCACGACCAGGAGCACGTTCTTGCGCTCGCTGATCTTGGCGAGGAGAGCCTTGGCGGCCTTGGTGGAGATGTCCGACTCGACCACGTCGGTCACGACGTGGATGCGGTTGTTGCGGGCCCGGTCGGTGAGGGCGTGGCGCAGGGCCGCGGCCTTCATCTTCTTCGGGGTCCGCTGCGAGTAGTCGCGCGGCACCGGGCCGTGGACGACGCCACCGCCGGTGAACTGCGGCGCGCGGGTCGAACCCTGGCGGGCGCGACCGGTGCCCTTCTGGCGGTACGGCTTCTTGCCGCCACCACGGACCTCGCCACGCGTCTTCGTCTTGTGCGTGCCCTGGCGGGCAGCGGCCAGCTGGGCGACGACGACCTGGTGGATCAGCGGGATGCTGACCTTCTCAACGCCGAAGATCTCCGCGGGGAGCTCGACGGAACCGGCCTTCTCGCCCGCCGGCGAAAGGATGTCAACAGTGCTCATCGGTTACCTCAGGCCCCCTTGGCCGCGGTGCGGACCAGGACGAGGCCGCCGTTCGGACCGGGAACCGCGCCCTTGATGAGCAGCAGACCCTTCTCCGCGTCAACGGCGTGGACGGTCAGGTTCTGGGTGGTGACCCGCTCGTTGCCCATGCGACCCGCCATGCGGAGGCCCTTGAACACACGGCCCGGGGTGGCGCAGCCACCGATGGAACCGGGGGAGCGGTGCTTGCGCTGGGTGCCGTGACCGGCGCCGAGGCCCTTGAAGTTGTGACGCTTCATGACACCGGCGAAGCCCTTGCCCTTGCTCTTGCCGGTGACGTCGACCTTCGTACCGGCCTCGAACACCTCAGCGGTGATCTCCTGGCCGAGCGTGTACTCGGAGGCGTCCGCGGTGCGGATCTCGACGAGGTGACGACGGGGGGTGACGTCGGCCTTGGCGAAGTGACCCTTGAGGGGCTTGTTCACCTTGCGCGGGTCGATCTCGCCGAAGGCGATCTGGACGGACTCGTAGCCGTCGACGTCGTTCGTACGGACCTGGGTGACGACGTTCGGCCCGGCCTTGACCACGGTGACCGGGACAACGCGGTTGTTGTCGTCCCACACCTGCGTCATACCGAGCTTCTCGCCCAGGATGCCCTTGATCTGCTTAGCCATCTCTTCAGATCACCGGCCTCAGAGCTTGATCTCGATGTCGACACCGGCCGGGAGGTCGAGTCGCATCAGAGAGTCAACGGTCTTGGGGGTCGGGTCGAGGATGTCGATCAGGCGCTTGTGCGTGCGCATCTCGAAGTGCTCGCGCGAGTCCTTGTACTTGTGCGGCGACTTGATGACGCAGTACACGTTCTTCTCAGTGGGCAGCGGCACCGGGCCCGCGACCGACGCACCAGTGCGGGTCACCGTCTCGACGATCTTCTTCGCCGAGGAGTCGATGACCTCGTGGTCGTAGGCCTTGAGCCGGATGCGGATCTTCTGTCCCGCCATGGCTACTTCGTAGTCCTGTCTCTCTTACGCTCTGGAACCCGGCGTTCTCTGCCCTTGTCCTCCGACCCACGCGGTCGGGCGTGTCGCGCTCCCACTGACACAGATGTCCCTTGATCGAACATCCCTGCGGGATTACGCACGGCCCTGGAACCGCGCCGACCGGGCCGAAAGGCCCACCGGGTGCCTGGTCGGCGCCGCGCCCACGCTTCCCGGAAGATTCCCGTACGTCCGCCCCAGCGCTGCCCGAGGGCAGTTAGGGCGACGAGTACTGTGGGACTCGCTTCCGGTCCTCCCGGCGGGAGGCGCGCAGCATCAACACTCGACCGAGCAACTCCGACAGTCTGCCATATGGGGCGGGGGGCTGGCCAATCGAGCCGGAGAGAGTACCCCGAGGGTGACGTAGGTCAAACGCGGGGCTCCCGCGACCCGGTACCGCGGGGCGTCGGCCGGAAGGCGCGCAGGGCGGCGAGACCGCCTGCGGCGTCGACATTGAGTTCATGTCCGTGAATAAGAATCAAGTATCCGCCCATTGACGCGTCCACAGCAAGCGCTTACGTTCTCCCGGAGAAAGCGCTTTCCCTTGCACGGAACCCCTGGCCACGGAACCCCCACCCGTACGAACCCGGAGGCAGCACCATGCAAGTGAGACCCGTCATCGCGTGTGCCGGCCTGCTGGCCGGCGCGGTGGTCGCGCTGTCCGGCCCCACGGCCCAGGCCGCGCCCACGGCGAGCACCACGCTCTACGTGTCGCCGAGCGGCAGCGACAGCGCGGCCGGCACGCAGTCGGCCCCCACGACCCTCACCTCGGCGATCAGCCGCATCGCCCCTGGCGGAACGATCTACGTACGCGGCGGGACCTACAAGTACTCGTCGACGATCACCATCCCGCAGGGCGAGAACGGCACCCCCGGTGCACGCACCAACCTGTCCGCCTACCCGGGCGAGAAGCCGGTGCTGGACTTCTCGGGGCAGACCGAGAGCTCGTCCAACCGGGGCATCCAGCTCAACGCCGACTACTGGCACCTGTACGGCCTGACCGTCCAGCACGCCGGTGACAACGGGATCTACGTCGGCGGCAGCAACAACGTCGTCGAGCGCACGGTGACGGCGTACAACCGCGACACCGGGCTGCAACTCGGCCGGATCTCCTCCAGCACCCCGAACAGCCAGTGGCCGTCCGACAACCTGATCGTCAGCTCGGAGTCGCACGACAACAAGGACTCCACCGGCGAGAACGCCGACGGTTTCGCCGCCAAGCTCACCACCGGCACCGGGAACGTCTTCCGCTACGACGTCTCCCACAACAACATCGACGACGGCTGGGACCTCTACACGAAGACCGACACGGGTCCCATCGGCCCGGTGACCATCGAGTACTCCCTCTCGTACAACAACGGCACCCTCACCGACGGCACCCAGAACAAGAACGGCGACCGCAACGGCTACAAGCTGGGCGGTGACGACATCGCGGTCAACCACGTCGTCCGGCACGACATCGCCTACCGCAACGGCCACCACGGGTTCACGTACAACAGCAACCCCGGCACGATGGCCATCTCGAACAACGTCGGCATCGACAACACCCAGCGCAACTTCTCGTTCGACGTCGGCACCTCGGTGTTCCGGAACAACACCTCGTGCCGGTTCGCCGTCAGCGGGTCGAACGACAAGATCTCCGGCGACGCCGACAGCTCCAACCAGTTCTGGACCGGCTCGAACGGCTCCCGGTGCTCGTCGTACTCGGGCGCCCTGGGCTGGTCCTTCGCCTCGAACGGCTCGCTCGTGGTCACGTTCGGGGGCAAGGTCGTGACGCCCTAGCAGTCGGTGCCACGTCTACGCGCCCCGCTCCCGGTGTCGACCGGAGTGGGGCGCGTGCAGTTGAAGGTCAGCTTCCCGAGGCGTACTGCACGAAGCCGGTCCAGGCGTCCGGCTTGAGGGTGAGCTGGGGGCCGCCGACGTTCTTGGAGTCGCGGACGTGGACGGTGTGGGGGGCTATGGCGACCTCGACGCAGGAGTCGCCCTCGGTCCCGTCGCTATAGCTGCTCTTGAACCACGCCAGCGCTGAGGTGTCTCCGGCGGAGGCTTCGGGGATCATGCTTCTCCTCGTACTTGCTCGATGAACGCGAGCGACTCGTCTGGCGTGAGAGCCTGGGCCCGGATGATGCCATAGCGCAGTTCGAGGATCCGGAGCTGTTTCGGGTCGGAGATCGGACGGCCGTTGAACGCTCCGTCGGAACGCCCCACGGCCGTCCCGTCAGCGAACTTCAACACCTCGATCTTGCCGTCCACGCCGGGGTGGGCGTCGGTGTCCGTCGGCATCACCTGCAAGGTCACATTGCGCAATTTCGCCACCTCCAGCAGATGTTCGAGTTGGCGGCGCCGGACCATTGTGCCTCCGACGCGGCGCCGGAGCAGGCCCTCTTCCAGCACAAAGCTGAGTGACGGACCGGGAGAACGCTCGAAGATCGCCTTTCGTGCCATACGAGCGGCCACCATGCGCTCCACCTCCTCCTCCGAGTAGGGAGGCTGGCGTGCCTCGAACAGTGCTCTGGCGTGCTCCTCGGTCTGCAACAGGCCGTGGACGCTCAACCCGACGTACGCCCCGATCTCGACCGCCTGCGCCTCCAGCTTCGCCAGCTCCCGCACCTTCTTCGGGTACCGGACCTTGGCCACGTCCTCCTTCATCGCCGAGAGCAGCCCACCCGCCCCCAGCACCTCGTCCGCCCTGTCCAGATACTCGGGCCGCGGGATCCGCTTCCCGCTCTCGATCTTGTAGACCAGGTCCTCGCCGTACCCGACGGCCTTCCCGAAGTCGGCTGCCCGCATCCCCACCGCCTCGCGCCGCAGCTTCAACTGCCGCCCGACGGTCGCGACGACGGCCACTCCCCACGCGTCGTCCGGGTCCACCTCCCACCCCGGCTCGTCGGCCTCCCCCTTGAGTCGATCCGCGTCACCGTCCACGAGCATTCCGCGCCCCTCCCTCTCCCGACAGCCCGGACACCACCGGACAAGCACCGGACAGTCACCGTACGCAACGGCATCGTCACTGTTCACAGTAGGCAGGCGCGGCCACTCTGAGTGACGTGAATCAGGAAATCGCCGAATCCGCCGCCCAACTGGGCTGCCCCGTCCGGAACTTCAGCGTGCTGCTCTCCTCCACCCGGCGAGGAGCCCGTCTCGCCCGGCTCCTCGCCACCGAGCAACTGCGCGCCTGGGGGCTGCCGCTGGAGGCACCGGGCCACATCGTCGCCGAGCTGGCGGCCAACGCGGTCACCCACGGCCGGGTGCCGGGGCGCGACTTCCGGCTCATGCTCTACGTGGTCGGCGAGACCCTTCGCATCGAAGTGACCGACACGTGCTCTGACCGGCTCCCCCGGCTCCAGCAGCCGGATCCCGGCGCCGAGGCCGGCCGCGGCCTGCTCATCGTCGACGCGCTCGCGGACCGCTGGGGCGTACGCGAGGACCGCTTCCCGCGCAAGACCGTATGGGCGGAACTGCGCTGCTCAGAGCCGGAACCCGTCCCCACGGGCTCCGGTGGCGAAGGCGGTCCCCACCCAAAGAACTCCGGGGAGAAATGACCCCGCCAAGCCCCACCCCTCCGCCCGGGATCCACGCTCACCCGGGCGGGTGAACATCCCCGGCTCGGCTGGATCTCGCGGCCCCCGACTCCCCTACTCTCAGCGCAAACAACCGCACACATGCATCGGCCCCCGGCCGGGAGTAGCAATCCCGATCGAGGGCCTGGCCACCGAGGAAGGTAAGGACTTCCCGATGGGTACCCACGACCTTAGCGTGCCCCCGCACGCCCGGTCAGCCGTTGCCGCGAACGAACCCCACTCACGGGCGAACCCAAGCACGCGTGCGCGCCGCAGCGCCTACGGCGTCATCCACGAGAACACCCGCCACACCACCCGCTTCACGGTGATCGGCAACCACCTGGCTCAGCACCCGGAGCTGTCGCTGGTCGCCATCGCCCTGGCCGTGCACATCCAGTCCCTGCCGAGCAACGCCCCCGTGGACATCGGGACGCTCGCCGAGCGCTTCCCGGAGGGACGCGACCGCATCGCCGCCGGGCTGCGCGAACTGGAGGCCCACGGTTACCTGCGCCGCGTACGCGAACGCACCGCCACCGGCCGGATCATCACCCGCACGATCAGCTGCAACCAGCCGAAGGCACCGCGCCACCAGGGCCCCGCCCGCGCCACCGTTCCGGTCGTGCCGACAGGGATGGTGGACCCACCGAACTGCAACACATCCGGGACATGTGTCGCACCTGCGGACTCGACCCCCGCGGAACCCCCACCCCGCAGCAAGCCTCGCGAACCCCGCAGGAAGCACGCCCTCCCGCCCGTCCCCCAGCCGGCGTACCCCTCCCCCACCCTCCTCCGGACGGCCACCGACCTCCTCGCCACCCTGCACCACCAGGACCCTCGCCTGTTGCTCAGCGCCTGCGACGCGGCCCATCTGGCCCCAGGAGTCGCCGCCTGGCTGGAGCGCGACGTGTCCCCGATCGCCGTACGCCACGCCCTGACCACCGACCTCCCACCCGAAGGTCCGCGCCGCCCGGCCGCCCTCCTCGCCCACCGCCTCACCGCCCAGTTGCCATCCCCGCCGCCGTTCCGCGCACCGGCCGAGGCCCCGTCGGTCCGGCACCCCCTCCAGAACTGCGACGGCTGTGATCGCGCCTTCCACGCCCCCGAGCCCGGAACGCTCTGCCGCGACTGCCGCCCTCCGTCTACACGCCCTAGCCTCCGCCCAACCTCTCCCCCAGCCAGTCGAACACCACCTCGCAGTGCTGCTGCGGCGCCATCGGTGAGCAGTGCAGTTGGGCGCCCGTCGCCGCCGTGAGCTTCACGTAGTCCTTGGGTGCCCTCAGCTTGTCGTACAGCTGGGCCGCCTGGCCCGGGTAGAACTGCTCGTCCTGGTAGTCGAGGACCAGGGTGGGGGCCTTGATGCGGCCCACGACGTCCGTGATCGTCAGGGACCGGACGAGGCTCGCCGGGGTGTGGAAGTCGGTGAACGTCCTGCCCTGGCGGGCCTCCTGCATCGCCGCGGCGGAGAACGGCTCGAAGCGTTTCTTCAGCGTCGCCGCGTCGGCGGGGGACAGCTTCGGGACGACCTCCTTGTTCCAGACGGCGTTGGTCTCCGCCTGGTTCGAGGTGAGGAGCCTCCGGATCTCCGGGGGGAAGCCGAGCCACGGCTCCAGGCAGCCCGGCATGGCCACCAGGGCCGCGATCCGCTGTTCGAAGGCCGCCGCGCGGGGAGCCAGGCAGCCGCCCATGCTCAGCCCCGTGAGGGCGATTCTGCGGGTGTCCACGTCGGAGCGGGCGACCAGCCAGTCGACGAGCGGTTTGACGACGTTCTCCCAGCGCGGGGTGAACACCACCCGATCGACGAAGAGCAGATGCCCCTGGCCCGGCCCCTCGTACACCAGGGCGTTCCACCCCCGGTCCAGGGCGGCGGACACGCCGTACGTCCACATGTCGACGTTCTGCCCGTCGCTGCCGTTGGTGAGGATCACGGTGCGGCGGGGCCGTCCCGACGCGTCCGGGCGGAACAGCCACACGGGCATCGGGGTACCGCCGTACGGGACGTTCGCCGTCACCGGTGCCGGGTCGCACAGCCCGCAGAAGGTGTCCCAGGCACCGCGCCCGGCCCGGTACAGCGCCTCTTCGCTGCCGGGGTCCCCGGAACCGAGCACGAAGAAGAGCGCCTGGGCGTAGTACTGCGAGGCCCGCAGGGCGCCGAGGCGCCGGGTCTTCGGATCCGGCCTGCTGCCCTCGGGGGCCTTCATCAGCCGGTCGCCGAGGCTTCTGAAGGTCTGAACGTACGACTGTGCGGAGAGGCCGGCCTTGTTGATCGCGTTGACGGCGGTGAGCACCTCGCCCACCTCGCTGCTGCGCTGGCCGGCCGCGCCGAGCGCCAGGAGCGCGCTGAAGTTGAACTCCGGGTCGCCGAAGAGCGTCATCGCACCGGGGGCCGGTACGTCGGCCGTCGCGGAGGCCGACTCTCCGGCCGCCGGCCCGCGCCCCGGCGAGGTGCCCGTGGCCGTGCATCCGGCGGCCAGCAGGGCTCCGGCCGCACCGGCGAGCCCGGTCAAGGTGCTGCGCCTGCTGGGCCCGGTCCCGGGGGCAGCCGTTAGGTTCTCCATGCCGTAGGAAGGTAGGACCGCGCCCGTCCCGCCTCTCCGCACGACACCTGCCTTTACCCCGAACAGCCTCGGGGATCAGCTCGGCCAGGGCACCATCGAGGCGAAGACGAGGACCGAGAACACGACGGTGCCGGGTGCGAGCACGGCGAGGAGCCGGCGCGGGACAACGTTCCGTTCGGTCCACGGCAGGCACCAGCTGATCAGCAGGAGCACGAACGCGGCGACGAGGCCCGCGTGCAGGACCGTGTGGGCGGTGTTGAAGCCCCTGGTGAAGCGCTCGGCCTCGGCCCCGTCGCAGTTGTCGCAGGCCATGGGCGCGAGTCCGCCGAAGACGAAGGCGAAGAAGCTCGCGGGGAGGATGAACACGGTCGCGATCAGCGGTGCGGCCCACGCACGCCGCGCGGGCCCGCCCTGTGTGGTGTCCGGCATGGGACCACCCCATCGCAGGGCCGCCGGCCCGCACATGAGCGCTCGTACTCAGCCGAGCCGGGTCCCGTACGCACGCGGAAACGCGAAGAGGCCCGCACGACCGAAGTCGTGCGGGCCTCTTCAGGTCAACCGACCCGGGGGGCCGGACCCTCAAGCAAGCGGAACTTACTTCAGGATCTTGGTGACCTGGCCGGCGCCCACGGTACGACCACCCTCACGGATGGCGAACTTCAGGCCCTCCTCCATGGCGACGGGCTGGATGAGCTCCACCTTCATCTCGGTGTTGTCACCCGGCATGACCATCTCGGTGCCCTCGGGGAGGGACACCACGCCGGTCACGTCCGTCGTACGGAAGTAGAACTGCGGGCGGTAGTTGTTGAAGAACGGCGTGTGGCGGCCACCCTCGTCCTTGGACAGGATGTAGGCCTGCGCCTCGAACTCGGTGTGCGGGGTGACCGAGCCCGGCTTGATGATGACCTGGCCGCGCTCGACGTCCTCGCGCTTGATGCCGCGGAGCAGCAGACCGACGTTCTCACCGGCCTGGCCCTCGTCGAGCAGCTTGCGGAACATCTCGATGCCGGTGACCGTGGTGGAGGTCTTCTCCGGCTTGATGCCGATGATGTCGACGGTCTCGTTGACCTTCAGGACACCACGCTCGATACGGCCGGTGACGACCGTACCGCGACCGGTGATCGTGAAGACGTCCTCGATCGGCATCAGGAACGGCTTGTCGACGTCACGCTCCGGCTCCGGGATCGACTCGTCGACAGCCTTCATCAGGTTGAGGACGGACTCGGTCCACTTCGGGTCGCCCTCGAGCGCCTTCAGAGCGGAGACCTGGACGACCGGAACGTCGTCGCCCGGGAACTCGTACTCGGTGAGGAGCTCACGGACCTCGAGCTCGACGAGCTCCAGGATCTCCTCGTCGTCCACCATGTCGGCCTTGTTCAGGGCGACGACGATGTACGGCACGCCGACCTGGCGGGCCAGGAGCACGTGCTCCTTGGTCTGCGGCATCGGGCCGTCGGTGGCGGCGACCACCAGGATGGCGCCGTCCATCTGCGCCGCACCGGTGATCATGTTCTTGATGTAGTCCGCGTGACCCGGGCAGTCGACGTGGGCGTAGTGACGCGACTCGGTCTGGTACTCGACGTGCGCGATGGAGATGGTGATACCGCGCTGGCGCTCCTCAGGAGCCTTGTCGATGTTGTCGAACGGGGTGGCCTCGTTCAGGTCCGGGTACGCGTCGTGCAGCACCTTGGTAATGGCGGCCGTGAGGGTCGTCTTACCGTGGTCGATGTGACCGATGGTGCCGATGTTGACGTGCGGCTTAGTCCGCTCGAACTTCGCCTTCGCCACTGGGGTCCTCCTGTGGAGTGGTTCTGTACGCCTTACTCATCGGCGCCAGGTGATCTTTGCTGGGGTGCCGCCCGCCGGGGTCCTCCCCTGGTCGGAACCAGGGTTCCCTCCGGGGTCGGAAACCCCGGCGGTCGGTGTCAAGCCTAAAGCGTGTGAACGGGGTGCGTTACTCGCCCTTGGCCTTCGCGATGATCTCCTCGGCGACGTTCCGCGGAACCTCGGCGTAGGAGTCGAACTGCATGGAGTAGCTGGCACGGCCGGACGTCTTGCTGCGCAGGTCGCCGACGTAACCGAACATCTCCGAAAGGGGCACGAGGCCCTTCACGACGCGGGCACCGGCCCGCTCCTCCATGGCCTGAATCTGGCCACGGCGGGAGTTGATGTCGCCGATGACCTCACCCATGTAGTCCTCGGGCGTGGTGACCTCGACGGCCATCATCGGCTCGAGCAGCACGGGCTTGGCCTTGCGCGCGGCCTCCTTGAAGGCCTGCGAACCGGCGATCTTGAAGGCGAGCTCCGAGGAGTCGACCTCGTGGTACGCACCGTCGAGCAGCGTGACGCGGACGCCGGTCATCTCGTAGCCCGCGAGGATGCCGAACTGCATCGCCTCCTGGCAGCCGGCGTCGACCGAAGGGA
The DNA here is from genome assembly GCF_055565775.1 of Streptomyces sp. NPDC028331. NCBI lineage: Bacteria > Bacillati > Actinomycetota > Actinomycetes > Kitasatosporales > Streptomycetaceae > Streptomyces > Streptomyces sp. NPDC028331. The sequence continues at coordinate 229,392 of NZ_JBVHTR010000001.1, read as the reverse complement.
TGTACTCCTTCGGGATGCGACCACCGGTCACCTGGTTCACGAACTCGTACGACATGTCGCCGCTCTCGATCGGCTCGACCGAGATGATGACGCGACCGAACTGACCGGTACCACCCGTCTGCTTCTTGTGGGTGTACTCGACCTTCTCGACCTTCTGGCGAATGGTCTCGCGGTACGCGACCTGCGGCTTGCCGACGTTGGCCTCGACCTTGAACTCACGCCGCATACGGTCGACCAGCACCTCGAGGTGCAGCTCGCCCATACCGCCGATGACGGTCTGGCCGGTCTCCTCGTTGGTGTGCACCTGGAAGGAGGGGTCCTCCTCCGCGAGACGCTGGATGGCGACACCCAGCTTCTCCTGGTCGCCCTTGGACTTGGGCTCGATCGCGACCTCGATGACCGGCGCCGGGAAGTCCATGGACTCCAGGATGACCGGGTTCTTCTCGTCGCAGAGCGTCTCACCGGTGGTGGTCTGCTTCAGGCCCATGACGGCGACGATGTCACCGGCGCCCACCGACTCGATCTCCTCACGCTTGTTCGCGTGCATGCGGTAGATCTTGCCGATGCGCTCCTTGCGGCCCTTGACGGAGTTCAGCACGGCGGTGCCGGACTCCAGGCGGCCGGAGTACACGCGGACGAAGGTGAGCTTGCCGAGGTGCGGGTCGCTCATGATCTTGAACGCCAGCGCCGACAGCGGCTCGTCGTCGGACGGCTTGCGCTTGACGACCGTCTCCGGGTCCTTGACGTCGTGGCCCTCGATGGCCTCGATGTCGACCGGCGACGGCAGGTAGCGCACGACCGCGTCGAGCAGGGGCTGAACGCCCTTGTTCTTGAACGCGGTACCGCAGAACACCGGGGTCACGGTGGTGCCGGTGCCCTTGCCGGACGCGATGGTGATACGACGGATCGCCGCGTAGAGCTGCTCCTCGGTGGGCTCCTCGCCCTCGAGGTAGAGCTCCATCAGCTCCTCGTCGTTCTCCGCGACGGCCTCGAGCAGCTTGCCGCGCCACTCCTCGGCGGCCTCGGTGTGCGTGGCCGGGATGTCGACGATGTCGTACATCTCGCCCTTGGTGGCCTCGGCGGACCACACCAGGGCCTTCATCTTCACCAGGTCGACGACGCCCTTGAAGTCCGCCTCGGCACCGATCGGCAGCTGCATGACCAGCGGCTGCGCGCCCAGGCGGTCGGAGATCATGTCGACACAGCGGTGGAACTCGGCACCGGTGCGGTCGAGCTTGTTGACGAAGCAGATGCGCGGAACGCCGTAGCGGTCCGCCTGACGCCACACCGTCTCGGACTGGGGCTCAACGCCGGCGACGCCGTCGAACACCGTCACGGCACCGTCGAGGACGCGCAGGGAGCGCTCCACCTCGACGGTGAAGTCGACGTGGCCCGGGGTGTCGATGATGTTGATGGTGTGGTCGACGTTCTCCAGCGGCCAGTGACAGGTGGTGGCAGCAGAGGTGATCGTGATGCCACGCTCCTGCTCCTGCTCCATCCAGTCCATGGTGGCAGCGCCGTCGTGGACCTCACCGATCTTGTACGAAACGCCGGTGTAGAACAGGATCCGCTCGGTGGTGGTCGTCTTGCCCGCGTCGATGTGGGCCATGATCCCGATGTTCCGGACCCTGGCCAGGTCAAGTGAAGTGGTAGCCATAAGGCTTCAGTCTTCTCTCGGTCTCGATGTGGGTAGCGACTACCAGCGGTAGTGCGCGAAGGCCTTGTTGGACTCGGCCATCTTGTGGGTGTCCTCGCGCTTCTTCACGGCCGCACCGAGGCCGTTGGAGGCATCGAGAAGCTCGTTGAGGAGACGCTCGGTCATGGTCTTCTCGCGACGGGCGCGGGAGTAACCGACCAGCCAGCGCAGCGCCAGGGTGTTGGCACGGCCGGGCTTGACCTCGACCGGGACCTGGTAGGTGGCGCCACCGACACGGCGGGACTTGACCTCGAGGGTCGGCTTGATGTTCTCCAGAGCGCGCTTGAGCGTGATGACCGGGTCGTTGCCGGTCTTCTCGCGCAGGCCCTCCATGGCGCCGTAGACGATGCGCTCGGCGGTGGAGCGCTTGCCGTTCAGCAGCACCTTGTTGATGAGCGACGTGACCAGAGGAGAACCGTAGACCGGGTCGATGATGACCGGACGCTTCGGGGCGGGGCCCTTACGAGGCATTCTTACTTCTCCTTCTTGGCGCCGTAACGGCTACGAGCCTGCTTGCGGTTCTTGACACCCTGGGTGTCGAGCGAGCCGCGGATGATCTTGTAGCGAACACCCGGCAGGTCCTTCACACGGCCGCCGCGCACGAGCACGATGGAGTGCTCCTGCAGGTTGTGTCCCTCACCCGGAATGTAGGCCGTGACCTCGATCCCGCTGGTCAGACGCACACGCGCGACCTTACGCAGGGCCGAGTTCGGCTTCTTCGGGGTGGTCGTGAACACACGCGTGCAAACGCCGCGGCGCTGAGGGGAACCCTCGAGTGCGGGCGTCTTGTTCTTCTCGACCTTGTCCTGCCGGCCCTTGCGGACCAGCTGCTGGATCGTAGGCACTACTTCTCCGGTTTCTGTGTGCCGATGGGTACAGCTAACCTGGAACGTCGCCGACCCACGCGGTCGGGTGTGTCGAATCCCGCGGACTCCCGCCGCAAGGCGAAAAGGGCGCAGATTACGGTGGCCGCTCACGGCTCGCTATGCGGTTTGAAGGCACGCACAAGAGCCAGGGCACACCCCAGGCACAAGGTCTGAGCGTACCTATCGCATTCGCTGCGGTCAAAACAAATGGGCCCCACCGGCAGCGCCGTGCGGAGCATGTCAAGACCCCGACCCCTACGTGATCTTCGAATCGGCGGCCGCTGCCCGTTTTGAACACCATTGTGCCCTGCCCACGGCTGCGGAACACGCCCTGCCCCTGCTGCCGGGAGCGCCACGGCGGATACGGCGACTGCACCACGGGCACCTCCCCGGAACTCCGGAGTCCCTCCATCATCCCCCCGATGCGCCGCACCCGTCGGCGCCGCCCGCCCGCGCCTGTCGCCGGTTTACCGATCCGGTGTTCATGGCCAGGACATGTTCAGTACGTTGAGCGGTCGCGGTACGGATCAGCCGGGACGGGGGAGTTCATGACCACGGCAGGCTTACCGGGAGAGACCGGACTCGACGACCGGGTGCCCTTCCTGGCGCGCCTGGAGAAGCAGGACCGTGAGACGCTCCTCGGTCTGGGCCGCGAGCTGGGCTTCCGGCCACGGGATGTCCTGCTCCACCAGCACGAGCCGTCGTCGTACGTCCTCTTCGTCACGCACGGCTGGACGAAGGTGACCGCGGCCGCCGCCAACGGGTACGAGGCGCTGCTCGCACTGCGCGGGCCCGGCGACATCGTCGGCGAGTCCGCCGCGCTGACGGGGCGGCCGCGCTCCGCGACCGTGACCGCGCTGGAGCCGGTGCGCGCGGTTGCGGTCGACCGAAGCCGCTTCACCGAGTTCCTGTCCCGGTCCCCCGCCGTCTCGTACGCGCTGCTCGGGCTCACCTCCGACCGGATGCGCGCGGCCGACCAGCGGCGTCTGGAGTTCGCCTCGATGAGCGTGCGGGAACGGCTCGCGGCCCTCCTGCTCGAACTGGCCCACACCAACGCGCGCTACACGGAGGCGGGCGTCGAGCTCCTGGTCCCCCTGAGCAAGCAGGAGCTCGCCGGGTCCGTCGGGGCGTCGCGGGAGATGGTCCAGCGGCTGCTGAAGGAACTGCGGGAGAAGGGTGTGGTGCTGACGGGCCGGCGGACCCTGCGGATCGTCCGGATGGACGTGCTGCGGCGCATCGCACGAACGGAGTTCTGAACCGCGTCGGCGGGTTCCGGGCAGGCGGGCGGCTCGCCGGTACGCCCCCGCGACGCGGGGGTCCGGCGGCACGGCACCACATCGGTGCCGAGGGCCCCACTGTGCACACGGTCACAGTTCGAGTGCGTCATCCGCCCTCTTCCCGGAGCCGCCCGGAGCGCCACTCTTCTCACCCAGGCGTCAGCTCCCACCGAAAGGCGACCATGACGGACCCCGTGAGCCGGACGATCCTCCTGCTCGACATCGAGAAGTACAGCGACCGGGACGACGTCGAGCAGGCGTACCTGCGGCGGATGCTCTACGACATCACCGACCGTGCCCTGGAGAGCGCCGGCATCGACGAGACGCTGCGGCTGCGGGCCGACCGGGGCGACTCGGTGATGGAGCTGATCGACGCCAACGCCTCGGTGACCGCGCTGCTGAGGGCGCTGCTCACCGAGGTGCCCGCCCAGCTCCGGGCGGTCAACCGCATGGCGTCCAGCTCCGCGCAGATCCGGCTGCGGGGCGTGGTCGCCTCCGGATACGTCGCCGTGGACGGACACGACGGGTGGGTCGGCTCCGACCTCAACCACGCCTGCCGCCTCCTCGACGCCGAGCTGCTGCGCGCGGCCCTGCGGGAACGTGCGGCCGACTTCGCGCTGTGCGTCTCCGAGGCGGTGCACGCCGGCATCGTGCGGCACAGTCACCCCGGCATCCCGGCGGAGGACTTCCACCCGGTGACGGTGGACAGCAAGAACGGGCCGCTGCGGGCCTGGCTGCACGGGCCGCTGCCCGGCGGGACCGGGTCCGCCGGGCACGAAAGCCATGGTGACACGGGGGCGGGGGGAGCTCCGGTGCCGGGTGTCTCGGGGGAGCGCCCGGCACCGGAGCGGCGATCCGCCGTGCCCCCGGAGGCCGACGCCCGGCAGCAGCCACCCGCGTCCGCGCCCTCCGCAGGAGGCGTCGTCTTCAACTTCACAGGGGGCGCCCCCAGTTTCGGCGGCAGCCTCGTCGGCGGCGCCCAGCACGGCGTGTCCGGCGGGCAGGTCACCGGGGACGTCCACCTCGGCGGATCGAGCGGCCCGGCCACCGGCGACCACCCCGGCACCCGGTCGGGAGGTGAGCCGGCATGACGGTGGCCCCGCCCCAGGAGCCCGACTCGGACTCCGTACCGCAGCAGGACCCGCACCAGAGCGCACCCGAGACCGACGACGGGCCCGAGGAGAGAACGCAGGAGGCGCGGGCCGCGCAGCGGGAGCTGTTCGCGCACGCGCCGGGGTTCATCCTCGGTTCGGCCGCGTCCTTCGGCGGCAGCCTCGTCGGCGGCGCCCAGCACGGGGTGTCCGGCGGGCACGTGGCCGGAGACGTCTTCCTCGGCGGGAAGACGGAGATCCACCACCACGCGCCGGCGGCGGACGCCGCCGTCTCCGGGGAGATCCCCCGCGAACGCCTCGACGCGCTGGCCGCGGTGTTCGTCGAGAGCCCCGCCTTCCCGGCCGCCCTGGAACGGCTCCGCCGGGAACGCGTTCTGGTGCTGTCGGGCGCCCACGCCAGCGGGCGCTACGCGGCCGCGTGCATGCTGCTGCACCGGCTGGGCGTGCCCGCCGTGCACGCCCTGTCCGCGGAGACGACCCCGGCGACCCTGCCCGGCCGACTCACGCACCCGGGCGGACACGTCCTGCGCGACCTGCCCCTGACCCGGAACCGGCCGCTGCGGGACACCCATCTGTACGCGGCCCGCGACCAGCTCAAGCAGACCGACGGCTATCTGGTCGTCACCGTCGAGAACTCGCCCTTCCTGCTGGGTCCCACCCCGGTGCGGTGGGAACCCCCCGAGGCGGCGGACGTGCTGCGGGCCCACGTGGCCCGCCTGCGCGCGGCGGACGTCGAGGACCTGCTGTCCCTCGGCCCCGTGCGGGACTTCCTCTCCCGCCACTCCCGAGGGCGGCACCACCCTGCCGAGGCCGCCGAGTTCGCCAGGGCACTCGCCTCGTACGACGGCAGCGACGAGGCGGTCGCCCGGCTGGCGGACTTCGGTCAGGCGGCGGTGGAGAAGCAGTGCCGGGAGCGGCTGAGCGACGCCGGGACCGATCTGCGGGACAAGGCGTTCCTGATCGCGCTCGCCGTCTTCGACCGGGCCCCCTACGTCCTGGCCGCCGAACTCGCGGACCGCCTCTTCGTGCACTTCCAGCGGCTGCAGCACCCCGAAGAGCCGCCGGAGATCCCGGTGTTCGGCCTGGCCGCCGAGACCCGGCTGGAGCGGGCCGGCGCCGAGGGCGAGATGCGGAACGAGACGACCGAGTGGGGGGAGGTGCCGCAGTTCACGGCGTACTTCCCCAGAGAGGACACCCCGCGCGCGCTGCTGGCCGAGGTGTGGACCGGGCACCCCTCGGCCCGGCCCGCGCTGGTGGCCTGGCTCAAGGAACTGGCCCGCGACGCGCGTCCCGTCGTCCGGACCCGGGCCGCCGCGGCCGCCGCACTGCTCGCGTGCGCCGATCTGCCCTCGGCGATCGCACTGCTCATCGACGGCTGGGCCGTCTCCCGTTTCTTCGGGGCCCGGGTGACCGCGGCGAACGCGCTCACCCTCGCGCAACTGCTGGACGCGCCCGTCGTGCTGCGGCTGCTCACCCAGTGGTGCACGGACGCGCACTGGGCCCGCCGGTGGACCGCGATCCGCGCCTTCGGGCTGCTCGCGCCGCTCCGCCCGGACCTGGCGGCCCCGGCACTCGGCGCGCTCGCCGCCCGGGCCCGCGCCGACGACAGCAGCCCCACCGAGAGCAGCAACCTGATCGAGTCGACGGCCCTGCTGCTCTCCGTGGGTGAACGCCGCGGCGAGATGCTCTCCGAGCTCGTGGGGCTGCTCCACCACGACACCCCGGCGGTGCGGGCCCTCGCGCTGAACGCGTTCGTGCGGGCCTGCGACAACGCCGAGGAGAACGCGCTCGTGGAGTGGTACGCCCACACCGGCATGTACCAGGCGGACTCGGCCCGCGACCTCGCCACCCTGTGGCGCACCGCCCTCGGGGACCGCGCCCACACCCGGCAGGCCCTGAACGCGCTGCGCACCTGGGTGTACGCGGCCCAGTACCGCGCCGACGCGGCACGGGCCCTGGAGCTGCTGGTGCCCGCACTGGTCGTCACCGCGGCCGACCGCGACCGGCTCAGCCACGAACTGCGCACCCTGCGCGGCGAGGACGGCGGCCCACGCCCGCCCGTGGCGGACCGGCTGCTCACGGTGCTGCACCCGGCCGCCGCCACCCCCTGACGCACGAGGACCCACAGCAATCACGAGGAGTAACCCCATGGCGGACTTCCGCCGTCAGCCGGAGTGGCAGCAGGAAGCCGACCGGCACAGCACGTTGAAGGACCCGGTGCTCACCGTCCGGCCGATCTCCCGCTTCGACTACACCGGCCGGCGCCCGGTCATGGCGATCGACCACGCGCTGGTCTTCGCCACCAAGGACGGCGCGTACGACACCTACGTCCCGCCGCACCGGCCGAGCCGCACGGACGCGGCGACGCGTCGCTACGTCTCGGTGTACGAGGTGGACATGGGCAGCCACCCGGTGCAGCTCGAGCTCGAACTGCCCAGCGACGACGACGCGTTCTCCTTCGGTGTGACCGCCGACCTGACCTGGCGGGTCGGGGATCCGGAGGCGTTCGTGCGCAGCGGTGAGCGCGACGTCCCCGAACGGCTGAAGCGTGAACTGCAGCAGCTCGCCCGGCCGGTCAGCCGCCGCTACTCCATCGAGGACAGCGCGACCGCCGAGGCGGCCGTCCAGAAGGCGGTCGAGGCGAGCGGTTTCGCGGCGGGCACCGGGCTCACGGTCAGCTGCGTGGTGCGGCTGCGCCCGGACGAGGAGGCGATCGAGCACCGGCGGCGGCAGCGGACCCTGCGCTACGAGTCCGAGATGCTGGACCCCGAGCACGAGTTCGAGCTGCGCAAGGCCCGGCAGCAGTTCGAGCTGGAGCGCCTGCGTCAGCAGCAGCAACAGGAACTCGTGGCCGCGAAGATCAACTTCTACCGGTACCACCTGCAGCACGGCGGCGTCGGCGCCTGGGCGCTCCACCTGGCCGAGCACCCCGAGGACACCCAACTGGTCATCAACAGCATCCAGCAGGACCAACTGTCCTTCATCCAGACCCAGTTGCAGCTCATCGGCGGAGACGAGCTGGAGGACTACCAGAAGGCCGAGGCCCTCAAGCAGGTCCGCCACGCGGTCGACGACCTGGTCCGCCGCCGGGGGACCGTGCCCCACGGCCAGTCGGCGCTGCCGGCCGGGGCGACACCGGCGCCGGGCGGGTACGACGGGCAGGGCGTCCCGCGCCCGTACGACGCGCCGGTGCCGGACGCGAGCGGGCAGCGGCAGCCGTACGGCGATCAGCCACCGGTACCGGCCGCGCCCGCGGCACCGCACCCTCCGGGCGACCCCGCGCCCGCCGTACCCCCGCCGCCGTACGCCGCCGTCGGCCCGTCCCCGGTCACACCCCCGCCGCCCCACGCCGCCGCGGCACCCGCCACGCTCCCGGGGTACGCACCGCCCGACCGGCCGGACCTGCCCGCGTCGGCCGAGCCGCCCCGGCCCGCCGTGCCTCCGCGGCACACCGGGGATGCGGGGTCCGCATGACGACTCCGGATGCGACCGCCCACCGGACATCGGCCCAGGCCCCGCCGCGTCCCGGTACCCAGGTCGCCGAACGGTTGCTCTCCGAGATGCGCGGGGAGATCGCGCGGGCCGACAGCAAGGCGGCCGTTCTGGTGGCGGCGCTGGGCATGACCGCGGGCGTGTTCAGCGGGCTCGTGGCCGGGCGGAACTGGAGCCCGGGGTCCCTTTCGGCAGCGGGAACCACCCTGTGGTGGGCCGGAACGTTCGCGCTGGCGCTGTCCCTGCTCGCGCTGCTGCTCGCCGTACTGCCCCGCTACAGCAGCGGCGGTTGGGCCCCCGGTCAGCCCCTGTGCTATTTCGGCGACGTCCGGCAGGCGGCGCGCGAGGGCCTGCTGTCCGCCGCGCTCGCCGACACCGAAGGCGACCCCGTCGCCGGACTCACGACGGCTCTCACCGAGACCAGCCGTATCGCCGCCCGCAAGCACCAGTGGATCCGCGCCGGCCTGGTCGCCTTCTGCGCAGGCACGGTGCTGCTGCCCGCCGCACTCCTCATCGGCTGACGTCCCCACCCAGAAGGAAGTCCCGCCATGCCCCAGCCACCGGACCGGCCGTCCCCGTCGGCCCCCCACTCCGAACGCCCGGACATCACCCCACCGCCCCCGCGCCCGAAGGCACCACCGCCGTACCCGAAGGCACCACCGCCGTACCCGGAAGCCCCACCCGCCTACCCGGGCGCCCCTGTCCAGGACGCGAGCGGCCCGGGCGGGCCACCGCAGTACCCGGGCACCGCACCACCCCAGTACCCGGGCGCCATCCCTCCCCAGTACCCGGGCACCGCACCACCCCAGTACCCAGGTGCCATCCCTCCCCAGAACCCAGTCACCGCACCACCTCAGTACCCGGGCGCCATCGCTCCCCAGTACCCGGAGGCGGCCGAGGCCCCGCCCTACCCGGAAGCGCCGGAAGCGGCCGCGCCACCCCCGTATCCCGTGGCCCCACGCCACACGGAGACAGCCGCGGCCCTCCCCCACCCCGAAGCCCCTCCGTACCCGGGCAGTGCTCCGCCCGAGTACCCGGAGGCACCCGCGGACCCGCCACAGCCCATCGCCGCCCCGCTCGCTCCCCCGACTCCCGAAGCCGCCCCCACTGTCCCCGCTCCCCCGACTCCCGAAGCCACTCCCACTGTCCCCGCTTCCCCCAGCCCTTCCGCTCCCGACGACCTCGACTACCGCCACCAGGGCGCACGCATCCACATCTCCGCCCACCAGCGAGGCGCGGACGCCACGGCCTGGGGCCGACTGATCATGTACATCCCCGGCTTCGCGGCGAGCTTCGCCGTTGTCGCCACCATCTCCGTGGCCCTCGCCGGAAACATCGTCGGCTGGCTCATCGTGGCCGCCTGGCTGTTCTCGGGCGGACTCGCCTTCCACCGGCCCACCGAGCGCCTCTTCGCCCGCCGCGTCCTGAAGCTCCGGCGCCCCGAGCCGGACGAACGAGCCCGTCTGGAGCCGGTCTGGCACGAGGTCGCCGCCCGCGCGGGCATCGAGGCCCACACGTACGAACTGATGGTGGAGAACAGCGACGACCTGAACGCGGCGGCGGTCGCGGGCCACATCGTCGGCGTCACGACGTACGCGCTGGGCGAGGTCCCCAGCAGCCACCTGGCCGCCGTACTCGCGCACGAACTCGGCCACCACACCGGCGGTCACTCATGGGCCGGCCTGCTCGGCTACTGGTACTCGCTGCCCGGCCGGATCGCCTGGAACGTGGCGAGCTTCCTCGCCATCATCGCGGTCTACGTCGCCAGCCGGATCAACATGCTCGTGGCCATCGCCCTGTTCCTCCTCCTGGCGGGCTTCGCGCTCATGCTTTCGCTCGCCTACTGGCCCATCGCGCTCTCCCTGCTCGTCGCCCCGTACTTCCTCGCCTACACGGCGCGCAAGAGCGAACTGCGCGCCGACGAACAGGCGGTCGCGCTCGGCTTCGCACGGGAGATGACGGAGGTGCTGCAACACCTCCAGGCGCAGGAGGCGGCGCAGCGCGACCGTGCGGCCACGGCCGGAGAACAGCCGGCCGACCCCGGGGCGCTGACCCGCCTGCTCTCCAGCCATCCCGGCCACCAGGAGAGGCTGCGCGCCCTGGAGCCGCACCTCGCGATCAACCGCTGAGCAGCGCTCCGGCAACGCCGAAGGGCGGCCACCCCCACGGGGTGACCGCCCTTCGGTTCATGCTGCTCGCTTACTGGTTGTACGGACCGTAGTCGTAGTCCTCCAGCGGCACGGCCTGGCCGGAGCCCGTGCCGAACGGCGAGTAGTCGATGTCGTCGTAGCCCACGGCCGAGTACATCGCGGCCTTGGCCTCCTCGGTCGGCTCGACCCGGATGTTGCGGTAGCGGGCGAGGCCCGTACCGGCCGGGATGAGCTTACCGATGATGACGTTCTCCTTGAGGCCGATCAGGGAGTCGGACTTGGCGTTGATCGCCGCGTCCGTGAGGACCCTGGTCGTCTCCTGGAAGGACGCCGCCGACAGCCAGGACTCGGTCGCCAGCGAGGCCTTGGTGATACCCATGAGCTGCGGACGACCGGAGGCCGGGTGACCGCCCTCCTGGACCACACGACGGTTCTCCTGCTCGAACTTCGAGCGCTCGACCAGCTCGCCGGGCAGCAGCTCGGCGTCGCCGGACTCGATGATCGTCACACGGCGGAGCATCTGCCGGATGATGATCTCGATGTGCTTGTCGTGGATCGACACACCCTGCGAGTTGTACACCTTCTGGACCTCGCCGACCAGGTGGACCTGGACGGCACGCTGGCCCAGGATGCGCAGCACGTCGTGCGGGTTGGTGGCACCCACGGTGAGCTTCTGGCCCACCTCGACGTGCTCGCCCTCGCTGACCAGGAGTCGGGCGCGCTTCGAGATCGGGTAGGCCGTCTCGTCGCTGCCGTCGTCCGGCGTGATGACGATCTTCTTGGTCTTCTCGGTCTCCTCGATCCGGACGCGGCCGGAGGCCTCGGAGATCGGGGCGACACCCTTCGGGGTACGGGCCTCGAAGAGCTCGACGACACGCGGCAGACCCTGGGTGATGTCGTCACCGGCCACACCACCGGTGTGGAAGGTGCGCATCGTGAGCTGGGTGCCGGGCTCACCGATGGACTGGGCGGCGATGATGCCGACCGCCTCACCGATGTCGACCAGCTTGCCGGTGGCCAGCGAACGGCCGTAGCACATGGCGCAGGTGCCGACCGCGGACTCGCAGGTCAGGACCGAACGGGTCTTGACCTCCTCGACGCCGCGCGAGACGAGCTCCTCGATGAGCACGTCGCCCAGGTCGGTACCGGCCGGGGCCAGCACCTGACCGTCCACGACGATGTCCTCGGCGAGGCAGCGCGCGTACACGGACGTCTCCACGTTGTCCGCCTTGCGCAGGACGCCGTCGGCGCCGCGCTCGGCGATGTGGAGCTTGAGGCCACGGTCGGTGCCGCAGTCCTCCTCGCGGATGATGACGTCCTGCGACACGTCCACCAGACGACGGGTCAGGTAACCCGAGTCGGCGGTACGCAGAGCGGTGTCCGCGAGACCCTTACGGGCACCGTGCGTGGAGATGAAGTACTCCAGCACGGACAGACCCTCACGGAACGACGCCTTGATGGGCCGCGGGATGGTCTCGTTCTTCGCGTTCGACACCAGACCGCGCATACCGGCGATCTGGCGCATCTGCATCATGTTTCCTCGCGCACCCGAGTTCACCATCATGAAGATCGGGTTCGTCTTCGGGAAGTTCTCGTTCATGGCCTCGGCGACCTCGTTCGTCGCCTTGGTCCAGATCGCGATCAGTTCCTGGGTGCGCTCGTCCTTGGTGATCAGACCGCGCTCGTACTGCTTCTGGACCTTCTCGTCCTGCGCCTCGTAGCCCTTGACGATCTCCTTCTTCGCCTCGGGAACGACGACGTCGGAGATGGCGACGGTGACGCCGGAACGGGTGGCCCAGTAGAAGCCGGCCGTCTTCAGGTTGTCGAGCGTGGCCGCAACGACGACCTTCGGGTAGCGCTCGGCGAGGTCGTTGACGATCTCGGAGAGCTGCTTCTTGCCGACCTCGTAGTCGACGAACGGGTAGTCCTCGGGCAGCAGCTCGTTGAAGAGCGCGCGGCCCAGCGTGGTCTTCAGCGTGAAGCTGTCACCCTGCTGCCACTCCGGCTCGCCCTCCTCGCGGACCGGCGGGGTCCAGCCGCGCGGCGGGATGGTGCCCACCGGGAAGCGGATGTCCACGCGCGACTGCAGCGAGAGCTCGCCGGCGTCGAACGCCATGATCGCCTCGGCCACGGACGCGAACGAGCGGCCCTCGCCCTTGACGTCACGCATCTCGCCGTCGGTGGTGAGGAAGAACAGACCGAGGACCATGTCCTGGGTCGGCATCGTCACCGGACGGCCGTCGGCCGGCTTGAGGATGTTGTTCGAGGACAGCATCAGGATGCGGGCCTCGGCCTGCGCCTCCGCGGACAGCGGCAGGTGCACGGCCATCTGGTCACCGTCGAAGTCCGCGTTGAACGCGGTGCAGACGAGCGGGTGGATCTGGATGGCCTTGCCCTCGACGAGCTGCGGCTCGAAGGCCTGGATGCCGAGGCGGTGCAGCGTGGGCGCACGGTTCAGCAGAACCGGGTGCTCCGCGATGACCTCTTCCAGCACGTCGTACACGACCGTGCGGCCGCGCTCGACCATGCGCTTGGCCGACTTGATGTTCTGCGCGTGGTTCAGGTCGACCAGGCGCTTCATCACGAACGGCTTGAACAGCTCCAGCGCCATCGCCTTCGGCAGACCGCACTGGTGCAGCTTGAGCTGCGGACCGACGACGATCACGGAACGCGCGGAGTAGTCCACACGCTTGCCGAGCAGGTTCTGACGGAAGCGACCCTGCTTGCCCTTCAGCATGTCGCTGAGGGACTTCAGCGGGCGGTTGCCGGGGCCCGTGACCGGGCGACCGCGACGACCGTTGTCGAAGAGGGCGTCAACGGCCTCCTGAAGCATGCGCTTCTCGTTGTTGACGATGATCTCCGGGGCACCGAGGTCCAGGAGCCTCTTCAGACGGTTGTTGCGGTTGATCACACGGCGGTACAGGTCGTTCAGGTCGGAGGTCGCGAAGCGGCCACCGTCGAGCTGCACCATCGGACGCAGGTCCGGCGGGATGACCGGGACGCAGTCCAGGACCATGCCCTTGGGGCTGTTGGACGTCTGCAGGAACGCCGAGACGACCTTCAGCCGCTTGAGCGCACGGGTCTTCTTCTGGCCCTTGCCGGTGCGGATGATCTCGCGGAGGCGCTCGGCCTCCTCGTCCAGGTCGAAGGACTCCAGGCGCTTCTGCAGCGCCGCGGCACCCATCGAACCGTCGAAGTACGTGCCGAAGCGGTCACGCAGCTCGCGGTAGAGCAGCTCGTCGCCCTCCAGGTCCTGGACCTTGAGGTTCTTGAACCGGGTCCACACCTCGTCGAGGCGGTCGATCTCGCGCTGCGCACGGTCGCGAAGCTGCTTCATCTCGCGCTCGGCACCCTCGCGCACCTTGCGGCGCACGTCGGCCTTGGCGCCCTCGGCCTCCAGCTCGGCCAGGTCGGCCTCGAGCTTCTTGGCGCGGGCCTCCAGGTCGGCGTCGCGGCGCTGCTCGATCTGCTGGCGCTCCACGGAGACGTGGGCCTCCAGCGAGGGCAGGTCGCGCTGACGGCGCTCCTCGTCGACGTACGTGATCATGTACGCCGCGAAGTAGATGACCTTCTCCAGGTCCTTCGGCGCCAGGTCGAGCAGGTAGCCCAGGCGGCTCGGGACGCCCTTGAAGTACCAGATGTGCGTGACGGGCGCGGCCAGCTCGATGTGGCCCATCCGCTCACGACGCACCTTCGCGCGCGTGACCTCGACGCCACAGCGCTCGCAGATGATGCCCTTGAAGCGGACGCGCTTGTACTTGCCGCAGTAGCACTCCCAGTCCCGGGTGGGGCCGAAGATCTTCTCGCAGAAGAGGCCGTCCTTCTCGGGCTTGAGGGTGCGGTAGTTGATGGTCTCGGGCTTCTTGACCTCGCCGTGGCTCCACTGGCGAATGTCGTCAGCGGTGGCCAGGCCGATCCGGAGCTCGTCGAAGAAGTTGACGTCGAGCACTATGCGTCAATCCCTCTCAGGGTCGTTAAGTCTGTGGTCTGAAACGGGGGCCTGGGGGTCGGCGGGCCTGATGGTCGTCAGGCCCGCCGGACTCCCGTCAGACCTCTTCGACGCTGCTCGGCTCGCGCCGGGACAGGTCGATGCCGAGCTCCTCCGCAGCGCGGAAGACGTCCTCGTCGGTGTCGCGCATCTCGATGGACATGCCGTCCGAGGACAGCACCTCCACGTTGAGGCACAGGGACTGCATTTCCTTGATGAGCACCTTGAAGGACTCGGGAATGCCGGGCTCAGGGATGTTCTCGCCCTTGACGATGGCCTCGTAGACCTTCACGCGGCCGGTGACGTCGTCGGACTTGATGGTCAGCAGCTCCTGGAGGGCGTACGCGGCGCCGTAGGCCTCGAGGGCCCACACCTCCATCTCGCCGAAGCGCTGGCCACCGAACTGGGCCTTACCACCCAGCGGCTGCTGGGTGATCATCGAGTACGGACCGGTCGAGCGGGCGTGCAGCTTGTCGTCGACCAGGTGGTGCAGCTTGAGGATGTACATGTACCCGACCGAGATCGGGTCCGGGAACGGCTCACCGGAGCGGCCGTCGAACAGCCGCGCCTTGCCGGACGGGAGCACCATGCGCTCGCCGTCGCGGTTCGGCAGGGTGTGCTGGAGCAGACCGGCCAGCTCGTCCTCGCGGGCACCGTCGAACACCGGGGTGGCGACGTTGGTGCGCGGGGCGACCTGGTCGGCGCCGATGGCCTGCAGGCGCTGCGCCCACTCGTCCGCCAGGCCGGAGACGTCCCAGCCCTGGCTGGCAAGCCAGCCGAGGTGGATCTCCAGGACCTGTCCCGGGTTCATTCGGGACGGCACACCCAGCGGGTTGAGGATGATGTCGACCGGGGTGCCGTCCTCCAGGAACGGCATGTCCTCGATCGGCAGGATCTTGGAGATGACACCCTTGTTGCCGTGGCGGCCGGCGAGCTTGTCACCGTCGGTGATCTTGCGCTTCTGCGCGACGTACACGCGCACGAGCTGGTTCACACCGGGGGGAAGCTCGTCGCCCTCCTCGCGGTCGAAGACGCGCACGCCGATGACCTTGCCGGTCTCGCCGTGCGGCACCTTCAGCGAGGTGTCACGGACCTCACGGGCCTTCTCACCGAAGATCGCGCGCAGCAGGCGCTCCTCGGGGGTCAGCTCGGTCTCACCCTTCGGGGTCACCTTGCCGACGAGGATGTCGCCGGCGATGACCTCGGCACCGATGCGGATGATGCCGCGCTCGTCGAGGTCGGCGAGGACCTCCTCGGAGACGTTCGGGATGTCCCGGGTGATCTCCTCGGGGCCGAGCTTGGTGTCACGGGCGTCGACCTCGTGCTCCTCGATGTGGATCGAGGAGAGGACGTCGTCCTGGACCAGGCGCTGGCTGAGGATGATCGCGTCCTCGTAGTTGTGGCCTTCCCAGGGCATGAAGGCGACCAGCAGGTTCTTGCCGAGCGCCATCTCGCCGTTCTGGGTGGCCGGGCCGTCGGCGAGGACCTGGCCCTCGATGACGCGGTCACCCTCGTTGACGATGACCTTCTGGTTGACCGAGGTGCCCTGGTTGGAGCGGGCGAACTTGGCCAGGCGGTACGTGATGTACGTGCCGTCGTCGTTGGCGGTGGTGATGTAGTCCGCGGAGACCTCCTGGACCACACCGGCCTTCTCGGCCTTGACGACGTCGCCGGCGTCGACGGCGGAGCGGTACTCCATGCCGGTGCCGACGAGCGGGGACTCGGACTTAATCAGCGGCACGGCCTGACGCATCATGTTCGCGCCCATGAGGGCACGGTTGGCGTCGTCGTGCTCGAGGAAGGGGATCATGGCGGTCGCGACCGACACCATCTGGCGCGGCGAGACGTCCATGTAGTCCACGTCCTCGGGGGCGACGTAGTCGACCTCGCCGCCACGGCGGCGCACCAGGACGCGGGCCTCGGCGAACCGGAGGTCCTCGGTCAGCGGCGCGTTGGCCTGGGCGATGACGAAGCGGTCCTCTTCGTCGGCCGTGAGGTAGTGGACCTCTTCGGTGACGACACCGTTCTCGTCGACCTTGCGGTACGGGGTCTCCACGAAGCCGAACGCGTTCACGCGGCCGTAGGTGGCGAGCGAGCCGATCAGACCGATGTTCGGGCCTTCGGGGGTCTCGATCGGGCACATGCGGCCGTAGTGCGAGGGGTGCACGTCACGGACCTCGAAGCCGGCCCGCTCACGGGACAGACCACCCGGACCCAGCGCGGACAGACGCCGCTTGTGCGTCAGCCCGGACAGCGGGTTGTTCTGGTCCATGAACTGGGACAGCTGGCTGGTGCCGAAGAACTCCTTGATGGAGGCGACGACCGGCCGGATGTTGATCAGGGTCTGCGGCGTGATCGCCTCGACGTCCTGCGTGGTCATGCGCTCGCGCACGACGCGCTCCATACGCGCCAGACCCGTGCGGACCTGGTTCTGGATGAGCTCGCCGACGCTGCGCAGACGGCGGTTGCCGAAGTGGTCGATGTCGTCGGTCTCGACGACGACCGTCTCGCCGTTGTCACCGACGGTCTCGGTCTCACCGGCGTGCAGCTTCACCAGGTACTTGATCGTCGCGATGATGTCCTCGACGGTCAGGATGCCCGCGTCCAGCGGGGTGTCCGTACCCAGCTTCTTGTTGACCTTGTAGCGGCCGACCTTCGCGAGGTCGTAGCGCTTCGGGTTGAAGTAGAGGTTCTCCAGCAGCGTCTGCGCGGCCTCACGCGTGGGGGGCTCGCCCGGGCGCAGCTTGCGGTAGATGTCGAGCAGCGCGTCGTCCTGGCCCTGGGTGTGGTCCTTCTCCAGGGTGGCGCGCATGGATTCGTAGTCGCCGAACTCCTCGAGGATCTGCTCGGTCGTCCAGCCGAGCGCCTTCAGGAGGACGGTGACGGACTGCTTGCGCTTGCGGTCGATGCGGACACCGACCATGTCGCGCTTGTCGATCTCCATCTCGAGCCAGGCACCCCGGGACGGGATGATCTTGGCGGAGAAGATGTCCTTGTCGGACGTCTTGTCGATGGTGGAGTCGAAGTAGACGCCGGGCGACCGCACGAGCTGGGAGACGACGACACGCTCGGTGCCGTTGATGACGAAAGTGCCCTTGTTCGTCATGAGCGGGAAGTCGCCCATGAAGACGGTCTGGGACTTGATCTCGCCGGTCTCGTTGTTGGTGAACTCGGCCGTGACGAACAGGGGCGCGGCGTAGGTGAAGTCGCGCTCCTTGCACTCGTCGATCGAGTTCTTCGGCGGCTCGAAGCGGTGGTCGCGGAAGGTCAGCGACATGGACCCCGAGAAGTCCTCGATCGGGGAGATCTCCTCGAAGATCTCCTCGAGGCCGGACTTGGTCGGGACGTCCTGACCGTTCTCCAGAGCCTCCTCGACGCGAGCCTTCCACGCGTCGTTGCCGAGCAGCCAGTCGAAGCTCTCGGTTTGCAGCGCGAGAAGGTTCGGAACCTCGAGGGGCTCCTTGATCTTTGCAAAGGAGATGCGCAGCGGGGCGGTGCTGGCGCCGTTGTTCGTATTCGCGGTCGAGGCAGTGCGCGAGGCGGCCAAGAGGGGGTCCTTCCGAGGGCTCGGACTCACTACGCGCGTCCCGGTCCCCGCCGGGCACAGAGATGGAAAGCCTCAGGTCAGAGACTTTTATGCTCGGTGCTCAAGCATGGGGCGTGCTCCTGGTGACGGGCAGGAGGCAGCTAACAGGCAGCGCAAAGGGTCAGTGTAGCCACAAGGCACACTGATGTCCAGTGCGGGTTTTCAGGCTTCCGCTGGAGGCCCTCGTTGTCCCTCAACACCTGCGGCACGCCACGCCTTCGATGCACATCGATACTGCCCTCTTCGTCGTCGATCCATGCCTCGGATCCGGATCGTTGTGACGACGCGTCCTGAGAATTGCGCGCTGCGTGCGGTTCGTCAAGGCCCCCCTTGCCCAAACCGGGTGCTGCCATCGTCACGTTCGACCTGTCACCGGGGCCCTCGGGAGGCACGACCGAAGATCACCATACCCCCCACGGCGACGCACGCAAGGCAGCCGCCACCGGACCCCCCGGAACGCCGAAGAGCGACCACCCGGATGGATGATCGCACCTCGGCACGTCCGCGTTACAGCCTTGGGGGTGAGACGTGCGTCGGGTTCGAGGCGGGGGGTTACGGCGGACGGGTGAATGCCGTTCGGGGCTCGGGGGGGCGGGGTGGTCGGCCGGGGCTGGGGGTGGCGGGGTCGGCCGGGCCGGGGTCGCGCGGTCGGCCGGGGCCGGGTCCCGCAGTCGGCCGGGGCTGGGGGCGGCCAGGTCGGCCGCGCGGGCCGGGTCCCGCAGTCGGCCCGAGCCGCGGGGCGGCCGGGCCGGGGTCCCGCCCCCGGCCCGAGCCAGTACGGAAGGCTCCGTGGCATGGCATCTGACGAACTCGGCCCCGGCACCGTCGGCACGGGCTCATCAGCCGAGCCGCCTCCGGCAAGGGCCCGAGCAGCCCCGTCTTCGCCAAGGGCTCCCGGGCGCCGGCTCCGCCCCCGGCAATGGGTCCCGGGGCGCCCGATCCCCCCTCCCCGGGCGGGGCCGGCGGCCGCCCACCACCACCGGCCCGGACGGGCAGCGACGGCGGGCACCGCCGGACCTCGGAGTGTTGGCACATGCGAAAGGGGGCCGTACGGAGCGCTCGCTCCGTACGGCCCCCTCGGGTCCTGTGCGGACCCGGAGTCCTGCTGGACCCTCGAAGGTCTTACTTGACCTCGACCGAGGCGCCGGCGCCCTCGAGGGCCTCCTTCGCCTTGTCGGCCTGCTCCTTGTTGACCTTCTCGAGGACCGGCTTCGGCGCACCGTCGACCAGGTCCTTGGCCTCCTTCAGGCCCAGGGAGGTCAGCTCACGCACGACCTTGATGACCTGGATCTTCTTGTCACCGGCGCCGGCGAGGATGACGTCGAACTCGTCCTTCTCCTCCTCGGCCTCGGCAGCGGCGCCACCAGCGGCACCACCGGCGACGACGACCGGCGCGGCAGCGGCGGCGGTGACGTCGAACTTCTCCTCGAAGGCCTTCACGAACTCGGAGAGCTCGATGAGGGTCATCTCCTCGAACTGGGCAAGCAGCTCGTCCTGGGTGAGCTTCGCCATGATGGCGGTCCTTCCACTCAAATCGGCAGGTGCCGGATGTACTGGATAAGGCGGGCGTACGTCGGCCCGCTGCGACCCGTGCCGCGTCAGACGGCGCGGATCAGAAAGCGAGCCGAATTACTCGGCACCGCCCTGCTCTTCCTGCTTGGCGCGGAGCGCGTCCACGGTGCGGACGAGCTTCGACGGCAGCGCCTGGAAGACGGAGGCAGCCTGGGACTGCTTCGCCTTGAAGGCACCGGCCAGCTTGCTGAGCAGAACCTCGCGGGACTCGAGGTCCGCAAGCTTCTTGATCTCGTCGGCGGACAGCGCCTTGCCGTCAAGGACACCGCCCTTGATGACGAGATTCGGGTTGTCCTTGGCGAAGTCACGGAGACCCTTCGCCGACTCCACCGGGTCACCGGTGACGAAGGCGACGGCCGTCGGACCAGCGAAGAGCTGGTCGTCCAGCGTGATCCCGGCCTCGTTGGCCGCAATCTTGGTCAGCGTGTTCTTCACCACGGCGTACTGGGCGTTCTCACCGAGCGACCGGCGCAGCGTCTTGAGCTGCGCCACGGTGAGACCGCGGTACTCGGTCAGCACGGCGGCGTTGGAGCTGCGGAACTTGTCCGTCAGCTCGGCAACCGCGGCAGCCTTGTCGGGCCTCGCCATAGAGCCTCGGCCTCCTTCCGGGTGATTCGGACCGCGCGGACCCGAAGGAGGACTGGGGAAAACGAAACGCCCCGGCGCAGGCGCACGGGGCGGGCTCGACCAGCCGTACGCACATCTCGACGCACGTACTCCGGGAGCTCTTCCACTGTCACCTGCGCGGGTCGTCCGCAGTTCAGCGGATCCTTCGGCCACCGCGCCCTCGTTCGAGCGCACGGCAACGACCAGCGGTCTTTGGCTTCTGTAGGAGGGTACGGGAACGAATCGCCGGCAAGCAAATCCGCTCCCGCGGATCAGCTCCCGTCCAGCGCTCGCGGGTGGTCGCGCCCCATGCACGGGACGCACGCCGCGGGCCCCGCAGGCTCACCGGCGGGCTCCCGCGGGCTATGAGCCGCCCCGTGTGGTGAGCAGCTCCGTGAAGTCGGCCGTGTCCGCCCGCGGGGGCTTGGTCGCCGAGAACTTCGTGCCGTAGTCGCGGTAGTACGCCGTCGAGGACATCCGGCCGCTCGACAGCTCGCCCCGCTCGGCCTTCTTGACCAGCAGGCCCTGGCCGTCGACCCAGATGTCGACCGTCTCCTCGATGACGCCGGCCTGCTGCAGCCGCTCCTTCAGGCCGCCCGTCAGGGACGCCGGGGTGACCGTGCCGGAGTAGTGGGTGGTGCGACGGCCGCGTACCGTCTCCTCCGCGACCCTGTGCACGTCCCGGGAGGCGATGAGCAGCCTGACCGGCTGCAGCGGGGCGGTGTTGCGCAGCTGGGCCGTCAGAGCGGCGCCAGAGCCGCCCGGCAGGGCCGCCAGGTCGTCGTAGCCGTACCTGATCCAGTGCCGTCCGTTGAGCCGCCGGGCGAACGCGTCGCCCACCCTGGCGTAGTACGCGTCGGGCAGCAGCCGTGCCTCCATCGACGTACTGCCGAGCGTGCGCATCGTCTCCGCGAGCTGCCCGCCGGTGTAGGTGATGCGGAGCGTACCCACCGGGTCGCCGGACCAGCCGAGGACGCCGTCCGTCCGCAGGGCCAGCATCTCGCCCATGGCCGTCGTGGACTCGACCCGTGCCGAGCCGGCCCGGGAGGTGGCCTTCTCCACGGCCCGCAGGGCCGCCAGCGACCGCGTGTCGACGTGGGTGGGGCCGCCGGACGGCGCCGCGGAGCGCTGCCCGGAGCCGCCGTCGCCCGCGCGGCTGCACGCCGGCAGGGCGGACAGGGCGAGAACCGCCGCGACCGGGAGGATCCCGCGCCGGAAGATGCCGTCCCTCATGCGTTCCCCCCCTGATGCGCTCCGTGATCTTCACGCTAACTCCGGCTCGGGGAATCGGCACGCACATGAGGTGAAACGGCATGTGCCCCGCGTCTCAGACGCCGACGGGCCCCGCACCTCGAAGGTGCGGGGCCCGTGACCGACCGGGTGAGCCTTCAGGCTCAGACCGCGGCCGGGTCCTCCTCGACGAGGAGGTTGCGGGTGCGGTTCGGGTCGACCGGGATGCCGGGGCCCATCGTGGTGCTGACCGCGGCCTTCTTGATGTAGCGACCCTTGGCGGCCGACGGCTTCAGACGGAGGATCTCCTCCAGCGCCGCGCCGTAGTTCTCCACCAGCTTGGTGTCGTCGAAGGACGTCTTGCCGATGATGAAGTGCAGGTTCGAGTGCTTGTCGACGCGGAACTCGATCTTGCCGCCCTTGATGTCGTTGACGGCCTTCACGACGTCCGGGGTCACGGTGCCGGTCTTGGGGTTCGGCATCAGACCACGGGGACCGAGCACGCGGCCGAGGCGGCCGACCTTGCCCATGAGGTCCGGGGTGGCGACGACGGCGTCGAAGTCCAGACGGCCCTTCGACACCTCGTCGATCAGCTCGTCGGCGCCGACGATGTCGGCGCCCGCGGCACGAGCGGCCTCGGCACGGTCACCGGTCGCGAAGACCAGGACCCGGGCGGTCTTACCGGTGCCGTGCGGGAGGTTCACGGTGCCACGGACCATCTGGTCGGCCTTGCGCGGGTCGACACCCAGACGCAGGGCGACCTCGACGGTGCCGTCGAACTTGGTCGTGGAGGTCTCCTTGGCGAGACGGACGGCCTCGAGCGGGGCGTAGAGCTTCTCCCGGTCGATCTTGGCGTCCGCAGCGCGGAGAGCCTTGCTGCGCTTGCTCACAACTGCTCCTGTGGGTTCTGAAGGAGTCGTGGTACGGGCCGAGCAGGCCCTGCCACGTGCGGCCGGAGCCGCATGGTTACGAAGGTCGGGTTCAGCCCTCGACCGTGACGCCCATGGAACGGGCGGTGCCGGCGATGATCTTCTCGGCGGCGTCCAGGTCGTTGGCGTTGAGGTCGGGCATCTTGGTCTGGGCGATCTCGCGGACCTGCGCCTGGGTGATCTTGGCGACCTTGGTCTTGTGCGGCTCGCCGGAGCCCTTCTCGATGCCCGCGGCCTTCAGGATCATCTTGGCCGCCGGCGGAGTCTTGGTCACGAAGGTGAAGGAGCGGTCCTCGTAGACCGTGATCTCCACCGGGATGACCCAACCGCGCTGCGACTCGGTCGCGGCGTTGTAGGCCTTGCAGAACTCCATGATGTTGACGCCGTGCTGACCCAGCGCCGGACCGACCGGCGGGGCCGGGTTGGCGGCGCCGGCCTGGATCTGGAGCTTGATGAGCCCCGTGACCTTCTTCTTCTTGGGAGGCATAGCTCTCTCCGGGTCCTTAGTGAGAGTTTTCCGCCGCCATCCTTGGGCGTGATCGCCCGGATCACCTTGGGCTCGATCGCCCGGATCATCCGGATGGAGGCATACCGCACAACGATAACGGGTACCGGTGCGCGGCCAAAAACCGACAGGTCAGACGGCCCCTCAGGGGGAGTCCGTCTGACCTGGCCGGTGGCTGGTGCGGCAGAGGAACCAGTCGGAACTAGTTCTTCTGGATCTGGTCGAAGGAGAGCTCGACCGGCGTCTCGCGGCCGAAGATCTCCACCAGGCCCTTGACCTTCTTCGAGTCGGGGTTGATCTCGTTGATGGTCGCCTGCAGCGTGGCGAACGGGCCGTCGGTGACGGTGACCGAGTCGCCGACCTCGAAGTCCAGCACCTGGACCTCGACCTTGCGCTGCGGGGCCGGCTTGCCCTCGGCCTCGGCGGCCTCGCGGGCGGCCTTGGCCTCGGCCTCCGGGGCGAGCATCTTGACGACCTCGTCGAGGGACAGCGGGTAGGGGTCGTAGGCGTTGCCGACGAAGCCCGTGACACCGGGCGTGTTGCGGACGACGCCCCAGGACTCGTTCGTCAGGTCCATGCGGACGAGCACATAACCGGGCAGCTTGTTCTGCTTGACGGTCTTCCGCTCGCCGTTCTTGATCTGGACGATCTCTTCCTCGGGGACCTCTGCCTGGTAGATGTACTCCTCGACGTTCAGCGTGACGGCACGCTGCTCCAGGTTCGCCTTGACCCGCTTCTCGTAGCCGGCGTAGGTGTGGATCACGTACCACTCGCCGGGCAGTGAGCGCAGCTCCTCGCGCAGCTTCTCGACCGGGTCGAGCTCGGGCTCCGGCTCGCCCTCGGCCTCCTCGGACGCGGCCTCTTCCTCGCCCTCCACGTGCAGGGCGGTCTCCTCGGCCGGCTCGCCCGCGGCGGCTTCGGCAGCCTCGGCCTCGTCGACCTCGTCCGCGCCCTCGACGATGTCGAGCTCGTCATCCACGGACTCGACGGCCTCCCCGCGAGGCTCCATGGCGTCGTTCAGGTTCGGGTCAGACACGGTGGCTGCTTCTTCCTGGATACATAGGGGTGGAACATGCGAAAGGGACGCCGGGCACGACGGCGTCCTTCGCTCTCGGCTCAGCCGAAGACGTACTTGGCGGCGTGGTTGAGCCCATAGTCAATCAGGGTCACCAGGGCGATCATGATCGCGACGAAGAAGATCACCACGGTGGTGTACGACGTCAACTGGTTACGGGTCGGCCAGACGACCTTGCGGAGTTCCGCGATGATCTGGCGGTAGAAGAGGGCAAGGCGCTTCAGCGGGCCCTTCTTGGCTCGCTTGCCACCCTTACGGGCCTTCTTCTTCGACTCCTGCACCTCGTCCTGGGCGTCAGGCATGTCGATGGAGCCCACGGCGTCCGTCACTCGTCCTCACCTGATTCCCGGGTCGTGGCCGTGCCGCGCCCGGTGGAGCCGCACGGCGAGTGCAATACGTACGTACTGTCCGCACACTTCCTGGTGAAGGAGTGTGTAGCAGGGCCGGAGGGACTTGAACCCCCAACCGCCGGTTTTGGAGACCGGTGCTCTACCAATTGAGCTACGACCCTTTGTGTGTACCCCAACGTACCGCATCCGGCCGGGTGCTCGGTGTGCATCGCCGGTCGCGGCCGCTGAAGGCCAACGAGGTGAGAGTGTACGTGTTCCGGGGCCGGGCGTCGAACAGAAAGCGCCCACAGGCGCCTTGCA
Source organism: Streptomyces sp. NPDC028331 (assembly GCF_055565775.1). Classification (NCBI taxonomy): domain Bacteria; kingdom Bacillati; phylum Actinomycetota; class Actinomycetes; order Kitasatosporales; family Streptomycetaceae; genus Streptomyces; species Streptomyces sp. NPDC028331. Next base: position 204,658 of record NZ_JBVHTR010000001.1, on the reverse strand, counting down.
GGTGGAAGATCGGCCAGGCGGGGGCGCGGATCCGGACGGTTGTTCAGTCGTCGATCCCTTCTTGTTCAGTCTGTGAAACCCGCGTGCCCGGCGTGTTTCCCGTCTGAAACCATGGGTCCCATGAGCGCTGCAACCCCTCCCACCGAGCGCCGGGTCTCCGCCCGGATCGGGGCGATCTCCGAGTCCGCCACCCTCGCCGTGGACGCCAAGGCGAAGGCCCTCAAGGCCGCCGGGCGCCCGGTGATCGGCTTCGGCGCCGGTGAGCCCGACTTCCCGACGCCGGACTACATCGTCGAAGCGGCCGTCGAGGCCTGCAAGAACCCGAAGTACCACCGCTACACGCCGGCCGGCGGCCTGCCCGAGCTGAAGGCCGCGATCGCCGCCAAGACGCTGCGCGACTCCGGCTACGAGGTGGACCCCTCGCAGATCCTCGTCACCAACGGCGGCAAGCAGGCCATCTACGAGGCGTTCGCCGCGATCCTCGACCCGGACGACGAGGTGATCGTCCCGGCGCCGTACTGGACGACGTACCCCGAGTCGATCCGGCTGGCCGGCGGTGTCCCGGTGGAGGTCGTCGCGGACGAGACGACCGGCTACCGCGTCTCCGTCGAGCAGCTCGAGGCGGCCCGCACCGAGAAGACGAAGGTCGTCCTGTTCGTCTCCCCCTCCAACCCGACCGGCGCGGTCTACAGCGAGGCCGAGACCGAGGCGATCGGCCGCTGGGCCGTCGAGCACGGCCTGTGGGTGCTGACCGACGAGATCTACGAGCACCTGGTCTACGGCGACGCGGCCCGCGTGTCGCTGCCCGCGCTCCTGCCCGAGCTGCGCGACAAGTGCATCGTGGTCAACGGCGTGGCGAAGACGTACGCCATGACGGGCTGGCGGGTCGGCTGGATCATCGGCCCGAAGGACGTGGTGAAGGCGGCGACGAACCTGCAGTCGCACGCCACGTCGAACGTGGCGAACGTGTCCCAGGTGGCCGCCCTGGCCGCGGTGTCGGGCAGCCTGGACGCGGTCGCGAAGATGCGCGAGGCCTTCGACCGGCGCCGCAGGACCATCGTGCGGATGCTGAACGAGATCGACGGCGTGGTGTGCCCGGAGCCGGAGGGCGCGTTCTACGCGTACCCGTCGGTGAAGGGGCTGCTCGGCAAGGAGATCCGCGGCAAGCGCCCGAAGGACAGCGTGGAGCTGGCCGCGCTGATCCTGGAGGAGGCCGAGGTCGCGGTGGTCCCGGGCGAGGCGTTCGGCACGCCGGGCTATCTGCGGCTGTCGTACGCCCTCGGGGACGAGGACCTGGTCGAGGGCGTGAGCCGGATCCAGAAGCTGCTGGCGGAGGCGCGGGACTGACGTCCTCGCGTCCTTCACGCGCGTGTGCGGGCCGTTTCCCCTGGGGGAGGCGGCCCGTCCGCGTGTGCGAGCAAGACCACGTTCGGGGAAAGCGCTACCGGGACGGCAGGGACGTACGGCAGGATCCTGGGATGGAGCATGTACGTGATGTCTCTGCGCTGCCGAAAGCCCATCTGCACCTGCACTTCACCGGGTCGATGCGGCCCGCCACGCTGCTGGAGCTGGCCGACAAGTACGGCGTACGCCTGCCCGAGGCGCTGACGGACGCACTGGTCAGCGGGGAGCCGCCGAGGCTGCGGGCGACGGACGAGCGGGGCTGGTTCCGCTTCCAGCGGCTGTACGACGCGGCGCGCTCGTGCCTGCGGGAGCCGGAGGACATCCGGCGGCTGGTGCGCGAGGCCGCGGAGGAGGACATCAAGGACGGCTCGGGCTGGCTGGAGATCCAGGTCGACCCGACGTCGTACGCGCCGCGGCTGGGCGGTCTGATCCCGGCGCTGGAGATCATCCTGGACGCGGTGGAGACGGCGATGCGGGACACGGGCCTCGGCATGCGGGTCCTGGTCGCCGCGAACCGCATGAAGCACCCGCTGGACGCGCGCACGCTGGCCCGCCTGGCGGTCCGCTACCGCGACCGGGGTGTCGTCGGCTTCGGCCTGTCGAACGACGAGCGCCGGGGCATGGCCCGGGACTTCGACCGCGCCTTCGCCATCGCCCGCGACGGCGGCCTGCTGTCGGCCCCGCACGGGGGCGAGCTGACGGGCCCCGCCTCGGTCCGCGACTGCCTGGACGACCTGCACGCGCACCGTGTGGGCCACGGCGTACGGGCGGCGGAGGACCCGCGCCTGCTGAAACGCCTCGCGGACAGGGGCGTGACGTGCGAGGTCTGCCCGGCGTCGAACGTGGCGCTCGGGGTGTACGAGAAGCCGGAGGACGTCCCGTTGCGGACGCTGTACGAGGCGGGCGTCCCGATGGCGCTGGGCGCCGACGACCCCCTCCTCTTCGGCTCGCGCCTGGCGGCCCAGTACGAGCTGGCCCGCCGCCACCACGGCTTCACGGACGAGGAACTGGCGGAACTGGCCCGGCAGTCGGTACGGGGTTCGGCGGCCCCGGAGGACGTGAAGGCGAAGCTGCTGGCGGGCGTCGACGACTGGCTGAGCACACCGGGCGCCCCGGCAGAAACCTGAGAAGCCCACACGCCCCACCGACCCGGCCCAATCCAGCGAGCCCGCGCTCCAGCCCGTCCGACACCTGGGGCCGGGACGGCCGAAGGCCGGCGGAGGGGGCGGGTCGAGGCGGGGGCGGGGCGCAGCTCTTACGGCAGGGGCCGGGGCGCTTGGCTGTGGGGTCCGGAGTGGAGGCCCCAGCACGGGGGCAGGGGACGCAGCGCCGAGGCAGCGGCCGGGGGCGCAGCGCCGAGGCAGCGGCCGGGGGCGCAGCGCCGAGGCAGCGGCCGGGGGGCGCAGGGCCGAGACAGCGACCCGGGGGCGCAATCCCGAGGCGGGAGCCGGGAGGGGCAGCACCAGCACTCAGGCAGGGCGGGGCACTCGGCTGGGGTTCCGGGGCGGAGCCCCGAGGCGGGAGTCCGCGGAGCAGCACTCAGGCAGGGCGGGCGCTTGGCTGGGGTTCGGGGCGCAGCCCCGAGGCGGGGTCAGGGGCGCAGCCCCAAGGCGGGAGTCCGGGGCGCAGCCCCAGGACGGGAGTCTGGGGCGCAGGGCCGAGACAGCGACCCGGGGGCGCAACCCCGAGGCGGGAGCCGGGAGGGGCAGCACCAGCACTCAGGCAGGGCGGGCGCTTGGCCGGGGTCAGGGGCGCAGCCCCGAGGCGGGTCGGGGGCGCAGCCCCAAGGCGGGAGTCCGGGGCGCAGCCCCGAGACAGCGACCCGGGGGCGCAGCTCCGAGACGGGGGTCCGGGGCGCAGCCCCAAGGCGGGGGGCCGGGGGCGGTAGCCCCCGGGGACGGGAAGGGTAGGGGCGGCGGGGGCGACTTCCGCCCCGGCTACTCCGCCGGCGCGATGCCGTTCAGCAAGGTGCGTGCCAGGCGGTGCGCGAAGTCGTCCACCGGCGGCCGCCCCTCCGCCGCCTCGTAGGCGAACGCCCGCTGCGCACACGCCCCCAGCAACAGCGAGGCTGCCGCGAACGTGTCCGCCTCCGCCCGCACCCGCCCGGCCGCCCGCTCCGCCCGCAGGTACGCGTCCAGCAGCCGTATCGGCATGTGCGGCCCCGCCCCCATCTGCCGCAACGCCTCGTCGTGCCGCCTCTTGAGCTGGGTCTCGGCGTACAGCGACGCCGCGATCGGAAAGCTCTGCTCGTAGAAGAGCGCCGCCTGACGGGCGATGTCGGTGAGGTTCTCCTCCAGGCTGCGGCCCCCCGGCTCGGCCGTCAGACGGCTGATCAGCGGCGTGAGCTGCGGCAGCCGCTCCGTGAGCACTCCGATGAACAGCTCCTCCTTGCTGGAGAAATGCTTGTACAGGGCGGCCTCGGAACAGCCCGCCGCCTTGGCGATCTCCTTGGTCGTGGCCCGGGCGAGCCCCACCGTGAGCATCAGCTCGTGCGCGGCGTCGAGGATCCGGCCCCGCGCCGGCGCCGTCCGCGCTGCCTTCTGCGCCCCTGTCTGCTGCATGGGGCCCAAGGATTCCATGGTCTGTCCCCCGGGGGCTTGACGGGTGGGTGAGTGCTTACTCACTCTAGAGGGAAGCATCAGTGAGTGAACACTCACCCACCGGCACCGCAGGGGCACCACAGGGGCACCACAGGGGAGGCATGCACCATGAAACTGACCGTTTTCGGCGCCACTGGCGGCATCGGCCAGGAGATCGTCAAACAGGCCCTGGCGGCCGGCCACCAGGTCACCGCCGTCGTACGGGACCCCGCCCGGCTCGCCCTGACCGGCGCGGCCCTGGAGGTGGTCCGCGCCGACCTCACCGACGCCGAGGCGCTGCGCCCGGCGGTGACCGGCCGGGACGCCGTGCTGTCGGGACTCGGTGCGCGCAGCCGCGGGGACGCGGGGGTCGCCACCCGGCTGACCCGTACGGTCCTGCGGGCCATGGAGGCCGAGGGGGTGCGGCGGCTGGTCGTGGTGAGCGCGGCGCCGGTCGGTCCCGAGGCCGAGGGGGACGGCCCACTCGACCGCGCCGCTCGCAGCCTGATCTCCGCGATCCTGAAGGACGTCTACGCCGACCTGAGGGAGATGGAGGCCGAACTGGCCCGCAGCGCCACGGACTGGACGGTCGTCCGCCCGCCGCGTCTGCAGGACAAACCGCTCACCGGCGCGTACCGCACGGTCGTCGGCGGCAATCCGGCCAAGGGACGTTTCATCGCCCGCGCAGACGTCGCCCACGCGATGCTGCGGATGATCGACGACCCGGCCACGGTCAAGCAGGGGGTGGGCGTGGCCTACTAGGGGACTTCGGCCTACGGGGCCGACCGACCGGATCAGAGACCGACCGGCCGGATCAGAAACCGCCCAGCCGGATCAGAGGCTCACTCCGACCGTCACCGGCTCGTTCACCAGCGTGATGCCGAAGGCCTCGCGCACTCCCGCCACGACCTCCCGGGCCAGTGCGAGCAGGTCCTCGGTGGTGGCGCGGCCCCGGTTGGTGAGGGCCAGGGTGTGCTTGGTGGAGATACGGGCGGGCCCGGTGCCGTACCCCTTGGTGAAGCCCGCCTTGTCGATCAGCCAGGCCGCCGACGTCTTGGTGTGCCCCTCCCCCGCGGGGTATGCGGGCGGCTCCGCCTCCGCGCCCAGCCGCTCCTTCACGCGCGTGCGGAACGCCGTGAAGTCCTCGTCCGTGAGGATCGGGTTGGTGAAGAAGGAGCCGGCCGACCAGGTGTCGTGGTCCTCCGGGTCCAGGACCATGCCCTTGCCCGTGCGCAGCTTGAGCACCGTCTCGCGGGCGTCGGCCAGCGGCACGCGGTCGCCGGGCTCGACACCTAGGGCGCGAGCGGTCTCGGCGTACCGGATCGGCGCGGACAGTCCCCCAGCGTCCTCGAGTTCGAAGCGGACGCGCAGGACGACATGCCGACCCGGATCGGCCTTGAAGCGGCTGTGCCGGTACGAGAACGCGCACTCGGCGTTCGGAATCGTGACCGTCTCGCGTGTCCTGCGGTCGTAGGCGATCACCTCGGTGATGGTCGAGGAGACCTCCTGGCCGTACGCCCCGACGTTCTGGATCGGGGTCGCGCCCGCGGAGCCCGGGATCCCGGCGAGGCATTCGACACCGGCGAGCCCGGCCTCGACGGTGCGGGCGACGGCGTCGGTCCACACCTCGCCCGCGGCCAGCTCCAGCTTCGTGCCGTCGAGGGCGAATCCCCTCGTGGCGATGCGCAGGGCGGTGCCGTCGAAGCCCTTGTCGCCGATGACCAGGTTGGATCCGCCGCCGATCAGGAGCAGCGGCGTACCGGAGTCGTCGGCCTCGCGGACGGCTTCGATCACCTCGGCGTCGCTGGTGGCGGTGATCAGGCGGTGCGCGGGGCCGCCCAGCCGGAAGGTGGTGAGCGGGGCGAGCGGGGCGTCGTGGAGTTCCTGCACGCGCCCAAGACTACGAGACGGCACCGACAGCCCCGGCATGACGCAAGGGGCGCCCGCCGTGCCGGACGCCCCTTGCCGAATCCTCCGGCCGCCGGTCAGGCCAGCCGTACGACCGCGCGCGACATCCCCAGGACCTTCTGGCCGCCGCTGGTCGCCGTCAGGTCGACACGCACCGTGTTGTCGTCGAGCTTGGCCGCGACCTTGCCGGCGACCTCGACGAGGGCGCCCCGGTCGTCGTTGGGGACGACGACGGGCCTGGTGAAGCGGACGCCGTACTCCACGACCGCGCCCGGGTCGCCCACCCAGTCGGTCACCACACGGATCGCCTCGGCCATGGTGAACATGCCGTGCGCGATGACGTCCGGCAGCCCGACCTCCTTGGCGAACTTCTCGTTCCAGTGGATCGGGTTGAAGTCCCCGGACGCGCCGGCGTACCGCACGAGCGTGGCACGGGTCACGGGGAAGGTCTGCGCCGGCAGTTCGGTACCGACCTCGACGGCGTCGTATGCGATCTTCGCGGTCATCCGGGTCACTCCCCCTCTTCCGGCGCCCTGGCGACGAGCTTCGTCCAGGCGGTCACCACGTGCTCGCCGACCTCGTCGTGGACCTCGCCGCGGATGTCCAGGACGTCGTTGCCGGCCAGGCTCTTGATCGACTCGATGGTCGAGGTGACGGTCAGCAGGTCGCCCGCGCGCACCGGGCGGGTGTAGGCGAACTTCTGGTCGCCGTGCACCACCCGGCTGTAGTCCAGCCCGAGCTGCGGGTCCTCGATGACCTGGCCCGCGGCCTTGTAGGTGATCGCGAACACGAACGTCGGCGGCGCGATCACATCCGGGTGGCCGAGCGCCTTGGCGGCCTCCGGGTCCGTGTAGGCCGGGTTGGCGTCCCCGACGGCCTCCGCGAACTCACGGATCTTCTCCCGGCCGACCTCGTAGGGGTCGGTGGGCGGGTAGGACCGCCCCACGAAGGACTGGTCGAGCGCCATGGCTCGGCACCTCCTGGTGTGTGATGTGGTTGACCGCGCTGGACGAGCCGCCCGGCCCGGAGGCCGTCCGGTCTGGAGACCGCCCGGACCGGAGACCGTGCGGACCGGAGACCGTTCGGACCGTGCGGACCGCCCACATCGTCCCATCCGACGACGAACGCGTGCCGCGCGGGCGGAAACGACACGAGGCCGCCCCCCGTTAGTAGGGGACGGCCTCGCCGGTGAGTCTGATCAGCGCGTCTCGCGGTGCGCGGTGTGCGCGTTGCAACGCGGGCAGTGCTTCTTCATTTCAAGACGATCCGGGTTGTTGCGCCGGTTCTTCTTGGTGATGTAGTTCCGCTCCTTGCACTCCACGCAGGCCAGCGTGATCTTCGGGCGGACGTCGGTGGCAGCCACGTGAGTGCTCCTTGACGAACAGGTGGACGAAATTAACGCAAGAAAGAGTAGCCGATCGAAGGACCGACCCCACAATCGGCTACTGTGAGTAGCGGTGACCGGACTTGAACCGGTGACACAGCGATTATGAGCCGCTTGCTCTACCGACTGAGCTACACCGCTGCGATGCGATCGGGCCCCGCCTCGCGACGGATACCTCTCACACCAGAGCCCCAAAACGGAATCGAACCGTTGACCTTCTCCTTACCATGGAGACGCTCTGCCGACTGAGCTATTGGGGCGAGCGATGAAGACATTACACGGTCGCCCGCCGTTCGCCCAAATCCGTTTCGCGGCACCCCGTCCGTACTGTTCCCGGCACCCCCACGCACCACACCACCGGTACGACTATTGCGCTCCTCCCCGCCCCGGCCGGGTCGCCGTCCTAGGCTCGACCCACCCTGCGTGATCTTGCCCTGGTGCCGTGAACCACAGGAGCGCGATGCCCGACAGCCGACCGCAGCCGCCCCCCTTCCCGCCCCCGCCGTCGGCACCCGCGGACTCGGCCACCCTGCTGCTGTGCGGGGCCCGGCTCATCGACGGGCGGACGGTGGACGTACGGCTCGGCGGCGGTCGCATCGAGGCCGTCGGCACCCCCGGCAGTCTGGCGACCGGCCCCGTCGGCGCCCGCGTCGACCTGCGCGGTTATCTGCTCCTGCCGGCCCCCGCCGAGCCGCACGCCCACTGCGACACGGCCCTGTCCGCGGACGGCGCGGGCGAGCCGGGGCGTTTCGGGGGTTCGGGTGGTTCCGGCGGCCCCGGACCGGTGTCGCACGATCCGGGAGAGGTCCAGCGCCGCGCCACCGAGGCCGCACTGCTGCAACTCGGGCACGGGGCGACGGCCCTGCGCTCCCACGTGCGCATCGGTGACGTACCGGGGCTGGAGGCGCTGGCCGCCGTACTACGGGCGCGGCGCTCCCTGCGCGGGCTCGTCGAGCTCACGGCGGTGGCGATGCCGCGCGTGCTGACCGGGGTCGCCGGCGCGGAAGGGCTCGCGATGCTGCGGGACGCGCTGGAGATGGGCGCGACGGCGGTGGGCGGCTGCCCGGACGGGGACCCCGATCCCACCGGACACGTGGAGGCGGTCCTGGAGATCGCCTGCGAGTTCGGCTGCCCGGTCGACCTGCACACGGACGCGCGCGATCCGGTACGGCTCTCCCGGTTCGCGACGATGGCGGGCGGTCTGCGGCCCGGAGTGGCGCTCGGCCCCTGCGGCGGCCTCGGGCGCCTGCCGGCGGGGACGGCCGCCCGTGCCGCCGACCGGCTCGCCGCCGCCGGAGTCACCGTGGTCTGCCTGCCGCAGGGCGGCTGCGACGGCGTCGACCGGCGCGGCACGGCTCCGGTGCGACTGCTGCGGTCGGCCGGGGTGCGGGTCGCGGCGGGCAGCGGGGCGCTGAGGGACCTGGCGAACCCGGTCGGACGCGGAGACCCGCTGGAGGCGGCCTACCTGCTGGCGTCGCGGTACGGGCTGCCCGCCGAGGACGCGTACGACATGGTGAGCACCTCGGCGCGGGCCGCGCTCGGGCTGCCGGAGGTGCGCGTGGAGGCGGGCTTCCCTGCCGAACTGCTCGCGGTGCGCGCCGACGGGCTGACCGGCGCGCTGTCGCTGGCCTACAGCCGGGTGGTGATCCACCGGGGGCGCCTGGTGGCACGTACGAGCGCGGTGCGGGAGTACTGCGACACGGCGGCGGTGGCACTGGAGCTGCCGCGACAGGGCCGGGCGGAGCCGTCGTGACGGCGAGCGAAGCCATCAGGCCCGCGGGCGGAGCCGTCGTGACGGCGAGCGAAGCCATCAGGCCCGCGGGCGGAGCCGTCGTGACGGCGAGCGAAGCCATCAGGCCCGCGGGCGGAATCATCGCGACCGGAGGCGGAACCGTCGAGAACGAGGGCGGAGCCATCGGGACCGCGGGCGAAGCCATCGGGACCGCGGGCGAAGCCGTCCTGACGGCGGGCGCAGAACTCGGCTCTGCCGTGCGGTCGTTGCACCGGGCGGGAGGCGCGCCGTGCCGGTGCGTGAAGTCCTGGGGGTCATGGGGCAAAAGGCCCCGTCGGGGCGTACGGTCGGAAACATGCGCATTGTCATCGCTGGAGGTCATGGTCAGATCGCGCTGCGGCTGGAGCGGCTGCTCGCCGCGCGCGGTGACGAGGTCGCGGGAATCATCCGCCACGCGGAACAGGCGGACGATCTGCGGGAGGCGGGCGCCGACCCGATCGTGTGCGACCTGGAGTCGGCATCGGCAGAGGAGGTCGCCGCACACCTGGAGGGAGCCGACGCGACCGTTTTCGCGGCGGGGGCGGGCCCCGGCAGCGGCGCGGCCCGCAAGCACACGGTGGACCGGGACGCGGCGATCCTGTTCGCGGACGCGACGGAACGGGCGGGCGTGCGCCGCATCGTCGTCGTGTCGTCGATGGGCGCCGACCCGGAACACCCGGGCGACGACGTCTTCGACGTGTACCTGCGCGCCAAGGGCGAGGCCGACGCCTACGTACGCGCCCACAAGTCCCTGGACTGGACGATCCTGCGCCCCGGCTCGCTGACGAACGACGCCGGCAAGGGCCTGGTCCGCCTGGAGGCGCACACCGGGCGCGGCGCGATCCCGCGCGACGACGTGGCGGCGGTCCTGGCGGAACTCGTCGACACCCCCGCGACCGCCGGCCTGACGCTCGAACTGATCAGTGGCTCGACCCCGGTGTCCGTGGCCGTGAAGTCGGTGGCCGGGAACTGAACGCGGCACCGACAGCCCTGACGGGACGTCGGAAGACCGGCGCAGAGGGAGCGCCCGGAGACCCGAGTCAGAAGAGCGGAAGCTGACCGGGGAACTCCGGCACGGCGTACCCGTCCAGGGCGGGCTGCGCGGCGTCGGCCTGCGCGAGGCGGCGGGACCCGGGACACGAGACGAGCGTGCCGCTGCTCCGCGCCCCCGGCGGATCGTGGCGTGCGAACCGCCCCCCGACGACGGCGATGTCCCGACGGCACTCGGGGCAGGTCCTGCGGGGCGACGACATGGATCCAGCGTACGAGAACCGGCCCGGCGGAGGGCCGAAGCGGCCGGTGCCCGTCAGGGACACGGCAAGGGCACCCGGCGATGACTTCCGGCCCGCAGGGCGGTCTGTCTTCTCGAGAGAACGGACACCCGTGACCGGAAGAGGGAGCCGCACCCATGGCCGATGACGCAGAGCAGATCCGGACCCTGGTCGAACGGTGGGCCGCCGCGGTGCACCGGGGCGACATGGACGGCGTGCTGGCGGACCACGCGGACGACATCGTGATGTTCGACGTACCGCCGCCCTACCAGGGCGTCCGCGGCATCCAGGCCTACCGGGGGATCTGGCCGCCGTTCTTCGAGTGGCAGGCGCTGGGCGCCACCTTCGAGATCGAGTCGATCGACGTCACCGCCGGCACCGACGTCGCCTTCGTCCACGCCCTGCTGCGCTGCGGAACCCCGCAGGACCTGGCCGAGCACCCCGAGCTGCGCCTGCGGCTCACCCTCGGCCTGCGCAAGGAGCAGGACCGCTGGGTGGTGGCGCACGAACACCACTCGTTCCCGTACGTCGGCACCACGGAGACCACCGCGGCCGCTGTGGACGACGGACGGCAGATCGACCAGGTGAGCGCATGACAAAGGGCCCGCGACCTGCTTTTCTTCGCAGGCCACGGGCCCTTCGTTCCCGTGTGGCGGCGCCAGGATTCGAACCTGGGAAGGCTGAGCCGGCAGATTTACAGTCTGCTCCCTTTGGCCGCTCGGGCACACCGCCGGGGTTTGCTGCCGTGGAGGCCGCTTTTCGGCGGTGCTCCCTGGCAACGACGTAAACGATACCTGATGCAGAGGGGTGCTTCGCCACCCGATAGATCGGCGACCCGAGGGGAGGGGGTGGCTAGGCTTATGCGGATGCGGCCCGGATCAACTCGGGCCGGGCGGCCGCGCTCCCGCACGCCGATACGCACCCCGTTCCATCCCGATACAAGGAGCCACAGGACATGGCCGACTCCAGTTTCGACATCGTCTCGAAGGTCGAGCGGCAGGAGGTCGACAACGCCCTCAACCAGGCCGCCAAGGAGATCTCCCAGCGCTACGACTTCAAGAACGTCGGCGCCTCGATCGCCTGGTCCGGCGACAAGATCCTGATGCAGGCCAACTCCGAGGAGCGGGTGAAGGCCGTCCTCGACGTCTTCGAGACGAAGCTGGTCAAGCGTGGCATCTCGCTGAAGGCGCTGGACGCCGGTGAGCCCCAGCTCTCCGGCAAGGAGTACAAGATCTTCGCGTCGATCGAGGAGGGCATCTCCCAGGAGAACGCGAAGAAGGTGGCGAAGATCATCCGCGATGAGGGTCCCAAGGGCGTCAAGGCCCAGGTGCAGGGCGACGAACTGCGCGTCAGCTCCAAGAGCCGGGACGACCTCCAGACCGTGATCGCCCTGCTCAAGGGGAAGGACTTCGACTTCGCCCTGCAGTTCGTGAACTACCGGTAGAAGCCCTTCCAGAACGCGGGGTGGGCACCCCGGAGCGTGGGGTGCCCACCGTTCCGCGCTGCCGGCTGCGGCTTCGGTGGCGCGTTCAGCGGCGGGAGTCGCCGAACAGAACGCGGTAGATGATCAGCAGCACGAGCGAGCCGCCGATCGCCGCCGCCCAGGTGGCTCCGTCGTAGAAGTGCTTGGCGATCGGGTGGTGCAGCCAGCGGGCGGAGATCCAGCCGCCGATGAAGGCACCCGCGATGCCGATGAGGGTCGTACCGATGAAGCCGCCGGGGTCCTTGCCCGGCAGCAGGAATTTGGCGATGGCGCCTGCCAACAGCCCCAGAATGATCCAGCTGACAATGCCCATGCCGTGAACCTGCCTTCCCGCGCTGTGCCTGTGCTGTGCTGCTGCTCCGGCCAGGCTGTGCCATACGTCGACGGTGTGTGATTCTCCTGGTCACGCGCTCGTTCCCGAGTTCGTGGCGCGTCGTTGTCGGGGAGGACGCCTCTGCGGCGACCGCCGGTTGCAACGGTCAGTAGGGTGCCGTCCATGACACAGTCCGGGGCGCAGGCGTCCGGTGGCGTGGGGCTGCGACGGACCCTCGGGGTCGGGGACGCCGTCGTCATCGGGCTTGGATCGATGATCGGGGCCGGGATCTTCGCGGCCCTGGCCCCGGCGGCGCGGGCCGCCGGGTCGGGGCTGCTGGTCGGCCTGGCGGTCGCCGCGGTGGTCGCCTACTGCAACGCGACCTCCTCGGCACGCCTGGCCGCCCTGTATCCCGCCTCCGGTGGCACGTACGTGTACGGGCGCGAGCGGCTCGGACCGTTCTGGGGCTACCTCGCGGGCTGGTCGTTCGTCGTCGGCAAGACCGCCTCCTGCGCGGCGATGGCGCTGACCGTGGGCGCGTACGTCTGGCCGGGGCAGGCGCATGCGGTGGCGGTCGCCGCCGTGGTGGCACTGACCGCCGTGAACTACGGCGGCATGCAGAAGTCGGCCCTTCTGACGCGGCTGATCGTGGCGGTGGTCCTGGCTGTCCTCGCTTCCGTGGTCGTCGTCTGTCTCGGGTCCGGTGCGGCCGACGCCGCACGGCTGGACGCGGGCGGCTTCGGCGGAGCCGGCGGGGTGCTGCAGGCGGCGGGGCTGCTCTTCTTCGCGTTCGCGGGGTACGCCCGGATCGCCACCCTCGGGGAGGAGGTGCGGGATCCGGCGCGCACCATCCCGCGCGCGATCCCGCTGGCGCTGGGCGTCACGCTCGTGGTGTACGCGGCGGTCGCCGTCGCCGTCCTCTCCGTACTGGGCGCCGACGGGCTGGGGCACACCGCGGCGCCGCTGGCCGACGCGGTGCGGGCGGCGGGCGTGCCCGGTCTCGTGCCGGTGGTGCGGGTGGGTGCCGCGGTGGCCGCGCTGGGCTCGCTGCTGGCGCTCATCCTGGGCGTCTCGCGCACGACGCTGGCCATGGCCCGCGACCGGCACCTGCCCGGTGTCCTGGCCGCCGTGCACCCGCGGTTCCGGGTGCCGCACCGGGCCGAGCTGGCCGTGGGGGCCGTGGTGGCCGCGCTCGCCGCGACGGTGGACGTGCGGGGGGCGATCGGTTTCTCCTCCTTCGGGGTACTGGCCTACTACGGGATCGCCAACGCTTCCGCGTGGACCCTGCGTTCGGCGCCGGCATCGCGCGTCGTACCGGCGGTCGGGCTCCTCGGCTGCGTGACGCTGGCGTTCGCACTGCCCGCGGTGTCGGTGGGCGTGGGGGCGGGTGTCCTGGGCCTGGGCGTGGTGGCGTACGGCGTACGGCGGTGGGTGGCCGGGCGGTAGCCACCGGACCGCGCCGCGGGCGGACGCTCCGGTGTCGGCGCCGCCCGGCTACAGGCCCTGCGCAGCGCCGGTGCGTATCGCGAAGTCCTGCCACGGCGGCAGGTCCGTGCCGTCGTTGGACTCCTCGTACCAGCCCGTGCCGTCGAGCCAGGTCTGCAGCCACTCCGCGAGGCCGGGGGCGTCCACGTACCAGGCGTGGGTGGCGTCGTCGGCGTTCGGCTCGTAGAGCAGGACCGTGCCCTCGGGGGTGCGGCAGTCCACGCAGGCGTACATTGCGCAGCCCCAGTGGGATATCGGCAGCACCCCCTCGGGCCAGGGCCAGTCGGGGTCCCTGCGGCCGCTCTCGCGGTTGGCGAGGTACTGCGGGACGGCTGCGGGCTCGCTGGAGGGCCGGCTGTCGAGCAGGGGCAACAGGCCGTACTCCGGGCCGAATCCGCCGTCCGCTATCCGCAGGTACAGCTCGGCGAGCAGTTTCGGCAGGGGGAAGCCCAAGGCCGCCTCGGCGCGGGCGAGCGCGGTCTCCTCCACGGGCTCGGGGAGCGTGGGCCAGCCCCACGGTCGGGTGTTGCGGGCCTGCTCCGCCACCCTGCGCAGCAACTGCTCGATCTCGGTCATGAGTTCATGATGCAGGCCGCCACTGACAATCGGGCGGCCTGTGGATAACCCCCTCGGCGCCCTGCTCGTCGCCGTTCAGCAGGAGTGCGCCCGTGGTGCCCGCTCGTCCGTCAGCGCGTCGCGAAGGGCTGGTCGGTGGGCACGATCTCGCGGCCCAGCGGCAGCAGCGAGACCGGGATCAGCTTGAAGTTCGCGATGCCGAACGGGATGCCGATGATCGTGACGCACAGGGCGATACCCGTGACGATGTGGGCGAGGGCCAGCCACCAGCCCGCCAGGACCAGCCACAGGACGTTGCCGATGCAGGACGGGGCGCCCGCGTCGCGGCGCTCGACCGTCGTATAGCCGAAGGGCCACAGCGCGTAGAGACCGATACGGAACGCAGCGATGCCGAACGGGATGCCGATGATCGTCACGCACAGCAGCGCGCCCGCGAACAGATAGCCGAGGAACAGCCAGAAGCCGCTCAGCACGAGCCAGACGACGTTGAGGATTGTCTTCATCGGTGGCGACCTGCCATCTGCTCGAGCCGGGCGATTCGCTCCGCCATGGGCGGGTGCGTGGAGAACATCTTGGACAGCCCCTGGCCGGGACGGAAGGGGTTGGCGATCATCATGTGGCTCGCCGTCTCGATCCGCGGCTCGGACGGGAGTGGAAGCTGCTGCGTGCCCGTCTCCAGTTTGCGCAGGGCGCTCGCGAGGGCGAGGGGGTCGCCGGTGAGCTGGGCGCCCGAGGCGTCCGCCTCGTACTCCCGGGAGCGGCTGATGGCGAGTTGGATGAGGGATGCGGCGAGCGGGCCGAGGAGCATGATCAACAGGAAGCCGAGCAGGCCCGGGCCGTCGTCGTCGTCCGAGCGGCCGACCGGGATGAGCCAGGCGAAGTTGACCAGGAACATGATCACGGAGGCGAGGGCGCCGGCGACCGACGAGATGAGGATGTCGCGGTTGTAGACGTGGCTGAGCTCATGTCCGATGACGCCGCGCAGCTCCCGCTCGTCGAGGAGTCGGAGGATGCCTTCGGTGCAGCACACGGCCGCGTTGCGCGGGTTGCGGCCGGTCGCGAAGGCGTTCGGCGCTTCCGTCGGCGAGATGTAGAGGCGGGGCATGGGCTGGCGGGCCTGGTTGGACAGCTCACGGACCATGCGGTACAGGGCGGGGGCCTCGAACTCGCTCACCGGGCGGGCACGCATCGCGCGTAGAGCCAGTTTGTCGCTGTTCCAGTACGCGTAGGCGTTCGTGCCGATGGCGACGAGGAGTGCGACGACCAGGCCCGTACGCCCGAAGAAGCTGCCGATGACGATGATGAGTGCGGACAGTCCCCCGAGGAGTACTGCGGTCCTGAGCCCGTTGTGCCGGCGGTGCACGGTACGCCCTCCAAGTGGTGCGGCAGGGGAACCCTTTGTCTGCGTTGCTTGTTGACTCCACTTCTCAGTGGACCTTCCCGCACTGGTCAACGCCAGGCGGACGGCGCAAGTTCCCTTGTGCGGGCACCGGGGTCCGTCGGCCGTCCGGGTGAGGCCGAGGCATCCGGCACGCGCGTGTGCCGGATGCCGTGTGCCCGCGCGCGTGGGGGCGTGTGATCAGAAGAGTGCGGTGGCCGAGAAGCGGAGGACGAGCTGGGGGGCTCCCGACAGGGCGACGCCCAGCACGGCCGTCAGGGTGAGGGCGGCCGTGAGCGGGGCGGGGACCCGGTGCTTCGCCGGTTCCCCCTCGGGGGCGCGGAAGAGCAGGGCCGTCCACTGGAGGTAGTAGAAGAGCGCGATCACCACATTGACCGCCATCACCACGGCGAGCCAGCCGAGCCCCGCGTCGACGGCCGCGGAGAAGACGGTGACCTTGGCGAAGAGGCCGATGATGCCCGGTGGGAGGCCTGCCAGGCACAACAGGAAGAACGCCAGGAGCAGCGCTGCGATGGGGTTCGTCGTGTACAGGCCGCGGTAGTCGGTGACGCGGTTCAGGGCCCGGGTGCGGCCCACGAGGGCGGCCACGGTGAAGGCGCCGAGGTTCACGGCCGCGTACATCAGGGCGTACGCCACGGTGGAGCCGATGGCCTTCTGGGCGTCCTTGGAGTACGCGGCCGCGGCGATCGGCACCAGGAGGTAGCCGGCCTGGCCCACGGAGGACCAGGCGAGCAGTCGTACCGCGCTGTACGCGCGCGTGGCCTGCTGCCGCAGGGCGCCGACGTTGCCGACGGTCATGGTGAGGGCGGCCAGTACGGCGAGTGCCGGTCCCCAGGCGTCGGAGTAGGACGGGAGGGCGACGACGGTGACGAGGATCAGGCCGGAGAAGCCGACCGCCTTGCCGACGACGGAGAGGTAGGCGGCGACCGGAAGGGGCGCGCCCACATAGGTGTCGGGCACCCAGAAGTGGAACGGGACGGCGGCCGTTTTGAAGGCGAAGCCGATGAGGGTGAGGACGACGCCTGTCTGGGTGAGCGTGTGGAGCTGTCCGTCGACGTGCTGGATCCGGTCGGCGACCTGGGTGAGGTACAGGGTGCCGGTGGAGGCGTACACGAAGCTGATGCCCATGAGGCTGACCGCGGTGGCGGTGACGGAGGACAGGAAGAACTTCAGGGCGGCTTCGGAGGACTTCTTGTCGCCGTGCCGGATGCCCACGAGGGCGAAGGCGGGCAGGGAGGCGACCTCCAGGGCGACGACGAGGGTGGCCAGGTCGCGGGAGGCGGGCAGCAGCGCGGCACCGGCGGCGGAGGACAGCAGCAGGAACCAGAACTCCCCTTCGGGGACGTCCTTCTTGGCGTCCTTGAGGGCGGTGACCGACAGCAGTGCGGCGAGGAGGGCGCCGCCGAGGACGAGGAGCTGGATGACGAGGGTGAAACGGTCCGCCGTGTAGCTGCACACGTGGGGCCGGCCGGTCAGGCAGAAGGTGGCGCGGTCGCCGCCCAGGAGGGGCAGCAGCATGAGGGCCGCGGCAGCCAGTCCGGCGATGGACGCCCAGCCGAGGAGGGCCTTGTGCCGTTCGCCGAGGAACAGGTCGGCGACGAGGACGAGGAGTCCGACGGCCGCCGCGATGGTGGGCGGTGCGATCGCCAGCCAGTCGACGGACTGGACGAGGGAGCTCATCGGGTGCCTCCTGCGAGGAGCTGCTGCACGGCCGGGTCGGTCAGGCCGAGGAGTGCCCTCGGCCACAGGCCGGCGAGGACGGTGAGGACGACGAGCGGCGCCCAGGCGGCGAACTCGTAACGGTGGACGTCGGCGAGTTTCGGGGTCTCCTGGGGCGCGGCGCCCATGCAGACGCGCCGCACCACGATGAGCATGTACGCGGCGGTGAGCAAGGTGCCGAACGCGGCGATCGCCATGAAGGTGAGGAAGGCCGGGCGGCTGAGGTCGGCGGCGGGCTTGAACGCGCCGAACATCGCGAGCATCTCGCCCCAGAACCCGGCGAGGCCCGGCAGGCCGAGCGAGGCGACGGCGCCGAAGGCGAGGAGACCGCCGAGGCGGGGCGCCTTGCCGTACAGGGCGGCGCCCGTCTCTTCGGCCAGGGTGTCGAGGTCGGTGCTGCCGGTGCGGTCCTTCAGTGCGCCGACCAGGAAGAACAGCAGGCCGGTGATGAGGCCGTGGGCGATGTTCGCGAACAGCGCGCCGTTGACGCCGGTCGGGGTGGTCGTCGCGATGCCGAGCAGTACGAAGCCCATGTGGCCGACGGAGGAGTAGGCGATGAGCCGCTTGAGGTCTCCCTTCGCGCCGCGCTTGGCGAGGGCGAGGCAGGCGAGGGATCCGTAGATGATCCCGACGACGGCGAAGGCGGCGAGGTAGGGCGCGAAGGTGTGGAAGCCGTGGGGCGCGACCGGAAGGAGGATGCGGACGAAACCGTACGTACCCATCTTCAGCAGGACGCCGGCCAGCAGCACCGAGCCGACCGTCGGTGCGGCGGTGTGGGCGTCGGGCAGCCAGCTGTGCAGCGGCCACATCGGCGCCTTGACCGCGAGCCCGATTCCTACCGCCAGAACGGCGATGACCTGCACGGATGTGGTGAGCGACCGGCCGTTGTCAGTGGCGAGTGCCACCATGTCGAACGTGCCCGCCTTGAGTCCGATCAGGAGCAGGCCCAGCAGCATGACGACCGAGCCGAGCAGTGTGAAGAGGATGAAGCGCCACGCTGCCCGGGTCCGCCCCTCGCCGCCCCAGCGGGCGATGAGGAAGTACATCGGGATGAGCACCATCTCGAACGCCAGGAAGAACAGCAGCAGGTCGAGGACGGCGAAGGTCGCCAGGGTGCCGGACTCGAGGACGAGCAGCAGCGCGACGAAGGCCTTCGGGGACGGGCCCGCAGGCATCTTGAAGTACGAGTAGAGCGCGCAGAGGAAGGTCAGCAGCGCGGTCAGCACCAGAAGGGGGAGGGAGATGCCGTCGATGCCGAGGTGGATCCGCACGTCGAGTGCGGGGATCCAGCTGATGTCGGTCGTGGCCTGCATCTTCGACGGGTGGTCGTGGTCGAAGCCGAGCGCGAGGACGATCGCCGCGATGAGCACGGCGCCGGTGACGGTCACGCCGTGCCGCAGCACGGCCTGCTCGGGTGACTTTCCCTTCAGCCCGGGCGGGGCCGGGAGGAGGGCGGCGAGCGCGCCGATGAGCGGCGCGACGACGACGAATGCCAGAAGAAGCTGCATCACGGACTCGCTGATATCGATCACGCCGGCTCACGCTCCCGTGGCGACGAGGAGGGCGGCCACCGCCAGGACGACGGTGCCGGCGAGCAGCGCGCTCACATAGGTCTGCACGTTGCCGGTCTGGGCGCGCCGTACGGCGGCCCCGAGCAGGCGGGGCAGGGCGCCCGCGCCGCGTACGTAGGTCTCGACGACCTCCCGGTCGAGGAACTGCACCAGGCTCGCTCCGGCCCTGACCGGACGGACGAAGAGCGCGTCGTACACGGAGTCCAGGTGGAAGCCCTGGGCCGCGTGGCGGTGCAGCGGGCCGAGCAGGAGGCGGCCCGGGTCAGCCGGGTCGGGCGCGTAGGCGATGTCTCCGTACGCGGGTACGTGGCTCGCGATCGCCTCGGCCTCGACCAGCCCGGCGTCCGCCTCGGGGTGGGCCGCGACCGCACCCAGCGGGACGCGGGCCGCGAGTGCGGTGGTGTGCCGCCAGGCGCCGTAGGTCACGAGTCCGCCGACCAGGGCGAGGCCCGTGCCGAGGACGGAGGTGGTGAGCGTCGGCGTCAGGGAGCGTCCGTCGAACCAGTCGGGCAGGACGCGGTAGGCGAGCCCGAACGCGAGCGACGGGGCGGCGAGCACCCACAGCACGGCGTTCATGATCAGCGGCTGTTTGCCGTGGTCGGGGGCCTGGGCACCGTGGCCGCGGAAGGCGAGCAGCCACAGCCGGGTCGCGTAGGCGGCGGTGAGCAGGGCCGTGACGAGGCCGGTGACCAGGACGATCCAGCCTGCGGCGCCGGGGGCGTGGTCGGTGTGGCCGGTGGCGGCGTGCTCGGCGGCGCCGAGGACGGACTCCTTGGAGAAGAAGCCGGAGAACGGGGGGATCGCGGCGAGCGCGAGGAGCGCCACGGTCATCGTCCAGAAGGCGTCGGGGACGCGGTCGCGCAGGTCCCTCATCCGGGACATGGCGGCCAGCGAGTTGGTCCCGGCGGCGTGGATGATCACGCCGGCGGCGAGGAACAGCAGCGCCTTGAAGGCGCCGTGGGACAGGAGGTGGAAAAGGGCGGCACCGCGGTCGCCGACGGCGAGGGCGCCGGTCATGTAGCCGAGCTGGCCGATCGTCGAGTAGGCGAGGACGCGCTTGATGTCGTCCTGGGCGAGCGCGGCGAGAGCCGACCCGACCATCGTGACGGCGGCCATCACGGCGAGGACGACCATGGCGGCCGAGGAGGCCTCGAAGACGGGGAGGAGACGGGCGATGAAGTAGACACCGGCGGCGACCATCGTCGCGGCGTGGATCAGCGCGGAGACGGGCGTCGGGCCCGCCATCGCGTCGGGGAGCCAGGTGTGCAGCGGGAACTGCGCCGACTTGCCCGCCACACCGGCCAGGAGCAGCAGGGCGACCACGGTCGGGTGGTGCAGCCCGCCGCTTGCGACGGCGCCGAGGACGCGGGTGATGCGGAAGGAGCCGGCGTCGGTGCCGAGCGCGAACAGCCCGATGAGGAAGGGCACGTCGCCGAGCTTGGTGACCAGGAACGCCTTCAGGGAGGCGGCGCGGGCCTCGGGGGTCTCCCAGTAGTGGCCGACGAGGAAGTAGGAGCAGATGCCCATGACTTCCCAGCCGACCAGCAGCACGATCAGGTCGCCCGAGTAGACGACGAGGAACATCGCGGAGGTGAACAGGGAGACGAGAGCGGCGTACGAGGGGTAGCGCGGGTCGTCGCGCAGATAGCCCGTCGAGTAGAGCTGCACACAGGTGGCGACGGTGCCGACCAGCACGGCGACGAGGGCGGCGAAGCCGTCGATGTGCAGGGCGAGTTCGATCGGGACCGAGCCGGTGGGCGTGAGTTCGGTGGCGGCGTCGAGGGCCCGGCCTCCGCCCTGGCGGGCGGCTACCAGCACGGCGAGGACGAGCGAGGCGAGGGTCGGCAGGACGGCGAGCGGGCGGACGAAGCCGGGGCTTGTCCGGCCGAGCAGCAGACCGGCCGCGGCCGCGAGGAACGGAAGGAGGGGGACGAGAACGGCGAGGGTGGTCGTGGTCACGCGGTGGCCTCAGCCTTCTCAGCCGCAGGGGTGTCGCCGTCACGGCCCTCTGCGGTGTCGCGGAGCCGGTCGATGTCCGAGGTGCCGCGGTTGCGGTAGACGGCGAGGACGATCGCGAGGCCGATGCCGATCTCGGCGGCGGCGATGGCGATGGTGAACAGGGTCAGGGCCTGCCCGGAGTGCAGCGTTTCGCGGGCGGCGCGGCTCAGCCAGACGTCGAAGGCGACGAGGTTGAGGTTGACCGCGTTCAGCATCAGCTCGACCGACATCAGGACGAGGATCGCGTTGCGGCGGGCGAGGACGCCGTACAGACCCGTGCAGAACAGGAGGGCGGAGAGCACGGCGGGGTAGGCGAGGTGCATCAGCGGACGCCTTCCTTCTCGCTGCGGGTGTCCGGGGTGGCCGGGGTGTTCGCGGTCGTGGCCGCCGCGTCCGCCTTCGCCTTGCGGGACAGGACGATCGCGCCGACCAGTGCGGCGAGGAGGAGGACGGACAGCGCCTCGAAGGGGAGGACCCAGTTCTGGAAGAGGCTCGCACCGGTGACCTGGGTGGAGCCGGAGGCGGCGCCGCCGAGGTCGATCCAGGTCGTGCGGAAGGCGTCGACGACCACCCACACCAGGGCGGCCGCGGCGGCGACGGCCACGGTGAGGGCGGCCCAGCGGTTGCCGGAGTCGGCGTCCGGGGAGCGGCCGATGGGGGCCCTGGTGAGCATCAGGCCGAACAGGAGGAGGACGACGACGGAACCGACGTAGATGAGGACCTGCACCCAGGCGATGAACTCGGCGGTGAGCAGGAGGTACTCGACGGCGAGCCCGCCGAGGGTCACCACGAGCCACAGGGCGGCGTGCACCAGTTGCCGGGTGGTGACGGTGACCAGGGCGGCGCCGAAGGTGACCAGGCCGACGAGGAGGAAGGCGATCTCGACGCCGGTCGGGGAGAGGAAGCCGTGCGAGGCGGCGGCAGCCGTGCTCAGCGCGGGGGAGGCGGTGTTCACGACTGTCCTCCTTCTGCGTCGGTGGGCTCGCCGGTCTCGGCTGGTTCGGCCTGGGCGGCGGCCAGTTTCTCGGCGGTCTTGCGGGCCGCGCCGATCTCCTTGGGTTCCTCGGCGCCCGGGTCGAGGGCGGGCGGGGCCGGCACGGTCCACATCCACTCGCGGAGCTTGTCGCGCTCGTGGGTGAGGTCGCGGATGTCGGTCTCGGCGTACTCGAACTCCGGGGACCAGAACAGGGCGTCGAAGGGGCAGACCTCGATGCAGATACCGCAGTACATGCAGAGGGAGAAGTCGATGGCGAAGCGGTCCAGGACGTTGCGGCTGCGTTCGCGGCCGCCGGGGGCGGCGGGCGGGACCGTCTCCTTGTGGGAGTCGATGTAGATGCACCAGTCGGGGCACTCGCGGGCGCACAGCATGCAGACCGTGCAGTTCTCCTCGAACAGGCCGATGACACCACGGCTGCGGGGCGGCAGAGCGGGCTGGGCGTCCGGGTACTGCTCGGTGACGGACTTCTTCGTCATCGTGCGCAGGGTGACGGCCAGGCCCTTGGCGAGGCCGGAGCCGGGAATCGACAGGCGGGGTCGCCCGGAGGACGTCGTTGCGTGGTGGTGTTCATGCGACGGGCGGGACATCAGGAGATCACCACCTTGACGATGCCGGTGAGGGCGATCTGGGCGAGGGCGAGGGGGATGAGGACGGTCCAGGAGAGCTTCTGGAGCTGGTCCTCGCGGAGGCGGGGGTAGGTGACGCGCAGCCAGATGACGACGAAGGCGAGGATCGCGGTCTTCAGCAGCGTCCAGAGCCAGCCGAGTCCGGCGTCGCCCCAGGGGCCGTGCCAGCCACCCAGGAAGAGGATGGTGGTCAGGCCGCACAGAACCACGATCCCGGCGTACTCGGCGAGCAGGAACAGGGCGAAACGGAGGCCGGTGTACTCGGTGTACGCACCGAAGATGATCTCCGAGTCGGCGACGGGCATGTCGAAGGGCGGGCGTTGCAGTTCGGCGAGGCCGGCGACGAAGAAGACGATCGCGCCGACGATCTGCCAGGGCAGCCACCACCAGTGGAAGGCGTCGAGGATGCCGGGGAGTGAGACGGTGCCCGCGGCCATGGCCACCGAGGCGGCGGCGAGCAGCATGGGGAGTTCGTAGGCGAGGAGCTGGGCGGCGGTGCGGAGACCGCCGAGGAGGGAGAACTTGTTGGCGGAGGCCCAGCCGGCCATGAGGGAGCCGAGGACGCCGACGCCCATGACGGCGAGGACGAAGAAGATGCCCGCGTCGACGACCTGACCGACGGCGCCCTCGCTCGGACCGATGGGGATGGCGAGGAGCACCAGGAGGTACGGCAGCAGGGCCACGGCCGGGGCGAGCTGGAAGATGCGGCGGTCCGCGCCCGCCGGGACGACGTCCTCCTTCTGCGCGAACTTCACGCCGTCGGCGACGAGCTGGGCCCAGCCGTGGAAGCCGCCGGCGTACATGGGGCCGAGACGGCCCTGCATGTGGGCCATGACCTTGTGTTCCGTCTGACCGACGATCAGAGGGAAGGTGAGGAAGACGACGAACACGACGACGAGTCGCAGGGCGACGTCGAGAGCGCCGTTCACTGCGTGCCTCCGGAGGGGTCGTCGGGGTTCGGGGATTTCGGGGCCTGCCGCGCGCCGTCGGGCTCGGTGTCGCCGGGGCGGGCTTCGCCACGGTCGGTTACGCCACGGTCGGCTTCGTCGCCGGTCGCGTCGGGCTCGGCCACGGGGGCGGTGCCGGCTTCTGCGGCTACGGGCGGCGCGGCTTCCGGCGTGGGCTGCGCAGCTTCGGGCGTCGGCTCCGCAGCCTCCGTCGCGGGCTCCACGGCTTCCGGCGCGGGCTCCGCGGGTTCCGGCGCCGGTTTGGCCGGGTGCTCCGGGGTGGCGGGCTCGGATGCGTCGAAGGCCGGGCGGGCGTGGTGCCAGGGCGCGTCCGAGCTGCGCGGGGCGACGGCGGGCCGAGGGGGCGTGCGCTCGGCTGCCGGGGCCTCGGCACGCTGGGAAGCCGACCCCTCGGACGCACTCCGCGCACGGCGTGGCCCTGCGGCAGGAGCCGTCGGCTGGGCGCCGCCCTCGGCCCGCTGGGAGGCCGAGCCGCCGGAAGCGCTCCTGGCGCGGCGCGGACCGGCGGGAGCCGTCGGCGCCGTCTCCCCCGCCGTGCGCTGCGAGGCCGAACCCTCCGACGCGCTGCGGGCACGCCGCGGCGGCGCCGCCGTCTCCGTGGGCTCGCCGACGGCCGGTGCCTGGCTCGCGGAGCCCTCCGCGGCCGTGCGGGTGCGGCGGACGGGGCGTTCTCCCGCCGCCCGGCCCGCCGCTCGGGCCGGGCGGGCGGGTGCCGGGGGAAGCTGGCCCTTGAGGGGGCCCCACTCGTTGGGGTCGGGGACGCCCGGGGGCAGCATCTGGCGGCGCTTGGGGCCGCCGTGGTCCGACTCTCCCGGTTCCTTGGCTCCGGGCCACGCCTTGGCGACCCGGGCCGCCAGCACGAAATCCTTGCGCAGCGGGTGGCCCTCGAAGCCGTCGGGCAGGAGCAGGTGGTCCAGCGCCGGGTGGCCCTCGAAGGTGACGCCGAACATCTCGTGGGTCTCGCGTTCGTGCCAGGCGGCGCCGGCGTAGACGCGGACGGCGGAGGGCAGGACGGGCGCCGCGTGCGGGACGGTCGTACGGAGCAGCAGACGGCGGACCGGGGCCAGGGCCACCACATGGGCCGAGACGCGCAGTCCGGTGCCCGGTTCGTCGACCGCGCTCAGCCAGTCGAAGTACGTGCAGCCCAGCTCGTCGCGCGCCACCCGGAGCGCCTCGGTCCAGCCCGTCGGGGGCACGTCGACGGTCAGGACCTCGTACGACTCCTCGGCCGTGGCGTCCGGGCCGAAGAGGTCCTCGGCGGACGCGGGCAGCCAGCCGACGGCGGTCATCGCTCCTCCCGGGAGCCCGGTTCCGTGGCCGTGGGCGGCTGGACCAGGCCGCTCTGCAGGGCCGCGGTGGACGGCCGTGAGGACCCGTACCGCTCCCCCAGCGACTCGCGCGCGATCTTCTCCTGGAGCTTGAGGATGCCCTGGAGCAGCGCCTCGGGACGCGGCGGGCAGCCGGGAACGTACACGTCCACCGGGATGATCTGGTCGACGCCCTTCGTGACGGAGTACGAGTCCCAGTACGGTCCGCCGCAGTTCGAGCACGCGCCGAAGGAGATGACGTACTTCGGCTCGGGCATCTGCTCGTACAGGCGTTTGACGGCCGGGGCCATCTTGTCCGTGACCGTGCCGGACACCACCATCAGGTCGGCCTGGCGCGGACCCGGCGCGAACGGGATGACCCCCAGGCGGATGAAGTCGTGGCGGGCCATCGAGGCGGCGATGAACTCGATCGCGCAGCAGGCGAGGCCGAAGTTGAAGACCCACAGCGAGTAGCGGCGTCCCCAGTTCAGGATCACCTTCATCGGCTCGGGGGCGAGCCGGGACAGGGCACCCAGCCTCTTGGGCTCCGGAAGCAGCACGGGGCCGGAGGCCTCGGTGGTCGAGGGGTTCACGTCCATGCCAGGACCCCCTTCTTGTACGCGTAGAGCAGTCCCACGGCCAGGAAGCCGAGGAAGACGAACATCTCCACGAGGGTGGTCGCGCCGTACCGCGGATCGGCGAAGACCGTGGCCCACGGGAAGAGGAAGATCGAGTCGACCGCGAAGATCACGTACAGGAACGCGTAGACGTAGTAGCGGACCTGCGTGTGGGCCCAGCCCTCGCCTACGGGGTCGACGCCGCACTCGTACGTCAGGAGCTTCTCGGGCGTGGGCACGACGGGGCGCAGCAGCCGGCCCGCGCCGAAGGCGACGGCGACGAAGAGCACGCCGACGACGGCGAGCAGCCCGACGACGGAGTAGGACCGGAAGTAGTCCGCCGCCACGACAGCGACGGCGGTCGGATGCGGCACGTCAGCCCCTCGCTCCCTGACCTCGTGACCCTGGTGAATCCTGTGATTCGACGATCTGTACGCACGGGAGTCTAGGCCCTGCTAAAGAGAGGGTAAGCAGCCCGTCGCACCTCGAGATGTCCTGGTACACGCCGTACTCGCGGTACGGCTCCGACCACGTACCCCCGGTACGGCCCGGATCACGCCTCGCGCCGGGCGGATCGACGCAGGGTGGGGACATCCCCAGGGAGCCACGGCGGCCGGCCTCATGGTGCGACGCCGCGGGGCGCGGCAGGCTGGCGGACACCGCCGTACGAGGCCGGGGAGATGAGCGGACGGGGCCGGTACGTGACCGAAGGGGTCACGGCGGGCCGAACGGTCCGGGCAGGGCGGAACGGGGACGGGGACGGGGACGGGTGCATGACGGAACGGGGCCGGGGGGACATGACCGAACGCGGTAGCAGTAGGAGCCGGGGCGTGCTCGACGGCGAGCGGCCGCCGCCCGTGCGCATGGCTCTGGACGGGCACACATGGCGGGAGATCGCGCATCTTCTGACGAATCTGCCGATGTCACTGATCGGGTTCCCGTACGTGGTCACGGTGCTGGTCACAGGCGGCGCGCTGACGGTGACCGTGATCGGTGTCCCGCTGCTCGCCGTCGGGCTGCTGGGCGCACGGCAGCTCGGCAAGCTGGAGCGGGTACGGGCCAGGGTGCTGCTCGGGGTGCGGGTGGAGGAGCCGACCCCGCTGCCCTTGCGCAGGAGTGGCGGGTTGGTGCAGTGGCTGTCGATGACGCTGAAGGACCCGGTGGGCTGGCGGACGCTCCTGTACGACTTCATCCGGCTGCCCTGGGGGGTCCTGAGCTTCACGCTGACGTTCGTGTCGCTGTTCGTGCTGTGGCCCCTCCTGCCGTTGCTCGCGCGCGGGCTCAGCAACGTGGACCGGGCGATGGTGCGCGGCCTGCTGTCCCCCTCGGACGAGCTGGAGCGGCGCATCGCCGAACTGGAGTCCGACCGTGGAGTGGTCGTGGACACGGCGGCGGCCGACCTGCGGCGCATCGAGCGCGACCTGCACGACGGCGCACAGGCGCGCCTGGTGAACCTGGCGATGGGGCTCGGCCTCGCCAAGGAGAAGCTGCTCGAGGACCCCGACTCGGCGGCGGCGATGGTCGAGGAGGCGCACGGCGAGGTCAAGCTGGCGCTGCAGGAGCTGCGGGACCTCGCCCGCGGCATTCATCCCGCGGTGCTCACCGACCGCGGCCTCGACGCCGCGCTGTCGTCGGTGGCCACGCGCTGCACCGTGCCGGTGAAGGTCACCGTGGACCTGACCGCGAGACCGGCCGCGGCGATCGAGGGCATCGCGTACTTCACGGTCTCCGAGCTGTTGCAGAACATCAGCAAGCACAGCCGGGCCAGGTCGGCCTCCGTGGAGGTGTGGCGGGCGGAGGCACGGCTGATGATCCAGGTGTGGGACGACGGCCGCGGGGGCGCGCGCCTCGACGGCGGCACGGGCATGGCGGGGCTCGCGGAGCGGCTGGACGCGGTCGACGGCCTGTTCGTCGTCGACTCTCCGGTGGGCGGCCCCACGACGATCACGGCGGAACTGCCGTGGCGGGACCGCGGGGACGAGGGAAGGCGGCGGAGCTAGCTGCGAGGCGGCACGGGGTGGGGAAAACCCCCGGTCCAAGACGCCGACGCGCTCCATGGCCGGGCGGGCGCGAGCACAGCAGGGTGGAGACACGAACCGGGGTGGACGATCAGGAGAACGGACGAGCCGATGGCGACGCAGTACGGACACGGGTACGGAGAGTGGGGCGGCCCCGAATCGCCGGGCGCCGGGGGGCGGCCGCACCGGCTTCCGTTGGCGCTGCGGGCGCCGGTCGAGGCGCGTAGCTGGGGCGAGTTCTGCTACCTGCTGCTGAGCCTGCCGGTCGGGATCGCGATGTTCGTCTACAGCGTCACGATGTTCTCGATCGGGGCGGGGCTGCTGGTGACGTTCCTGGGCATCCCGGTGCTCGCGGCGGCGCTCGCCGGGTGCCGCGGGTTCGGGGCGCTGGAGCGGGCCCGGGCGCGGGGGCTGCTGGGGCTGGAGGTGGCCGCTCCGGAGCCGCTGCGGATGAACGGGCGCGGGCCGATGGCGTGGATGGCCGCGTTGCTCAGGAGCGGGGCGTCATGGCGGCACATGCTGTACACGGTGCTGCAGTTCCCGTGGGCGGTGTTCTCGTTCCCGGTGGCGGTCGGCTTCTGGACGTGCGGGTGGGCGCTGCTGACCTATCCGCTGTGGTTCTGGGTCTTTCCGATGTACGTCGGCCAGGGCGGGATTCAGCTCTACGCCGACGAAACGCATCACGTCTACCTCGACAACCCGTTCGAGATCACGGTGACCGCACTGGTGGGGCTGCTGATCACCTTGGCCACGCCCTGGATCGTGCGGGGACTGACGACCGTGGACCGGCTGCTGGTGCACGAGCTGCTCGGGCCGTCGCCGCTGGCGACCCGGGTGGTGGAGCTGGAGTCGGACCGCGGGGCGGTGGTGGACACGGCGGCGGCGGACCTGCGGCGCATCGAGCGGGATCTGCACGACGGGGCGCAGGCCCGGCTGGTGGCCTTGGCCATGGACCTCGGGCTGGCGAAGGAGAAGCTGACGGAGGATCCGCAGGCGGCGGCACGGATGGTGGAGGACGCGCACGGCGAGGTGAAGACGGCGCTGCAGGAGCTGCGGGACCTCGCCCGGGGGATCCATCCGGCGGTGCTGACGGACCGGGGGCTGGACGCGGCCCTGTCGGCGGTGGCCTCGCGGTGCGCCGTGCCGGTGGAGGTGGACGTGGACCTGCCGTCCCGGCCGGCCCCGGCGATCGAGGGGATCGCCTACTTCACGGTGTCGGAGCTGCTGCAGAACGTGAGCAAGCACGCGCGGGCGTCCCGGGCGTCGGTGGACGTCTGGCGGTCGGAGGACCGGCTGCTGCTGCAGGTGACCGATGACGGGGTCGGGGGCGCGGATGCCTCCGGCGGGTCGGGGCTGGCGGGGCTGGCGGGGCGGCTCGATGCCGTGGACGGCGTGCTGGTGGTGGATTCGCCGGTCGGGGGGCCCACGCGGATCACCGCGGAGTTGCCCTGGCGGGCGTAGGACGGCACCCTGCGGTGCCGCGCTGGAGGGTTGCGCCCCCGCCGCCCTTACCCGTCCCGTCCCCGGGGGCTCCGCCCCCGGACTCCCCCGCCGGGGACTGCGTCCCCAGGGCCCCTGCCCGGGGGCTGCCTCGCCAGGGGCTCGCCCGGGGACTGCGTCCCTAGGACCCCTGCCCGGAGGACTGCCTCGCCAGGGGCTCGCCCGGGGGCCGCGCCCCCAGGACCCCCGCTCGGGCACTGCCTCACCAGGGGCTCGCCCGGGGGCCGCGCCCCCAGGACCCCCGCCCGGGGACTGCCTCACCAGGGGCTCGCCCGGGGGCCGCGCCCCCAGGACCCCCGCCCATGGCCTCGCGCCACGTCTGCCGCACTGCCCCCGCCGGGGACCGCGTCCCGGCCCCGCTCGGGGGCTTGCGGCCCCGAACCCCGCGTGGCTTCTGCCCAGGCCCCCGCGCGTGGCTCCGCCCAGACCTCCCGACCCCCACGCGCAGCCCAGCCCAGACCCCCGACCCCCGACCCCCACACGTAATTCACCCTGTCGCCGCCCGCCCTCACCCCGCCGATCAGCCCGACACCCCCGCTTTCGGCCGTCGGCTGCCGCGCGTGCCGGGTGAGCCTGGGATGCTGGTGCCTGTTGTTCGGAGCGGAGACAGGTGTGGGGGGCCGGGGATCGTGGAGGACAGGGTGCGGGTCGTCATCGCCGAGGATTCTGTGCTGCTCAGGGAGGGGCTGACCCGGCTGCTGACCGACCGCGGGCATGACGTCGTCGCCGGCGTGGGAGACGGGGACGCGCTGATCAAGACCATCACCGAGCTGGCGGACCGCGGTGAGTTGCCCGACGTCGTCGTCGCCGACGTGCGGATGCCGCCGACCCACACCGACGAGGGGGTCCGGGCCGCGGTACAGCTCCGCGGGATGTATCCCGGGCTCGGTGTGCTCGTTCTGTCGCAGTATGTGGAGGAGCGGTACGCCACCGAACTGCTGGCCGGTTCCAGTCGCGGCGTCGGCTATCTGCTCAAGGACCGGGTCGCCGAGGTCCGCGAGTTCGTGGACGCCGTGGTGCGGGTCGCCGAGGGCGGCACCGCGCTGGACCCCGAGGTGGTCGCACAGCTGCTCGGGCGGAGCCGCAAGCAGGACGTGCTGGCGGCGCTCACCCCGCGGGAGCGGGAGGTCCTAGGACTGATGGCCGAGGGGCGGACGAACTCCGCGATCGCCCGGCAGCTCGTCGTGAGCGACGGAGCCGTCGAGAAGCACGTCAGCAACATCTTCCTGAAGCTCGGCCTCTCCCCGAGTGACGGGGATCACCGGCGTGTTCTGGCCGTGCTCACCTATCTCAACTCCTGATCGACTGACACTGTGTCAGGCATCGGGGGCCCGTTCCGGACCCCCACCGGGGTTCCGGCGTCGCCGAGCACCTTCGCAGTACCAGCACCAAAGGATGAACGGGGAGCGTCTTCACCAGCAGCCCGGGAAATGGGGCACATCATGACGAATCGGGGCGCCAGACCGTCTCACAAGGGTGTCCATCATGCGAACGGCCGAGGGAAGGCGACCCTTACCGACGTAGGGTTGATCCTGGGAGGACCGGTGGGACGGCCGCTCCCAGACAGCCGCCTCGAGGGAGGTCCAGTTCAGTGACCAGCCAGGTCAGCAGTCCAGCGGGACAGGCGGACGGAGCCGTCGTAGGAGAACAGCGCAAACCGGCGGGCACGAAGGACGTGCGCCGGCTGGACCGGGTGATCATCCGGTTCGCGGGGGACTCCGGTGACGGTATGCAGCTCACCGGCGACCGTTTCACCTCGGAGACGGCGTCCTTCGGCAACGACCTGTCCACACTGCCGAACTTCCCTGCCGAGATCCGCGCCCCCGCCGGGACCCTGCCGGGTGTGTCGTCGTTCCAGCTCCACTTCGCCGACCACGACATCCTCACCCCGGGCGACGCCCCGAACGTGCTGGTGGCCATGAACCCGGCCGCCCTGAAGGCCAACGTGGGCGACCTGCCGCGCGGCGCGGAGATCATCGTCAACACCGACGAGTTCACCAAGCGCGCGATGCAGAAGGTCGGCTACGAGGCCAGCCCGCTGGAGGACGGCTCGCTGGACGGCTACAACGTCCACCCCGTGCCGCTGACCACGCTCACCGTCGAGGCGCTGAAGGACTTCGACCTCAGCCGCAAGGAGGCCGAGCGCAGCAAGAACATGTTCGCGCTCGGCCTGCTGAGCTGGATGTACCACCGGCCCACCGAGGGCACCGAGGCGTTCCTGAAGACGAAGTTCGCGAAGAAGCCGGACATCGCCGCCGCGAACATCGCCGCCTTCCGCGCCGGCTGGAACTTCGGGGAGACGACGGAGGACTTCGCGGTCTCCTACGAGGTGGCCCCGGCCGTCAAGGCGTTCCCGGTGGGCACCTACCGCAACATCTCCGGGAACCTGGCCCTGGCGTACGGCCTGATCGCGGCCTCCCGTCAGGCGGACCTGCCGCTGTTCCTGGGCTCGTACCCGATCACCCCGGCCTCGGACATCCTGCACGAGCTGTCCAAGCACAAGAACTTCGGCGTGCGCACCTTCCAGGCCGAGGACGAGATCGCCGGCATCGGCGCGGCCCTGGGGGCGGCCTTCGGCGGTTCGCTGGCGGTCACGACGACCAGTGGCCCGGGTGTGGCCCTGAAGTCGGAGACCATCGGTCTCGCGGTCTCGCTGGAGCTGCCGCTGCTGATCGTCGACATCCAGCGCGGCGGCCCGTCCACCGGCCTGCCCACCAAGACCGAGCAGGCGGACCTGCTGCAGGCGATGTACGGCCGCAACGGCGAGGCCCCGGTCCCGGTGGTCGCCCCGCGCACCCCGGCGGACTGCTTCGACGCCGCCCTGGAAGCGGCCCGGATCGCGCTCACCTACCGCACCCCGGTCTTCCTGCTCTCCGACGGCTACCTGGCCAACGGCTCCGAACCGTGGCGCATCCCCGAGCTGGACGAACTGCCCGACCTGCGGGTCCAGTTCGCGCAGGGCCCGAACCACACCCTGGACGACGGCACCGAGGCGTTCTGGCCCTACAAGCGCGACCCGCAGACCCTGGCCCGCCCGTGGGCGGTCCCGGGCACGCCGGGCCTGGAGCACCGCATCGGCGGCATCGAGAAGCAGGACGGCACCGGCAACATCTCCTACGACCCCGCCAACCACGACTTCATGGTCCGCACCCGCCAGGCGAAGGTCGACGGAATCGTGGTACCCGATGTGGAGGTGGACGACCCGGACGGAGCGAGCACCCTGGTGCTGGGCTGGGGCTCGACGTACGGGCCGATCACCGCGGCCGTGCGCCGGCTGCGCGTGGCCGGGGAGTCGATCGCGCAGGCCCATCTGCGGCACGTCAACCCGTTCCCGCGGAATCTCGGCGCGGTGCTGGGGCGTTACGACAAGGTGGTGATCCCCGAGATGAACCTCGGCCAGCTCGCCACCCTGATCCGGGCGAAGTACCTGGTCGACGCCCACTCCTACAACCAGGTCAACGGCATGCCGTTCAAGGCGGAGCAGCTCGCCGCGGCGCTCAAGGAGGCCATCGATGGCTGAGACGACCACGGAAGGCACGGGCACGATCGAGGCGCTCTCGCTCGTCCCCAAGGCCGTGGCCAGGCAGTCCATGAAGGACTTCAAGTCCGATCAGGAAGTGCGCTGGTGCCCCGGCTGCGGTGACTACGCGATCCTCGCCGCGGTCCAGGGCTTCATGCCGGAGCTGGGCCTCGCGCGGGAGAACATCGTCTTCGTCTCGGGCATCGGCTGCTCGTCGCGCTTCCCGTACTACATGAACACGTACGGCATGCACTCCATCCACGGCCGGGCGCCCGCGATCGCGACCGGTCTGGCGGCCTCGCGGCGCGACCTGAGCGTGTGGGTGGTCACGGGTGACGGCGACGCGCTGTCCATCGGCGGCAACCACCTCATCCACGCGCTGCGCCGCAACGTGAACCTGAAGATCCTGCTGTTCAACAACCGGATCTACGGCCTGACCAAGGGCCAGTACTCGCCCACCTCCGAGGTCGGCAAGATCACCAAGTCGACCCCGATGGGCTCCCTCGACGCGCCGTTCAACCCCGTCTCGCTGGCGCTGGGCGCCGAGGCGTCCTTCGTGGCCCGCACGATCGACTCCGACCGCAAGCACCTGACCGAGGTGCTGCGCCAGGCCGCGGCCCACCCGGGCACGGCGCTGATCGAGATCTACCAGAACTGCAACATCTTCAACGACGGCGCCTTCGACGCCCTCAAGGACAAGCAGAGCGCCGAGCAGGCCCTGATCCGGCTGGAGCACGGGCAGCCCATCCGCTTCGGCACCGACGGCGCGCGCGGTGTCGTACGGGACCGGCAGACCGGCGACCTGAAGGTCGTCACCGTCACCCCGGAGAACGAGGCGGACATCCTGGTCCACGACGCGCACGCCGCCTCCCCCACCACGGCCTTCGCGCTCTCCCGCCTCGCCGACCCGGACACCCTGCACCAGACCCCGATCGGGGTGTTCCGGTCCGTGGAGCGGCCCGTCTACGACACGGCGATGGCCGACCAGCTCGATGCCGCCATCGAGCAGAACGGCAAGGGCGACCTGGCCGCCCTGCTCGCCGGCGGGGACACCTGGACCGTCGTCGGCTGAGCGGTGCCGCCGTTCACAAGGCCCGGGCGTCCGCCCGGGCCTCGTCGTATGCCCGGCGGGCCTTCTCCACGTCCGGCATGCGGTCATGGGTCCACAGCGCCAGCGCCCGCACCTGCTCGGCGGCCTCGCGGCCGAGGTCGGTGAGGGAGTAGTCGACGCGGGGCGGGATCACGGGCTTGGCGTCCCGGTGCACCAGGCCGTCGCGTTCCAGGGTCTGCAGGGTCTGGGCGAGCATCTTCTCGCTGACGCGGGCGGTCCGCCCGACCGCCCGGCGCAGCTCGCTGAAGCGGAGGGACCGGTCGAGGAGCTCGATCAGGACGAGGACGCCCCAGCGGCTGGTGACGTGCTCCAGGACGAGGCGGTACGGGCACATCGCCTCGGCGGCGTCGCGCCTGTCGGCGGCCACAGCACTTACCTTCATGCCAGTACCTTACTTCAAAGTGGGTACTTTCGCTTAGTTAGCGCACCTCCTAGGGTGAGTGTCGAACGCACCCCACAAGGAGAGTCACGTCATGAGCATCGTCGTCACCGGAGCCACCGGACACCTCGGCCGCCACGTGGTGGAGCAGTTGCTGGAGAAGGTTCCGGCCGACCGGATCACCGCGGTCGTCCGCACCCCGGAGAAGGCCGCCGACTTCGCAGAGCGCGGTGTGCGGATCGCGGTCGCCGACTACAACGCTCCCGAAACCTTCGACGGCCTCTTCTCGGCCGGCGACAAGGTGCTGCTGATCTCCGGAAACGAGTTCGACAAGGGCCGGGTCCAGCAGCACCAGGTCGTCCTCGACGCCGCCAAGGCCGCCGGAGTCGCGCTCCTGGCCTACACCAGCGCGCCCGGCAGCCTGAAGGCCGCCCTCGCCGACGACCACCGGGCCACCGAGCAGGCGATCCTGGACTCGGGCGTGCCGTACGTGCTGCTGCGCAACGGCTGGTACCACGAGAACTACACCGAGAACCTCGCCCCGGTCCTGGAGCACGGCGCCGTCGTCCAGGCCGCCGGCGCCGGCCGCGTCTCCTCCGCCTCCCGCGCCGACTACGCGGCCGCCGCCGTCGCCGTGCTGACCGGCGAGGGCCACGAGAACAAGACGTACGAGCTGGGCGGCGACGAGGCATGGGGCTTCGCCGAGTACGCCGCCGAGCTGAGCAGGCAGACCGGCAAGGAGATCGCCTACAACCCCGTCTCCGTCGAGACGTACGTGGAGATCCTCAAGGGCGCCGGACTGCCCGAGCCGCTCGCCGCGGTCTTCGCCGGCGTGGACGCGTCCATCGAGAAGGGCGAGCTGGAGGTCACCACCGGCGACCTCTCCCGCCTCGCCGGGCGCCCGACCACCCCGCTCGCCGAGGCGATCACCACCGCGCTCAAGGGCTGAACTCCCCCTTCGGGCCCTTGAGCTTCCCGACCCCCGCCTGTCATGACCGTATGCCGATACGGGCATGACAGGCGGGGGTCCTCGCGCTACCTTCGTGGAGGCTGCACCGGGGCAGTCGCGAGATGAGGGAGGGATCCGTGGCCGGGAAGCCGAAGGGTGAGCGACGGACAGGTCTGCTGAACGGCTTCGCGGCGTACGGAATGTGGGGGCTCGTCCCGCTCTTCTGGCCCCTGCTGAAGCCCGCCGGAGCGGTGGAGATCCTCGCCCACCGGATGGTGTGGTCCCTGGCCGTGGTCGGCCTCGCGCTGCTGGTGCTGCGGCGCTGGGCCTGGGCGGGCGAACTGCTGCGGCAGCCGCGCCGGCTCGCGCTGATCACCGTCGCCGCGGCGGTCATCACCGTCAACTGGGGCGTGTACATCTGGGCCGTCAACAGCGGCCATGTGGTGGAGGCCTCGCTCGGCTACTTCATCAACCCGCTCGTCACCATCGCCATGGGCGTACTGATCCTCAAGGAGCGGCTGCGGCCGGCGCAGTGGGCGGCGGTCGCGGTCGGCTTCGCCGCCGTCCTGGTCCTGACGATCGGCTACGGCCGCCCGCCGTGGATCTCCCTGTGCCTGGCGTTCTCCTTCGCCACCTACGGGCTGGTGAAGAAGAAGGTCAGCCTGGGCGGCATCGAGTCGCTGGCCGCGGAGACCGCCGTGCAGTTCGTGCCGGCGCTGGCGTATCTGCTGTGGCTGTCGGGGCACGGCCGGTCGACGTTCACGTCCCACGGCGCGGGGCACGCCACGCTGCTCGCCGCGACCGGGGTGGTCACCGCCCTGCCGCTCGTCTGCTTCGGCGCGGCGGCCATACGGGTGCCGCTGTCCACGCTGGGGCTGCTGCAGTACCTGGCGCCCGTCTTCCAGTTCCTGCTGGGCATTCTCTACTTCCACGAGGCGATGCCGCCCGAGCGCTGGGCGGGCTTCGCGCTGGTCTGGCTGGCGCTGGCGCTGCTCACGGCGGACGCGTTGCGCACCGCGCGGCGGGCCGCGCGGGCGCTCGGCGGGACGGTCCCGGGTGCGCGTGTCGCCCCCGGGAGGGTGAGCGGGGCCGCGGACGCCGACCCGGTGGACGCCACGCCGTAGCCGCCTACCCGGCGGCAGGAGGCTCGCCGGTGGCCTCGCGGGCGCGCTCGGCGAGACGGCCCATGCGGCTGCGGGCCTTCTCGAGCTGCTCGAGGTCGTCGGCGGCGGGGCCCTCGGCGGAGAGTTCGGTCCACACGGCGATGAGGTCCCGGCCGAGCTGCAGCCCCTCGAGCGGGTCGCGCACGGCGCGCCAGGCGGCGGCCGCGCTCTGCACGTTCCCGTACGCCCCGCGCGGGTCGCCGAGGCGGTGCCGGATGCGGGCCAGGTCCAGCGACAGACGGAACGAACGCAGGGGGTCCGTCGCCAGGTAGGCGATGTAGGCGGTGAGTTCGCGCAGGCGCAGGACGTCGGGGTGCTCGTCGCCGAGGGCCGCGGCCGACTCGGCGACGGCCTGCTCGGCCAGCCCGGCGGCCTCCTCGATACGGCCCTGCTTCACGGCCGCGCTGATCCGGGCCATGGGCCCGGCCGCGGACCCGTCCGGCGCGTCCCCGAGCACGGCCTCGGCCACGGAGTCGAACTCCCGCACGGGCGGCTCCTTGGCCTCGTCGTCCTGGCCGGCGGCGAGGGGAGCGGCCTTGGGGGCGGGGGCGGGGGCGGGCTTCCGGCCGGGGGCGGAGTAGGCGTCGAGGTCGGAGTCGGGGTCGGCGTCCGTGGTGGGAGGCGCGGCGACTTCGGGCGTGTGCGCGAAGGAGGGGGCGGGCGCGGGCCAGGTGGGGGGCTCGGGGACCCCGGGAGCGGCAGGGGCGGAGGGCGCTGCGGCCGGCATGACCGGCGGCGGGCCGAACGTTCCCGTCGGCGGGGAGACGGTGCCGGGCACCGCCGGTGCGGACGACACCGGGGCGCCACCGTCGTCCAGGGCACCCGGCAGCGCCTGGGCCGGCCCCGACATCGCGGTGATGAAGGCGACGTGCTCGGGCACGGCGATCGTGGCGACGGTACGGGTGGGGGGTGCGGGGGCGGCTTCGGGGGCGGGACGGCCGGGGGGTGCGGGGACGGCTTCGGGGACGGGCACGGCGGGCCCGGGGCTGGCAGCGGGCTCGGCGCGCCCGGGTCCCGCAACGGACTCGGCGCGCCCGGGTCCCGCAACGGGATCGGCGGCCCCGGGAGCGGCAACGGACTCGGCGGCCCAGGGTCCGGCAGCGGGCTCGGCGGCCCCGGGCGCGCTTGCGGAACCACCGGCCGCGGACCCGGCGGGCTCCCGTCCCGGCGCGGGCGCGGGCGAGTCTGTCGGCGAGGGTGCCGTCGTCCTCGGCACGGTGCGCAGTACCCGGGTGTCCGCCTCGAGGTCGTCCGGTGGCGGGGTCACCGGGGCCTGCGAAGGGGTGTTCGGGTCGTGGACCGCCTTCAGGGGGAACGTCGGGGCCGTGGTGCCCGGGGTCGGCTGCCGGGCGTCGTCGTACGCGGCCGGGTCGGCCGGCGCCGGAGCCGGACCGCCGTGCTCCGCGGCCGCGGGCGCCGCTCCCCTCCGTACCGGCTCCCCCGCGAACTCGCTCGAGCCGTCGACGTACACCCGGATCGGTACGACATAGCCGATCCGCTCGTCGTCCACCGAGGCGAGGACCGGGTGCCCCATGGCGCGGGCGAGGCGGTGCAGGTGGTTCAGGACGGCCTGCTGCACGGGCTCCCCGGGGCCCGCGGCCACCGGCATCCCGTCCACCGTCGCCCCCGAGTCCGGCACCCCGTCCCGCGCCCCGGCCGGCACGCGGACCTCCAGCGGCGCCACCACTCCCGACCCGGCACCCCCCTCGGGCGCGGCCCCGGCAAAGGTGCGGCCCCGCTTCTGTTCGCGGCTGAGTCGAGACATCGTTCCCTCACTCGGGTCGGTCGGTCGGGGAAGGACTCCGATGTCGTCCGCCTCCATACGGCATCGGCTCCCCTCGTTTCCGTCCCCCACCCCGGGTGCGGGGACGTACGGCACACCCCCTCGAGTCTCCCGCCCCCGCCCTCGTCCCCGCGTCACCGCCGCGTCACAGCCTCGTCCCAGGAACCGGGCCCGGGTACCGGTCCCGCGCCCCGCAGGTGAAGATCGAGGGGCGAGGAGCGAGCGAGGAG
Source organism: Streptomyces sp. NPDC028331 (assembly GCF_055565775.1). NCBI lineage: Bacteria > Bacillati > Actinomycetota > Actinomycetes > Kitasatosporales > Streptomycetaceae > Streptomyces > Streptomyces sp. NPDC028331. The sequence goes on along the minus strand of NZ_JBVHTR010000001.1, from coordinate 166,629 downwards.
AGGCGATGCACGGGATCGCGCGGCAGGGGCCCGGCGGGCCGGAGATATGGGTCCGCGGGCCGGTCGACGCCGGGGCACGGCCCGCGTCCCGGGGCACCGCGAGAGCGCACCGGTTCGCCTGGGTGGCCGCCCACGGCGGTGCCGGCACCTCGACGCTCGCCACCGTCTTCGGCGGCTTGGACGCCGGCCGCGCCTGGCCCCGCCCCGAGCAGGGCGAACCCTCCTCGGTGCTGCTGGTGGCCCGCACGCACGCCACCGGTCTGGGGTCCGTCCTCGGCCACCTCGACGCCTTCCGGCACGGCGGAGCCCCACCCGGCCTGGCGCTCGACGCCGTCGTGCTGGTCGCGGACGCGCCGGGACGGCTGCCCCGCCCGCTCGCCCAGCGCGTCAAGGCGATCGAGTCGGTGATCGGCGTCCACCGCGTGCCCTGGGTACCGGCGTGGCGCACCGGCGATCTGGGCGGGCGGCCGCCGCGCGAGTGCGGGCCACTCGCCCGCCTGCTCGGTGCGTTCACGCCGTCGGGCGGGCCGGGGGGGCGCTGAGCATGCGCTGGACCGTGTACGGCGAACGGGCGCTGTACGAGACGCCCTGGGTGCGGCTGCGGGCGCTCGACGTCGAACAGCCCGACGGGACGCGCTGCGAGTACCACGTGGTGCGGTTGCGCGACGTCGCCGTCACCGCGGCCGTCGACCGCGAACAGCGCGTGCTCATGATGTGGCGGCACCGCTTCGTCACCGACACATGGGCCTGGGAGCTGCCCATGGGCCTCGTCGAGGACGGCGAGGAGCCCGCCGCCGCGGCAGGGCGTGAACTGGAGGAGGAGACCGGATGGCGTGCGGGCTCGCTACGGCCGCTCCTGTGCGCGCAGCCCGCGGCCGGTGTCACCGACTCCCGGCACTTCGTCTTCCGTACGGACGACGCCACGCGCGTCGGCGAGCCGACCGAGCGCAACGAGTCCGACCGCCTCGAGTGGATCCCTCTGCCGCGGGTGCGGGCGATGATCGAACGCGGTGAGATCGTCAGCAGCGCCACGCTGGTGGGCGTGATGGCCCTGCTGCTCGACCTCGCGCCGGACGTGAGCGGCTGACACGGGTGGGGCAGCGGACGCGTGCGGACGGCGGACGCGTGCGGATGGCGGACGCGTGCGGATGGCGGACGCGTGCGGGCGGCGGAGGGCTGGACATTAATTGCATGCACATTTAATGTGTGTGCATTCAGTCTTCCGTCCGGGAGGTTCCCATGGCCCGCCGCTTCCTCTTCGTCCTCGGCAGTGCCCGCACCGGTGGCAACACCGAGTTGCTCGCGCGCCGGGCCGCCGAGCAGCTGCCCGGTGACGTCGAGCAGCAGTGGATCCCGCTCGCCGGGCATCCCCTCCCCGACTTCGACGACCTGCGGCACGACGCCGACCACACCCGGCCCGAGGAGGGCGACCTCGCGCTGCTCCTGGACGCCACCCTCGCCGCGACCGACATCGTGATCGCCTCCCCGCTGTACTGGTATTCGGTGTCCTCCCACACCAAGCGCTACCTGGACCACTGGTCCGCCTGGCTGCGCACCCCCGGTCTCGACTTCAAGACGACCATGGCGGGGCGCACCCTGTGGGGGGTCACCGTCCTCGCCGACCGGGAGCCGTCGGTCGCCGATCCGCTGGTCGGCACGCTCAACAACTCGGCCGCCTATATGGGAATGCGCTTCGGCGGGGTCCTGCTCGGCAACGGCAGCAAGCCCGGCGACGTCCTCGAGGACACGGCAGCGCTGACGCGCGCGAAGACCTTCTTCGCTCAGGAGCCGCCGCTCGCCCGCTTCCCGTACGAATCGGTGCGCACCGCGTAGCCGCACACGCGCCCGCGTAGCCCCTGTCCGCCCGCCTACGCCGTGATGTCCTTCGCCGTGAACCGCGCCCACGCCGCCGAGCCGAAGACCGCCGCGTACAGGGCCTGCAGGCCCAGGTTGCGTATCAGGTCGTGCCAGTAGACCGGGTCGCGCATCAGGTCCGCGAAGGACAGCCAGTAGTGCGAGAAGAAGTACGGCTGGAGCGCGTGCAGCTGCGGTATCTGGTCCATGATCTGGACCGTGATCAGCAGCCCCACGGTCGTCGCCATCGCCGCGATGCCACTGCCCGTGAGCGTGGAGATGAACAGTCCGAGGGCCGCCACCCCGATCAGGGACGCGGCGACGACCAGCGCGATCAGCAGGGCCCTGCCGAGGCCCTCGGCGAAGCCGATGCGCGTACCGGAGATCGTCGTCAGGTCGCCCAGCGGGAAGAGCAGGGCGCCCACCGCGAGCGCCGAGACCGCGACGACGAGGGTGGCGATCAGGCAGAAGGCGATCGTCGTGGCGTACTTGGTGAGCAGCAGGCGGGTACGGCCCGCGGGGGCGACCAGCAGATAGCGCAGGGTGCCGGAGTTCGCCTCGCCCGCGATCGCGTCGCCCGCGATGACGCCGATCGCCATCGGCAGGAAGAACGGGAGCGTCGCGGCGAGCGCGGTGAACACCAGGAACAGGCCGTTGTTGGTGATCTGCGCGATGAAGGCCGGGCCGCCGCCCCCGCCCCGTGCGCCGGACCCGTCGCTGGTCTCGATCTTCACGGCGATCCCGACGAGGATCGGCACGGCGGCGAGCACGGCCAGCAGGGCGAGCGTGCGCCAGCGCCGGAACGTGGTGACCAGCTCGCTGCGCAGCAGGCCGAACGTCCACAGCGGGCTCGGCCGGCGCAGCGCCCCGGCCGCCTCAGCCTGCGACATCGAACCCCTCCCCCGTCAGCGCCACGAACGCGTCCTCCAGGGAGGCACGTTCGACGCCGAAGCCGCGTACGCGGACTCCCGCCGTGACCAACGCCGCGTTCACCTCGGAAAGTTCCCGGTCCGGGGGTTCGGCCGTCACCCGGTTCTCCTCCACCACCACGTCGGCCACGCCCTGTTCCTTCAGGACGCGTGCCGCGTCGGTCATGTCCGGGGTGGTCACGACCAGACGTCCGCGCGCCCCGGCCACCAGGTCCGCCACCGCACCCTGCGCGATCAGCCGGCCCTGCGCCATCACGGCCGCGTGCGTGCAGACCTGCTCGATCTCGTCGAGCAGGTGGGAGGAGAGGAAGACGGTCGTGCCGTCGGAGGCCAGTTCCCTGATCAGGGTGCGGATCTCGCGCATGCCCTGCGGATCGAGGCCGTTGGTCGGCTCGTCCAGGACGAGGAGTCTGCGGGGCTGGAGCAGGGCCGCCGCGAGACCGAGGCGCTGCTTCATGCCCAGGGAGTACGCCTTCGCCTTCTTGCCCGCGGCCGCCGTGAGGCCGACCCGGTCCAGGGCGGCCGCGACACGGGCACGCCGGGTGCGCGGGTCGGCGGTGGGGTCGGCGGCGTCGTAGCGCAGGAGGTTGTCGCGGCCGGAGAGGAATCCGTAGAGCGCCGGGCCCTCGATGAGGGCGCCGATGTGCGGGAGCACGGCGCGGGAGGCCCGGGGCATGGGCCGCCCCAGCACGCGTGCCGAACCCGAGGTGGGCTCGATCAGGCCCATCAGCATGCGGATGGTGGTGGTCTTGCCGGAGCCGTTCGGCCCGAGGAAGCCGAAGACGCTGCCCGCCGGGACGGTCAGATCGAGCCCGTCCACGGCGAGCTGCCCGCCGCGGTAGCGCTTGGTGAGGGCGCGGGTGGCGATGACCGGTGCCTGCGGGTCACTCGCCGCCCGTGCCGATGAGTCGTCCGACTCCGCTTCCGCGGCGGGCAGTTCCTCCATGGACTGTTCCGCTCCCCTTCGTCCGTACGCCGTACGGGGGTCAGTTCCCCGCGTTCGCCGCCTTGACCAGCGCGTCCTTGGTGACCGCGCCCGCGTACACCTTGCCGTTGTCCGTGATCAGGGCGTTGACCAGGCGGGTGGAGAAGACCGTGCCCGAGCCGAACTTGCCCGTGACGTGGTCGCCGAGCGAGTTGAGGAAGCCGGAGGCCGCGCCGTCGCCGGACGGCGATCCGGACGGCACCCCGCCCTTGCTGCCGGTGTCGAACACATAGATGGCGTTCCAGCCCTCGCCGAGGGTCTTCGGCGCGCTGCCCCAGGGCGTCCCGCCGGTTTCCTTGCGCGGTGCCTCGTGCCCGGCCTTGGCGTCGTCACCCTGGGTGACCTTCGTGCCCTTGGGCGGCGTGAAGTCGAACGTCGACGCGGCCGGCTTGGCGAACGAGACCTGGGTGAAGCCCACGTCCAGCACCGCCGCGCCGCCCTTGGCCGGGGTCAGCGTGAACTTCAGCGGCAGTCCGGTCTTCGCGTCCACCGCGATGCTGATCGCGCCGACCGTCGTACCCGACTGCTTCGGCCGGATGAGCAGCTTGTAGGCGTCCCGGCCCGCGACCTGCGCCGTGCCGTCGACCGTCACGGAGGTGGTCTTGTCGGCCGCCTTCAGGGCCTGATCGGCGAAGTCCCGCGGCGTGGCCGGCACGTCCTTCGGCGCCGCCCGGTCGCTCTTGTGCTCGCCCGCGCCGGTCGCGTGGTAGGCCTGGTTGGACGCGCTGTCGTACGCCCACACCTGGTCGCCGTTGCGGATGACGCTGTACTCGGCGGCCTTCTCGATGAGGGACAGCTTCTGCTTGTCCTGGCCGTCGGCGGCGACCCGCACGGTGTGGGTGCCGGAGGCCAGCTCCAGCAGCTTGGAGCTGGGGTCGGCGGCCGAGTCGCCCTTGCTCTGCCCGCCCTGGGAGAGCGCACCCGAGGCGAGGCTGTTCTCCAGGCCGCCCAGGTCGGGCAGGCCCAGGTCCGTGCTGATCGTCACCGTGCCGGACATCCGCTGGACGTCCGACTTGGAGATCTTCTCGATGAGCTGCTGCGCGCTGATCTTCGGCAGGTCGGGGTCCCCTGATCCGGCGAACGCCGGGACGAGCCCGATGGTCGCCGCCGCCACGCCCACCACCGTGACCGGGACGACGTACCGCGCGGCCCTGCGCCGGCCGTCGCGTACGTCCTCGACCTCCCCGGTGGGTGCGCTGTCGTCGGATTCGTACGGTGCCATGTGTGCCTTACCTCCGTCATCGGCGGCGGCCTGTCGTCTGCGCACTCCCCGAGCTCTCGACTTCTCTCGAGCCGGGGGACGCCCCCACCCCCTACGCCGCCATTCTCACCCGGATTCGTGTGAGGTGGTCCTCTCCATAGGACCAAATCGGCGGAAGAGAAGCGTCAGACCGCGGGGCCAACTCCGCGTACTTCTGGGGTATGACATGACGGGCGGGGCGCGGTGCCCCACCCGTAGGGGTCGTCAGGGAGCGCCGAGCGACGTGTGACGCGGCTCACGCCGGGCGGGGTACGGGGCGCCGGGCGTCACCCGGCCCGGTGCACCACCGCGTCGCACAACTCCGTCAGGGCCGCCTTCGCGCCGTTGTCGGGCAGCGGGGCGAGGGCCGAGCGGGCGTCCTCCGCGTAGCGGACGGCGTCACGGCGGGCCTGCTCCAGGGCCGGGTGGACCCGGAGGCGGGCGAGGGCCTCGGCGTGGCGGGCGTCGTCCGTGAGGTCGGACTCCAGCAGCTCGCACAGGGCGACGTCCTCCGGCAGCCCGTGGCGCTGCGCGCGCTCACGCAGGCGCAGGACCGGCAGGGTGGCGATGCCCTCGCGCAGGTCCGTCCCCGGGGTCTTGCCGGACTCGTGACTGTCGGAGGCGATGTCCAGGACGTCGTCGGCGAGCTGGAACGCCACACCGAGACGCTCGCCGTACTGCGTGAGCACGTCCACGACCGTCTCGTCGGCGCCCGACATCATCGCGCCGAAGCGGCATGCCACCGCCACCAGGGAGCCCGTCTTGCCGGCGAGGACGTCCAGGTAGTGCTCCACCGGGTCACGGCCGTCCCGCGGGCCCGCCGTCTCCAGGATCTGGCCGGTGACGAGCCGCTCGAACGCCTCCGCCTGGATACGGACCGCCTCGGGGCCGAGGTCGGCCAGGATGTGGGACGCGCGGGCGAACAGGAAGTCGCCGGTGAGGACCGCCACCGAGTTGCCCCAGCGGCTGTTCGCGCTGGGCACCCCGCGGCGCACCTCGGCCTCGTCCATCACGTCGTCGTGGTACAGCGTGGCGAGGTGGGTGAGCTCGACGACGACGGCCGAGGGGACGACGCCCGGCGCGTACGGGTCGCCGAACTGTGCCGCGAGCATCACGAGCAGCGGCCGGAACCGCTTCCCGCCCGCGTGCACGAGGTGCTGCGCCGCCTGCGTGATGAAGGGCACCTCGCTCTTCGTGGCGTCGAGCAGCCCTTCCTCGACAGCGGCCAATCCGGCCTGGACATCGGCTTCCAGAGCCTGGTCCCGCACGCTCAGCCCGAACGGCCCGACGACGGTCACGTGAGGTCTCCTGTCTGCTGACGTCTGCTGACGATCACACGGTCGGTAGCGAGGTCGGTCACTTGGTCGATGACGTCGCCCGTCGACATGGCTCACTGAGTTTGTCGATCTGTCGCCGCCATCACTCAAGTCAGCGTATCCGGTCAGGTTTCGATCACCACGAGTGCCCGCTGTTCCAGGCCGGGCCGTATCGGATCACGAGCGGCATGTTCTTGATCAGGTGATACGAGCGGGTTTGGAGCGACATGACCGCCCGCACCCGGTCGCCCCCGGCCGTCCCGCCCCGCGCCGTCACCCGGCCGGCGCCGTCACCCGGCCGGGCGCACATCCGGCTCCCGGGAAGCGGCTGAACCGGGGAGCGCGGGCGCGCGCACAGCCGTACCGCACGACGAGTGACGCCGGTCACGCCTCCCGGTCCCGGAATGTGATGCGCGCGGACACGGAGGCGTGTCCGAATTGTGGGTATTTACTCCAGAAATCCGTCAGGCGAGCGACAACCCTCGGCCTTTTTGCCCGATTTGCCGTCCCGACCTCTTGAATGACGAGTAACGATCAAGAAACACGCGAGTGAATTAGCTCACGCCCCTGCAGGGCGCGGCGGCGTCTTCGGAATCTCAACTTCCGCTTTGCTTCTGCCAAGTTGAACTCCGGTCAACAAATTGGATCACATCCCTTATTCCCGCATTTCAAGGTCATTTCCCTTGCAGTGTGACTTCACGGCTTGTTTCGGACATGTGCTCTCGCATACCTTCCCAATCGATCCGAGCGGACCGCCGAATCCTGCCGCCGCTCGCGAGCCCATCAACCCACCACGGCAGGAGCGGGGGACCCAGGTAAGTCGCCGGAACGGACACAGCGCCGGAACGGCTTGGGGTGAAGCCGAGCCCTCGACACCGAGGACACGGCCGGGCACCTCCCCGCCCGAACCCGACAGCTCACCTCGCAGGCGTTGGAGAGGACTACGACATGCCCGCTTTCGCCCTGCCCGCACGCCGTCGGGACCGCCGCTCCACGGCCGCGCGCCTCACCCGTGCCCTCGCCGCCGCGGGAACGGGTGCCGCCGTTCTCGCCCTCCCGCTCCTGGGCGCGACCAGCGCTTCCGCCGCCACCCCCGCCTCCGCGGCGACCAAGGCCGTGACCGCCCAGACCGCCCCCACGCGCGCCGCCGGCCTCGACGGCTGGATCCGCCAGTCCCTGGTGGTCATGCGGCAGCACGGGATTCCCGGCTCCTACTACGGCATCTACCGCAACGTGATGCGTGAGTCGTCGGGCAACCCGTCCGCCATCAACCTGTGGGACTCCAACGCCCGGATGGGCATCCCGTCCAAGGGCCTGCTCCAGGTCATCGACCCGACCTTCCGCGCGTACCACGTGCCGGGCACGTCCTGGAACATCTACGACCCGGTGGCGAACATCACGGCCGCGTGCAACTACGCCGCCCACCGGTACGGCTCGATCGACAACGTGCACAGCGCGTACTGAGGTTGAGGCCTAGCGGCCTGCGAAGATTCGTTCGAGGACGACGGCGATGCCGTCGTCCTCGTTCGACTTGGTGATCTCGTCGGCGACCGCCTTGAGTTCGGGGTGGGCGTTGGCCATGGCGACGCCGTGGGCGGCCCAGTCGAACATCGGGATGTCGTTCGGCATGTCGCCGAACGCGATGGTCCCGGACGGCCCCAGGCCCAGGTACTCGGCGGCGAGCGCCAGCCCCGTCGCCTTGGTGATGCCGCACGGCTGCAGCTCGACGGTGCCGGGCCCCGACATGGTGACCGTCGCCAGCGAGCCGACCGCGCTGCGCGCCGCCGTCGCCAACTCGTCGTCGGTGAGCGCGTGGTGCCGCAGCAGCACCTTGCTGATGGGCGCGCACCACAGGTCGTCGCGCCGTTGGACCCGCACCGCGGGCAGCGTGGGATGCGGCATCCGGTAACCCGGCTCGATGAGCGTGAGCCCGTCCACGCCGTCCTGGTCGACGGCCGCGTACACCTGCCCCACCTCGGCCTCGATCTTGCCCAGCGCGGTCTCGGCCAACTCCCGGTCCAGGGTGACGGAGAACAGCAACCGGTCCGCGCCGGCGTCGTACACCTGCGCGCCCTGCCCGCACACCGCGAGCCCCCTGCCGCCGAGGTCGTCGAGCAGCGGCCGCACTCTCGGCGCCGGACGGCCCGTCACCACGAGGTGCTGCGCGCCCGCCGCGGCGGCCCTCGTCAGCGCGGCCCTCGACCGGTCGGAGAGCGTGTCGTCACCGCGCAGCAGCGTCCCGTCCAGGTCAGTGGCGATGAGTGAATATGCGAGGGGTGCGGCCATGATCAGAGAATACGGATGGAACGCTCCCCCGACTCACCGGGAACCAGCCGTCGTCCGGCCACCCACCGGGAACCGGCCGACCTCGCGGGCGGTGTCCGGAGCCCGGCCGCGCATTCGTCGGCCTCCGGTCCGACAACCGTTGTGGGCGCGCCGGTCGAACGCTCGCGCCCCGTTCCGCACGCCCCCGCGGCAGGCGACCGCCGCCCCGGCGTGGCCCTTCCCGGGGAAGGACCACGCGGTGGTCCGGTGACCGACCGAGGTGCCGTGGCCCGTTGAGGCCACCCCTGGCCCGTCGAGGCCCGGTGACCGGCCGAGGCCCGGCGACCCGCCGAGGCCCGGTGACCGGCCGGGGCCCGGCGGCCCGCCCAGGGCCCGGCCGCCAACCAAGGCCCGGCGGCCCGGTGACCGGCCGGGGCCCGGCTGCCCGCCCGGGGCCCGGCGGCCGACCAAGGCCCGGTGACCGGCCAAGGCCCGGTGGCCAACCGGGCCCAGCGGCCCGCCGCTGTCAGCCGTGGGCCGCTGCCAAGTGCCTGGCCAGGCGCGGCGACGCGAACTCCGTGCCGCAGACGAACCGCATCACCGGCCCGTACGAGGCCGCCGCCGGCAGCCCGGTGAAGTACAGGCCCGGGACCGAGGACACATAGCCCGCGCCGAGCTTCGGGGTACCCCGGCTCACCGCCAGCCGGGTGCGCAGTTCGTGGCCCAGGAAGTCCATCGCGGAGATGTCCACGCGGTAGCCGGTCGCGGCGATGACGTGGTCGGCGGTCAGTTCCTCCGTGCGGCCCGTGTGGGTCCGGACCATGAGGACCGGGCCGCCGTCCGCGACGGACGCACGGATGATCCCTTCGACCTCGCGCACGTGCACGTTCTCCTGGAAGCGGTCGCGCAGCCACCACGCGCCGAGCGGGCCGAGGACGCGGCGCACCAGGTAGTGGCGGGTCTCGGCGGGCAGGAAGCGGTAGGGGTGCGGGTAGTAGCTCAGCGCCCACAGGGACCAGGCCCGCCCGAAGGGCGACTCGGGGCGCAGCTTCGGCTGGTCCCACGGGGGCGCGCCGAAGGCGACCCGGCCCCGTCCGCGCGCCACCACGCGCACCCGTGCGCCCGCCTCGGCCGCCAGCGCCGCCGTCTCCAGGGCGGACTGGCCGGCGCCGACGACCAGCAGGTCCTTGCCGGAGAACCGGCTGAGGTCATGGTGCTGGGAGCTGTGCGAGATCGGACCGGTGGGGGTGGGGCCGTCCGCGACCGCGGCGGCCAGTTCCGGCGGGAGGTGGGCGAGGCCCGACAGACCGGTCGCGACCACGACCGCCGACGCGGTGAACGACTCGCCCGAGTCCAGCTTCAGGTCGAAGCCGCCGTCCTTGCTGCGGTCCACGGAGACCACCCGGACCCGCTCCAGCTCGGGCAGCAGCTTCTGCTGGAACCACTCCCCGTACGCGATGAACGTCTCGACCGGAATGATGTCCTCGTCCGTCACCAGCCGGGGGATGCCCGCGGCGTCGCAGTAGTCGGCCAGGGTGTGGCCGGGCTGGGGCGCGTCGATGCTGGAGGCGACCGGGGTGGACTTCAGCAGCATGCCCGCGGGCATGTTGTCGCGCCAGCTCACCATGGGTTCACCGAAGACGCGGACCGGGATGCCGCGCCCGCGCAGATGGGCGGCGGTCGACAGGCCGAACGGCCCGGCACCGATGACTGCTACCGGTTGTTTCACGAAGTCCCTCCCCAGGACGCGACGTGCCTACTTCGTGGTGGAGCGCGTACGTCTGCGACGTACGGGGTGTGCGCCTGTGACGTACGGGTTCTACGCCTGTGACGTACGGGTGGTGCTGCCGCGGCGGTTGGTCCGCCACAGCTGGTAGAGGTGCTTCGCGCCCGGCCGGATGAAGCGCGCGAGCATGGTGACGAACGGCAGCGGGTCGTCCCCCGCGAACCAGGCCAGTTCCGTGCCGCTCGCCCGGGCCGGCGCGTGCGGTGTCGTGTAGCCGCTGCGGCGGTAGGCGAGCAGGGCGGGCAGGTCGATGTTCTCCACGACGTACCGGTGGCCGGCGCGCTGTTCCCCCTCCGGTACGGCGCGGCCCGTCAGGTGCAGGTGCATGGCGCGGACGACGTCCACCCCCGACTCGTTCTCGAAGAGCCGGAACTGGGCGCCCATGCGGGGGTTGAAGTCGAGCAGTTTGTACCGGCCGTCGCGGCGGTCGAAGCGGAGGTCGAGGTCGACGATGCCGGTGAAGCCGATCTGTTTGATGAAACGTGCGGCGAGATCGGCGAGTTCCGGGTTGTCGACGACGTACGCGTTCGCCGTCATGCCCGCGTGCGGCGGCCAGGAGCGCACCTTGACGCCGGTGAACATGGCGAGCGGGGTGGAGTCCTGGTCGAAGTAGGCGTGCACGATCCAGTCCTCGGCCTCCTCCCGGGGCAGGTACTCCTGGAGGATGACGCCGGGGTGCTCGCCCCAGTCGCGGGCGAGCCTGAGCAGCCCCTCACGGGTGGTGATCCTCGTCGTGCCGCCCACCGCGGGCCGTTCGCGGCGCACGAACGCCTCGCGGTTCTTCGCCACGAGCGGGAAGCGGGCCGTGTCGGCGAAGCGCAGGATGTCGTCGTACGACTGCGGGAAGGCGGCCCGGGGGCTCGGGATGTCGTGTTCCACGCACAGTTCGTGCAGGCTCTGCTTGCTGGCGAGGCGGCGCGGAAGCCCCGCGTCCACCTTCGGGAACAGGAAGGGCCCGGTGAGGGCGTCCTGGTGCTCGGCGATCAGGACCGCGGCCTCCTCGTCCGTCGGAACCAGGACCGTCGGCCGGCCGATACGGCGCCCGATGCGCAACAGTCCCTCCACGAGCCGCTCCGGTTTCTCCGTCCCGGTGGTCGGCCACACGAACGCGCGCCGCAGATAGCGGGAGGCCGCGGCCGGTGTGTAGCGGTCCTCCGTGATCGCGTACATCGGTATGCCGAGCCGGCCGAGACTGCGGATCGCGCCGACACCGCCGTGGTGCAGCGGGTAGTCGCCGAACTTCACGATGAGCCCCGGCACATCGCGGTCCGCGTCGAACGGCACACCGCCGGTGCTCCTGGCCACGGGTCCCCCCACGTGTCCCCCCTACGGACCGGACCCACCCCGTCCGTGTCCCCAAAGGACGCTAAGCCGGAATTGAACCCTCCGACAAGAGCAATACGGACATTGCAAACTCTTTAGACACTGCCCACGGCAGGTGACTCAGCCGTAACGTGTGCGGCGACCACATGGAAAGCACCCCATGCACGGCACATCCGAAGTGCACGAAAGCGAGGCAGCATCCCATGCCCCTCTTCGACGTCCCCGAGGGCGACCCCTTCGGCCCGCACAACCTCCCCTACGGCGTCTTCTCCCCCGCTGGCTCCGACGAGCGCCGCGTCGGCGTCCGCCTGGGCGAGCACGTGCTCGACGCGGGCGCGGCGGCCACGGCGCTCGGCTCCCCGTACGCCTCCCTGCTGGCGCGCCCCTCCCTGAACCCGCTGCTGGCCGCGGGCCGCACCACCTGGTCGGATGTGCGGCGGGCGCTGACGGCGTGGGTGACGGTGCCCGCGCACCGCGAGACCGTCCGGCCGCTGCTGCACCCGCTGTCCGAGGTGACGCTGCACCTGCCCTTCGAGGTCGCGGACTACGTCGACTTCTACGCCTCCGAGAACCACGCCCGCAACGTCGGGCAGATCTTCCGCCCGGACGCGGCGGACTCCCTGACGCCCAACTGGAAGCACCTGCCGATCGGGTACCACGGCCGGTCGGGCACCGTGGTGGTGTCGGGCACGGATGTCGTACGGCCGTCGGGGCAGCGCAAGGCGCCCACCGACCCGGCGCCGGTCTTCGGGCCGTCGGTCCGCCTCGACATCGAGGCGGAGGTGGGCTTCGTGGTGGGCGTGCCGTCGCGACTGGGCCGGCCGGTGCCGCTCACGGCCTTCCGCGACCATGTGTTCGGGCTCTGCCTGCTCAACGACTGGTCGGCGCGGGACATCCAGGCCTGGGAGTACGTGCCGCTCGGGCCGTTCCTCGGCAAGTCGTTCGCCACGTCGGTCTCGGCGTGGATCACTCCGCTGGACGCGCTGGAGGAGGCGCGGGTGGCACCACCGGAGCGCACCCACCCCCTGCTGCCCTACCTGGACGATGCCCAGGAGGAACCGGCGGGCTACGACCTGCGCCTCTCGGTCGCGATCAACGGCCATGTCGTCTCCGAGCCGCCGTTCTCCACCATGTACTGGACGGCGGCCCAGCAGCTCGCCCACATGACGGTGAACGGCGCGTCCCTGCGGACCGGCGACCTCTACGGCTCCGGCACGGTGAGCGGCCCGGCGGAGCGCGAGCGCGGCTCACTGCTGGAGCTGACGTGGAACGGGCGGGACCCGATCGAGTTCCCGGACGGGAAACGGACGTTCCTGGAGGACGGGGACGTGGTGACCCTGACGGCGTGGGCGCCGGGCCCGGGCGGAACGCGCGTGGGGCTCGGAGAGGTGACGGGACGGGTGGCGCCGAGCCGCGCCTAGGACGTGTCGCCTCCCCCAGAACCCTGACGGCCTGGGGGAGGCAGGGGCGGCTCGGGTGGGCGCTGCGGCCCCCTGCCCGAAGAGCACGGGGGAGGCACCTCGCACCGCCGGGCTGCGGAGCCGCCCCCCGGACTGCTCCGCCATCGGGCACCCCGCTCGCCCCGCAGTGGCAGATCTTGCCCCCCGCTCGAAAAAGCCGCAGGTCACAGACGTACGTGACGCCCCGACACATGGCGCAATACTTCAGCAACACAGCTTTTCCTACCGTCTCGGTATGGTTCCAGCCATGCCACCCACCGACCGCATCCGGGACCACAACGGTCAAGGCGCCGCGACCACCGTCGCCGCCCACCGCACGCGTCGTCGGCTGCGTGCGGACCAGGCCAGGCAGCTCGCCGATCTCCTCCGCCACCAGATCCTCACCGGCGGCTTCGCCGACGGCACCCTCCCCCACGAAAGCACCCTCGGCGACGACTACGGCGCCTCCCGCAACACCGTCCGCCAGGCCCTCGACCTGCTCCGCGCCGAGGGCCTGGTGGACCGGCTCCCGGGAGTCGGCACGGTCGTCGCCGCCCGCAAGTACCCCCATGGACTCGACCGGCTGATGGGCCTCGCGGAGACCCTGCGCGAACACGGACGGGTCACCAACGAGGTCCGCACCCTGGGCCCCGCCCCCGCCCCCACCCCCGTCGCCGAACGTCTCCGCGTCCCGCCCGGCTCCGACGTCCTCTACATCGAACGCCTGCGCAGACTGAACGGCCTCCCCCTCTCCCTCGACCTCACCTACATCCCTCTCGACATCGGCACCGCGCTCCTGGACGCCGACCTGGAGAACAGCGACGTCTTCCGGCTGCTGGAAGCCCTCACGGGCCGGCCCCTGGGCCACGCCGAGATCACCCTGGAGGCGGTGAACGCGGACGCCCACTCCGCCGCCGTGCTCCAGGCCCCGCGCGGCGCGGCCCTGCTGATGCTGGAGCGCCTCACCCACCTCGCCGACGGCCGGCCCGTCGACCTGGAGTTCATCCGCTTCCGCGGCGACCGCATCACCATGAGCGGTCTGCTGCACCGGTCCCTGTAACGCCCTGCCTGCACCGATTCCTGGAGACAGCCATGCCCTTGGCGCCCCAGCGGGCCGACGTGCCCGTGACCATCGACGAGTCCAAGTGCATCGACGGCTGCACCCTGTGCGTGGACATGTGCCCGCTGGACTCCCTCGCGATCGACGAGAGCAACGGCAAGGCGTACATGCACGTCGACGAGTGCTGGTACTGCGGACCGTGCGCGGCCCGCTGTCCCACCGGAGCGGTCACGGTCAACATGCCCTATCTGCTCCGCTGAGAGGCCCGAACTCCCATGAAACGCACGGCAGTCCCCCTCGCGACGGTCGCCCTTCTCCTCCCGCTCGCCGCCTGCGGCAGCAGCGCCCAGGCCGGCACCGGCTCGACGGTCACCGTCACCGTCGGCTACCAGTCCAAGACCATCAACACCGTCACCGCCGGCACCCTGCTGCGCTCCCTCGGCTACTTCGAGCAGCAGCTCAACGCCCTCCATGACGGCCACACCTACAAGGTCGACTGGCAGGACTACGCGACCGGGGCCCCCATCACCGCCCAGATGACCGCCGGGAAGATCGACATCGGCTCGATGGGCGACTTCCCGCTCCTCATCAACGCGGCCCGCGGGAAGCAGCTCGGCCGCCCCACGCACCTGGTCTCCGTCACCGGGTACAACCTGCGCGGCGGCCTCAACACCATCGTCACCGCGCCGGACTCGAAGCTGTCCTCCTTGCAGGACCTGAAGGGCAGGAAGGTCTCCACCAGCGTCGGCTCCGCCGCGGACGGCACCCTCGTACGGGCCCTGCAGCGCGCCGGCATCGACCCCGACAAGGGCATCGAGAAGCTCAACCAGCAGCCCGCGGTGGGCGCTTCGGCGCTCGCGGCGGGCAGCGCGGACGCACTGAGCCAGTTCGTGGCCTGGCCGGGTCTGCTCGCCTACCAGGGCAAGGCGAAGGCGCTGTACGACGGCGCGCAGCTCGACCTGCCGACGTTCCACGGCGTCACCGCCCGCGAGGACTTCGCCGAGCAGCGTCCGGCCGTCCTCGAAGCCTTCCTGAAGGCGCAGGCGGAGGCGACGGACTATCTGAACGCCCACCCCGTGACCGCGGCGGAGAAGGTCGCGAAGGCCACCGGCCTGCCCGCCGAGGTCGTCTACCTCTACAACGGCGCTCACGGCATCGCCACCTTCGACCCGGCCGTCAAGCCGCAACTGGTGTCCGCCCTGAAGCAGGACGTGTCGGTGCTGAAGGCCGCCAAGCTGACCGGCGACATCGACGTGGACTCCTTCGTCGACGACCGGTACGTGAAGAAGGCGCTCGGTTCCGCGTACCCGAAGGACCTCGCCACACCGCCCCCGCCGGCCGCCAGCGAGGTGTGGCCCAGGGGCGCCGAGACGACGCGCACCTTCACGTCCCCCGGTGAGCTCCTGAAGTACGTGGCGCGGCACCGCTCGGACGTCCGTGCCGCGTACGTGCCCGACGCCACCACCGGCACCCTGTGGTTCGCCGACAAGGCGGTGTGGGTGGCGGACGGCAGCAGTCTGCTCCCCTTCGTCGCCCCGGCCACCGCGCAGGCGTACGTGGCGGCGCACCCGGGGGCGCGCACGATCCCGTACGCGGACGCCCTGGGACGGGCGTCGTGAGGCGGTATGCGCTGAGGGTGGCGTCCCTCGCCGTCGCCCTCGGCCTCTGGCAACTGCTGACCAGCCTCAAGATCAACGTGTGGCTGCGCTTCTCGCAGTTCCCCACGGTCACCGAGGTGGCCCGCGCCTTCGCCGGCCGGCTCTCCGGCGGCGACTACTGGACGGACCTGGCCGACAGCCTGACCCGCATCCTCACCGGCTTCGTGCTGGCGGCGGTCCTCGGGGTGGCCGCGGGCGTGCTCGTGGCGCGCTCCCGCCTCGCCGAGGACGTGCTCGGCCCGCTGCTGGAGGTGGTCCGCCCGATCCCGGCGATCGCACTGGTTCCCGTCGCGATCCTCCTCTTCCCCAGCAACGAACAGGGCATCGTCTTCATCACCTGCACGGCCGCGTTCTTCCCCGTGCTGGTCTCGACCCGGCACGCGGTCCGCGCGCTGACGCCCGTGTGGGAGGAGGCGGTGCGGACCATGGGCGGCGGCCGCCGGCGGGTCCTCGGCTCGGTGGTCCTGCCGGGTGCGCTGCCCGGCATCTTCGGCGGCCTGTCGGTCGGCATCGGCGTGTCCTGGATCTGTGTGATCTCCGCCGAGATGATCTCCGGCCAGTACGGCGTCGGCTACCGCACCTGGCAGGACTACACGGTCGTCGACTACCCGGGCGTCTTCGTCGGCATGGTGACGATCGGCGTGCTCGGCTGGGCGACGTCCACGGCGGTGGAGCTGCTCGGGCGCCGTCTGACCCGTTGGCTCCCGCGGACCTCGCACACCGCCCCGGACCGTGCCCCCCGGGAGCGGGGCACCGCCTCCGCGCCGCCCGGGACGAGCAGCCCCGAGACGACCGTTACGGAGGTCCCCGATGACCAGCTCGTCTGACGTCCTGTCGCCGCCCCGCGCCGGTGCCGGGCTCACCCTGCGGGCAGCCACCCTCGGCCGCCCCGGCGCACCGGCCCTCGAGGGCGTCGCCCTGGACATCGCCCCGGGCGAGATCCTCACCGTCGTCGGTCCCTCCGGCTGCGGCAAGTCGACCCTGCTGCGGACGCTCGCCGGGCTGCTGCCCCCGCTCGCCGGCACGGTGGAGCAGGACGGCCGCACCCTCAACGGTCCCGCCGCGGACCGGGCGCTGGTGTTCCAGGAGGACGCCCTGCTGCCCTGGCGCACCCTGCGCGCGAACGTCGAACTCCCCCTCGCCATCAAGGGTGTTCCGCGCGCCGAGCGTCGTGCCCAGGCCGACGCCTGGCTGGCGCGGGTGGGCCTGGCCGACCGCGCACGGCACCTGCCGCACCGCGTCTCGGGCGGCCAGCGCCAGCGCGCGCAACTGGCACGCGCCCTCGCGGCCGGCCCGCGCGCCGTCCTCATGGACGAACCCTTCGGCGCCCTGGACGCGCAGACCCGCGCCGGCATGCAGGACCTGCTGGTGGAGGTGCTGCACGGCACGGGCGCGACCGTCGTCTTCGTCACCCACGACGTGGACGAGGCCCTGTACCTCGGCGACCGGCTGGCGCTGCTCGGCACGGGCCGGCTCCTCGCCGTACGGGACGTGC
The DNA here is from genome assembly GCF_055565775.1 of Streptomyces sp. NPDC028331. NCBI lineage: Bacteria > Bacillati > Actinomycetota > Actinomycetes > Kitasatosporales > Streptomycetaceae > Streptomyces > Streptomyces sp. NPDC028331. Next base: position 149,279 of record NZ_JBVHTR010000001.1, on the reverse strand, counting down.
CGCACCCGCGCGACCGTACGGCACACGACGACCCGGCACGGCTCGCCCTGCGCCGCGACGTGCTCTCCTCACTCGGTTCCTGAACTCGGGAAAGGCAACCCTGGTGGACACCCCCCTGGAGATCCCCGCCCTCACCGAGGCGGAAGAACTCTCCTGCGACGTGCTCGTGATCGGCGGCGGCACGGCCGGCACCATGGCGGCGCTGACGGCCGCCGAACGCGGCGCGAACGTGCTGCTGCTGGAGAAGGCGCACGTCCGGCACTCCGGCGCGCTCGCCATGGGCATGGACGGCGTCAACAACGCGGTCGTCCCCGGACGCGCCGAGCCGGACGACTACGTCGCCGAGATCACCCGCGCCAACGACGGGATCGTCGACCAGTCCACGGTCCGGCAGACCGCGACCCGCGGCTTCGCCATGGTGAAGCGGCTGGAGTCGTACGGGGTGAAGTTCGAGAAGGACGAGCACGGCGAGTACGCGGTCCGCCAGGTGCACCGGTCGGGCTCCTACGTGCTGCCGATGCCGGAGGGCAAGGACGTCAAGAAGGTCCTGTACCGGCAGTTGCGGCGGCGCGAGATGCGGGAACGGATCCGGATCGAGAACCGCGTGATGCCGGTGAGGGTGCTGACGTCCGGGGGCCGGGCCGTCGGCGCGGCGGGCTTCCACACCCGGACGGGCGCGTTCGTCGTCGTCCGCGCGGGCGCGGTCATCCTCGCGACGGGCGCCTGCGGCCGCCTCGGCCTGCCCGCCTCCGGCTATCTGTACGGCACCTACGAGAATCCGACGAACGCGGGCGACGGCTACGCGATGGCGTACCACGCGGGTGCCGAGCTGACCGGCATCGAGTGCTTCCAGATCAACCCGCTGATCAAGGACTACAACGGTCCGGCCTGCGCCTACGTGGCCAATCCCTTCGGCGGCTACCAGGTCAACCGGCACGGCGAACGCTTCGTCGACTCCGACTACTGGTCGGGGCAGATGATGGCGGAGTTCGCGGAGGAGGTGGCCTCGGACCGGGGCCCGGTGTACCTGAAGCTGAGCCATCTGCCGGAGGAGTCGGTCTCGGCGCTGGAGTCCATCCTGCACTCGACGGAGCGCCCGACGCGCGGTACCTTCCACGCGGGCCGCGGCCACGACTACCGCACCCACGACGTGGAGATGCACATCTCCGAGATCGGCCTGTGCGGCGGTCATTCCGCCTCGGGCGTCCGCGTCGACGACCACGCCCGGACGACGGTCCCCCGTCTGTACGCCGCCGGCGACCTGGCCTGCGTGCCGCACAACTACATGATCGGCGCGTTCGTCTTCGGGGAGCTGGCCGGTGAGGACGCCGCGCAGTACCACGCCTACACGGGCGCGCTGCCGCAGGACCAGCTCCGCGAGGCGCACGAGCTGATCTACCGCCCGCTGCGCAACCCCGACGGCCCGCCGCAGCCGCAGGTCGAGTACAAACTGCGCCGCTTCGTGAACGACTATGTGGCCCCGCCCAAGTCCGGTGCCCGGCTGTCCCTGGCGCTGGAGGCGTTCGAGCGGATGCGCGCCGACATCGACTCCATGGGCGCCCGGACCCCGCACGAGCTGATGCGCTGCGCGGAGGTGACCTTCATCCGTGACTGCGCGGAGATGGCGGCCCGCGCCTCCCTGGCCCGCACGGAGTCCCGCTGGGGCCTCTACCACGACCGCATCGACCATCCGGAACGCGACGACGCGTCCTGGTTCCACCATCTCGATCTGCACAAGTCCCCCTCTGGTGCGATGGAGTTCACGGCGCGTCCCGTGGCTCCCTATCTGGTTCCGGTGGAGGGGTTCGCCCCCGTGGGCGGTGCCTCCCGGCGACTCGGCGAGGTGCGTCCCGAGCAGGTGGCGACCGCCGGGGCGCGGGATGCGGCACCCACCGCGGTGCGGCCGCGGCCCGCGCCGGGCGACGAGGCCGTCGCCCCCGTCGCCGACCGGGACGCGCCGACGTCGCCCCGTCTGCTCGACCTCCTCGCCCTGGCGGACGAACAACCGGAACTAACCGCTCTGCGGCCCTACCTGACCGACCCCGACCCTTCCGTCCGCCGCACCGCCGTCACGGTGCTGACCGAGACCGTGCCGCTCGGCACCGGTCCGGCGCTCGCCGCCCTGCTCGGCGACGCGGACGCCGACGTACGCGCCGCCGCGGCCGCCTCCCTGCGGGAACTCGTCGAGACGCTGCCCCGGGAGCCGGCCCTGCGCGATCGGCTCACCGCCGCCGTGTCCGAGCCGGACCCGGTCGTCCGGGCCGCCGCGCTGGACGTCCTGCGGGCGCTGCGGCTGGGCGACACCGACCTGTTCGCCGGTGCTCTCGCCGACTCCGACACGGCAGTCCGTCTCGAGGCCGTGCGCGCCCTGGTCTCGGTCGACGCGGTCGCGCCGCTGGTGCGTGCGGCGACCGCGGACCCGTCCCGCGAGGTCCGCGTCACGCTCGCCAAGGCCCTCGGCACGGTGGGCGCGGAAGGCTCCGGCGGCGGGGACTCGACAGGCCCGGACGGCGTCCTGCCCGCCCTGGCCGCCCTCACCGACGACCCGGACGCGCTGGTCCGTGCGGCCGCCCACGGCGCACTGGCCGCCGTCGGCTGCCCGCCACCGCTCGCCGACCGCGCCACGCACGCCCTGTCCGACCCGGCCTGGCAGGTCCGCGCCGGTGCGGCCGCCGCGCTCACCGCGGCCGACCCCGAGGTGGCGGTCCCCGCCCTCGCCAAGGCCCTCGCCGACCCCAACGCGGACGTCCGGAAGGCGGCCGTCCTGGCGCTGACCCGGCACACCCGCACGGAGGACGCCCGCGCGGCCCTCGCCACGGCCACGACGGACTCCGACGCGGACGTCAGGGCCTACGCGGCACGTGCGCTGTGAGCCCTGCCGACCGCCTCATGGCCGGGCGGCTCAGACCCAGTCGTCCGGCTCCGGCTCGTCGTCCGTCCCGGGCCAGTCGTCCGGCTCCGGCTCGTCGCTCGTCACCGCTGTCTGCTGGGCGGCCGGCGGTCCGCCCAGCGAGGCCAGCACGCCGAGCACACCCTCCCCGTAGGTGGTCAGCTTCTTCTCGCCGATCCCACTGATACCGCCGAGCTGCGCCACCGACGTCGGCCAGACGGTGGCGATCTCCCGCAGCGTGGCGTCGTGGAAGATGACGTACGCCGGGACGCCCTGCTCCCTGGCCTGTTCGGCGCGCCAGGCGCGCAGCGCCTCGAAGGCGGGGGCCAGCTCCGGGGGCAGCTCGGCGGCGGCCGCCTTCGGCTTGCGGTCGGACCGGGCGGAGGGCGACGACGTCCGGGAAGCCGCCGGTTTCTTCGGTTCCTTGCGCAGCGGGACCTCGCGTTCCCGCCGCAGCACCGCCCCGCTGGCCTCGGTCAGCGCCAGCGTCCCGTACTCGCCCTCGACCGCGAGCAGGCCCTGGGCCAGCAACTGCCGGACGACTCCGCGCCATTCGCCCTCGGTCAGCTCCTCGCCGATGCCGAACACGGACAGTTGGTCGTGGTCGAACTGGATGACCCTGGCCGTGCGCCGCCCCAGCAGGATGTCGACGATCTGGACCGCGCCGAACTTCTGGCGCCGCTCCCGGTCCAGCCGCCACACCGTGGACAGCACCTTCTGCGCCGCGATCGTCCCGTCCCAGGTGTCCGGGGGCTCCAGGCACGTGTCGCAGTTGCCGCAGCCGCCCGGCTGGGGGTCCTGGCCGAAGTAGGCCAGGAGCTGGCCACGGCGGCACTGGGCGGTCTCGCACAGCGCCAGCATCGCGTCCAGGTGCGCCTGGGCCCGGCGGCGGAACGCCTCGTCGCCCTCACCCGACTGGATGAGCTTGCGCTGCTGTATGACGTCGTTCAGCCCGTACGCCATCCAGGCGGTCGACGGCAGTCCGTCACGGCCGGCCCGGCCCGTCTCCTGGTAGTAGCCCTCGACCGACTTCGGCAGGTCCAGGTGCGCCACGAACCGCACGTCCGGCTTGTCGATGCCCATCCCGAAGGCGATGGTGGCGACCACCACCAGGCCGTCCTCCCGAAGGAAGCGGGACTGGTGCGCGGCGCGGGTGCTCGCGTCCAGGCCCGCGTGGTACGGCACGGCCTCGACGCCGTTGCGAGTCAGGAACTCGGCCGTCTTCTCCACCGAGTTCCGCGAGAGGCAGTAGACGATGCCGGCGTCTCCCACGTGCTCCTCGCGCAGGAAGGACAGGAGCTGCTTCTTGGGGTCGGCCTTCGGCACGATCCGGTACTGGATGTTGGGCCGGTCGAAGCTGGCCACGAAGTGGCGGGCCCCCGGCATGTTCAGCCGCTGGGTGATCTCCTGGTGCGTCGCCCGGGTCGCCGTCGCCGTGAGCGCGATGCGGGGCACGTCCGGCCAGCGCTCGCCGAGCAGGGACAGTGCCAGGTAGTCGGGGCGGAAGTCGTGGCCCCACTGGGAGACGCAGTGCGCCTCGTCGATGGCGAAGACGGAGATCTTGCCACGGGAGAGCAGGTCGAGGGTGGACTCCAGGCGCAGCCGCTCCGGCGCCAGATAGAGCAGGTCCAGCTCGCCGGCCAGGAACTGCGCCTCCATCACGCGCCGCTCGTCGAAGTCCTGCGTGGAGTTGACGAACCCGGCGCGCACGCCGAGCGCGCGCAGGGCGTCCACCTGGTCCTGCATGAGGGCGATGAGCGGCGAGACCACGACTCCCGTACCGGGTCTGACCAGGGCCGGAATCTGGTAGCACAGCGACTTGCCGCCGCCGGTCGGCATGAGCACGACTGCGTCGCCGCCGGCCACCACGTGGTCGATGACCGCTTCCTGCTCACCGCGGAAGGCGTCGTACCCGAAGACCCGGTGCAGCGTGGCCAGAGCCTCGCTCTCACCGTCCACCGCCCGCGCGACCGCCTCGGTCATCACAGCCGTCCCGTCCATCGCCCGTCCCCCGTCGGTCGTCCTTCGACCACTGCGTCCACGATAGGGGGCCGCACGGACAGTCCCGGGGTTATCCACAGGCCCCGATTGAGGCACCGGTCAAGGACACGGGAGTCGTTCACACGTACGTGGGAGACCTGCACGTTTGCCCTCGATAGTCTGGAGGGACCGGCGAGACTCCGTCCTCATGGGAGCACTGATGAGCGTCGCACCTAAGGCGTCCGCGTCCACCTGGCCGATCCCGCCGGAGGGCGGCTGGACCGCCGACGACCTGGACCGGCTTCCGAATCTGCCTCCGCACACGGAACTGATCGACGGGAGCCTGGTCTTCGTGAGTCCGCAGACCCTCTTTCACGCACGCGCTGTCGACTTCTTCAATTGGCAGCTCCAGTCCGTGGCACCCGCAGATCTTGAGGTCGTCCGTGAGTTCACCATCGATATCGACCGCCAGAACAGGCCCGAACCCGACGTGATCGTGGTGCACGCGGACGTGGTGGGGGACCCGGGCCAGACCCGGTTCCCGGCAGAGGCTGTCGTCCTGGCCATCGAGGTCGTCTCGGAGGACTCCGTGTCGCGCGACCGCGAGACCAAGCCCCTCAAGTACGCCCGGGCCGGGATCCCCCACTACTGGCGCGTCGAGAACGAGAAGGGCCGCGCGGCCGTGCACGCCTTCGAGCTCGAGCCCACGACCGGCACATACACCAGCGTCGGAATCTTCCGCGAGCGGATGAAGATGGACGTTCCGTTCCCCGTGGACCTGGACCTCACCCAGATCAGGACGCGTCGCACCGACGAGCAGTAGCCCGGACGGCACACGGCCCGGCACCCCCCGAGCGGGTGCCGGGCCGTTGCCCGTAAGCGGCCGAACGCCTCAGCGCACGAACACCCCGGCCTGGCTCGCCAGGTCCAGGAAGTACTGCGGGGCCACACCCAGCACCACCGTGACCGCCACGCCGAGCCCGATGGCCGTCATCGTCAGCGGGGACGGGACCGCCACCGTCGGGCCCTCGGGACGCGGTTCGCTGAAGAACATCAGGACGATCACCCGGATGTAGAAGAACGCCGCCACGGCGGACGAGATCACACCGATCACGACCAGCGGGATCGCCCCGCCCTCCGCCGCCGCCTTGAACACCGCGAACTTCCCGGCGAAGCCGGAGGTCAGCGGAATGCCCGCGAACGCCAGCAGGAACACCGCGAACACGGCCGCGACCAGCGGTGACCTGCGGCCGAGCCCGGCCCACTTGGACAGGTGCGTCGCCTCGCCGCCCGCGTCGCGGACCAGGGTGACGACCGCGAAGGCGCCGATCGTCACGAACGAGTACGCGGCCAGGTAGAACAGGACCGAGGACACGCCGTCCCGCGTGGTCGCGATGACACCCGCGAGGATGAATCCCGCGTGCGCGATCGACGAGTACGCCAGCATCCGCTTGATGTCGGTCTGCGTGATCGCCACGATCGCACCGCCCAGCATGGTGACGATCGCGACCGCCCACATCACCGGCCGCCAGTCCCAGCGCATGCCCGGCAGGACCACATACAGCAGCCGCAGCATGGCGCCGAACGCCGCCACCTTGGTCGCCGCCGCCATGAAGCCGGTCACCGGGGTCGGGGCGCCCTGGTAGACGTCCGGCGTCCACATGTGGAACGGCACTGCGGCCACCTTGAACAGCAGGCCCATCACCACCATCGCGGCGCCGACGAGCAGCAGCACGTCGTTGCCCATGGTGTTGGCGAGCGCCGGGTCGACGTTCGTGACCGTGCCGTCGACGACCTGCGCGATCCTCGCGTACGACACCGAGCCGGCGTACCCGTAGAGCAGGGCGATGCCGAACAGCGTGAACGCGGAGGCGAACGCTCCGAGCAGGAAGTACTTGACCGCGGCCTCCTGCGACATCAGCCGCTTGCGGCGGGCCAGGGCGCACAGCAGGTACAGCGGCAGCGAGAAGACCTCCAGGGCGACGAAGAGGGTCAGCAGGTCGTTCGCCGAGGGGAAGACCAGCATGCCGCCGACCGCGAACAGCAGCAGCGGGAACGCCTCCGTCGTCGTGAAGCCGGCCTTGACGGCGGCCTTCTCGCTCTCGCTGCCGGGCACGGACGCGGCCTGTGCGGCGAACGAGTCCACCCGGTTGCCGTGCGCCTCCGGGTCGAGTCGCCGCTCGGCGAAGGTGAACACGCCGAGCAGGCCCGCCAGCAGGATCGTCCCCTGCAGGAACAGGGACGGTCCGTCGACGGCGATCGCACCCATCGCCGCGATGTGGGCCTTGGTGGTGCCGTATCCGTCGGCGGCGAGCGCCACCACCGCGGCGAACGCGGCGGCGAGCGCGACGACGGACACGAACACCTGCGCGTAGTAGCGGGACCTGCGCGGCACGAACGCCTCGATCAGCACCCCGACGAGCGCCGCACCGATGACGATCAGGGTCGGCGACAACTGGCCGTATTCGATCTTCGGCGCCTGGATCTTCGCGATCGGGTCGGCCGCGGTTGTCCACAGGCTGTGGACGGCTGCTGCGCTCACTTGGCCGCCTCCACTGCAGGCTTGGGATCTGACTGGTGTACGTCGGACATGGTGTGCTGGACCGCCGGGTTGACGAGGTCGGTGACCGGCTTCGGGTAGACGCCCAGGAAGATCAGCAGTGCGATCAGCGGGACGACCACCACCAGTTCGCGGACCCGCAGGTCCGGCATCGCCGCGACCTCCGCCTTCACCGGGCCCGTCATCGTCCGCTGGTACAGGACGAGGGTGTAGAGCGCGGCGAGGACGATGCCGAAGGTGGCGATGATGCCGATGGCCGGATGGCGCGTGAAGGTGCCGACGAGGACGAGGAACTCACTGACGAACGGCGCGAGACCCGGCAGGGACAGCGTCGCCAGGCCGCCGATCAGGAACGTGCCGGCGAGCACCGGCGCCACCTTCTGCACGCCCCCGTACCCCGCGATCAGACGCGAGCCGCGGCGCGAGATGAGGAAGCCGGCCACCAGCATCCAGGCGGCCGTCGAGATGCCGTGGTTGACCATGTACAGCGTCGCCCCGGACTGGCCCTGGCTGGTCATGGCGAAGATGCCCATGATGATGAAGCCGAAGTGCGAGATCGACGCGTAGGCCACCAGCCGCTTGATGTCGCGCTGGCCGACCGCGAGGAGCGCACCGTAGAGGATGCTGATCAGGGCGAGGACGAGGATGACCGGGGTCGCCCACTTGCTCGCCTCCGGGAACAGTTGGAGGCAGAAGCGCAGCATCGCGAACGTGCCCACCTTGTCCACGACCGCCGTGATCAGCACGGCGACCGGGGCGGTGGCCTCGCCCATGGCGTTGGGCAGCCAGGTGTGCAGCGGCCACAGCGGCGCCTTCACCGCGAAGGCGAAGAAGAAGCCGAGGAACAGCCAGCGTTCCGTGCTGGTCGCCATGTGCAGCGAGCCGTTCGCCCGCGCCTGCACGATCTCCGGGAGGGAGAAATTGCCCGCCTGCACATACAGGCCGATCACCGCGGCCAGCATGATCAGGCCGCCGGCCAGGTTGTAGAGGAGGAACTTCACGGCGGCGTAGGACCGCTGCGTGGAGGCCGCCTTCTCGCCCTGTTCGTGGGCTCGGTCCCCGAAGCCGCCGATGAGGAAGTACATCGGGATGAGCATGGCTTCGAAGAAGATGTAGAAGAGGAAGACGTCGGTGGCCTCGAAGGAGATGATCACCATCGCCTCGACGGCCAGGATCAGGGCGAAGAAGCCCTGGGTCGGCCGCCAGCGCCGGCTTCCGGTCTCCAGCGGGTCGGCGTCGTGCCAGCCGGCCAGGATCACGAACGGGATCAGCAGCGCGGTCAGCGCGATGAGCGCCACCGCGATGCCGTCCACGCCCAGCTCGTACCGCACCCCGAAGTCCTTGATCCAGGCATGGGACTCGGTGAACTGGTAGCGGGCGCCGCCCGGATCGAAGCGGAACCCGATCACCGCGGCGAGGGCGAGCGTGGCGAGCGAGACGACCAGCGCCAGCCACTTGGCGGCGGTGCGCTGCGCGGCCGGGACCGCTGCCGTGGCGATCGCCCCCACGGCCGGAAGCACCGCCGTCGCTGTCAGCAGGGGAAAGGACATCGCTATCAGACCGCCCTCATCAGCAGGGTCAGGGCGACGAGCACCGCCGCACCGCCGAACATCGAGACCGCGTACGACCGTGCGTAGCCGTTCTGCAGGCGGCGCAGCCGTCCGGACAGGCCGCCGACCGAGGCCGCCGTGCCGTTGACGACGCCGTCGACCAGGGTGTGGTCCACGTACACCAGGGAGCGCGTGAGGTGCTCTCCGCCGCGGACGAGGACGACATGGTTGAAGTCGTCCTGGAGCAGGTCGCGCCGGGCCGCCCGGGTGAGCAGGGAGCCGCGCGGGGCGACGGCCGGGACGGGCTTGCGGCCGTACTGCGCCCAGGCGATGGCCACGCCGATGACCAGACAGACCATGGTCGCCCCGGTGACCGTCCAGGCGCTGACCGGCGAGTGTCCCTCGCTGTGCCCGGTCACCGGTTCCAGCCAGTGCAGGAACCGGTCGCCGATGCTGAAGAACGCGCCGCCGAAGACCGACCCGACGGCCAGCACGATCATGGGGATCGTCATGACGCCCGGCGACTCGTGCGGGTGCGGCTCCGCGTACTCGCCGCGGGTCTCGGCGGCGGGCTCCACGCTCGGCTCGTCCGGGGACGGAGTCGGGGCGTGGCGCCACCGCTCCTCGCCGAAGAACGTCATCAGCATCACGCGCGTCATGTAGAACGCCGTGATGGCCGCGCCCAGCAGGGCCGCACCGCCGAGGATCCAGCCCTCGGTGCCGCCCTTGGCGAACGCCGCTTCGATGATCTTGTCCTTGGAGAAGAAGCCCGAAAGACCCGGGAAGCCGATGATCGCGAGGTAGCCGAGGCCGAAGGTGACGAACGTGATCGGCATGTACTTCCTGAGGCCGCCGTACCGGCGCATGTCCACCTCGTCGTTCATGCCGTGCATGACCGAGCCGGCGCCGAGGAACAGCCCCGCCTTGAAGAAGCCGTGCGTCACCAGGTGCATGATCGCGAAGACGTAGCCGATGGGGCCGAGGCCCGCGGCCAGCACCATGTAGCCGATCTGCGACATGGTCGAACCGGCCAGCGCCTTCTTGATGTCGTCCTTGGCGCAACCGACGATCGCACCGAACAGGAGCGTGACCGCTCCGACCACGGTGACGGCCAACTGGGCGTCGGGCGCGGCGTTGAAAACGGCCCCGGACCGGACGATCAGGTACACGCCCGCGGTCACCATGGTCGCTGCGTGGATCAGGGCCGAGACCGGGGTCGGGCCCTCCATCGCGTCCCCGAGCCAGGACTGCAGCGGCACCTGGGCCGACTTGCCGCACGCGGCGAGCAGCAGCATCAGGCCGATCGCGGTGAGCTTGCCCTCGGACGTGCCCCCGACGTGGCCGAGGACCGGTCCGAAGGCGAAGGTCCCGAACGTCGTGAACATCAGCATGATGGCGATCGACAGGCCCATGTCGCCGACGCGGTTGACGATGAACGCCTTCTTCGCCGCGGTCGCCGCGCTGGGCTTGTGCTGCCAGAAGCCGATCAGCAGGTAGGAGGCGAGACCGACGCCCTCCCAGCCGACGTACAGCAGCAGGTAGTTGTCGGCGAGGACGAGCAGCAGCATCGCCGCGAGGAACAGGTTCAGATAGCCGAAGAAGCGGCGGCGGCGCTCGTCGTGCTCCATGTACCCGACCGAGTACAGGTGGATGAGCGAGCCGACTCCGGTGATCAGCAGGACGAACGTCATCGACAACTGGTCGAGCCGGAAGGTGACGTCGGCCTGGAAACCGGCCACCGGGACCCAGCTGAACAGGTGCTGGGTGACGGTCCGGTGGTCGGCGGCCTTCCCCAGCATGTCGGTGAACAGCACGGCGCCGAACACGAAGGAGACGGCGGCGAGCACCGTGCCGAGCCAGTGGCCGACCGCGTCCAGCCTTCTGCCGCCGCACAGCAGGACGGCCGCTCCGAGCAGGGGCGCCGCGATCAGCAGCGCAATCAGGTTCTCCACGATTCTCCCGACCCCTTACAGCTTCATCAGGCTGGCGTCGTCGACCGAGGCCGAATGGCGGGTGCGGAACAGCGACACGATGATCGCCAGCCCGACGACGACCTCCGCGGCGGCGACGACCATCGTGAAGAAGGCGATGATCTGGCCGTCGAGATTGCCGTGCATCCGGGAGAAGGTGACGAACGCGAGGTTGCACGCGTTGAGCATCAGCTCGATGCACATGAACACCACGATCGCGTTGCGCCGGATGAGCACGCCGGTGGCACCGATCGTGAACAGCAGGGCGGCGAGATACAGGTAGTTGACCGGGTTCACTTCGACGCCTCCTCGGTCCTCTTGAGCGCCGGCCGCTTCTCCTCGGTGCGCTCGAGGCGCTCGGCGGCGTGCTGCTCCAGCGCCTTGAGCTCGCTGATCGCCTCGTCGGACACGTCGCGGATCTGGCCGCGGGCGCGCAGCGTCTTGTTGACGGTCAGCTCGGACGGGGTGCCGTCCGGCAGGAGGCCCGCGATGTCCACCGCGTTGTGCCGGGCGTAGACCCCGGGGGCCGGCAGCGGCGGAACGTGCTTGCCCTCCCGTACGCGCTGCTCGGACAGCTCGCGCTGGGTGCGGGTGCGCTCGGTGCGCTCGCGGTGGGTGAGCACCATGGCGCCGACCGCGGCGGTGATCAGCAGGGCGCCGGTGATTTCGAAGGCGAACACGTACTTGGTGAAGATGAGGGCCGCCAGACCCTCCACATTGCCGCCCGCGTTCGCCTTGCCGGTGCCGGCGAAGTCCTTCAGGGACGCGTTGGCGATGCCCGCGAACAGCAGGATGCCGAAGCCGAGCCCGCACAGCAGGGCCAGCCAGCGCTGTCCCTTGATGGTCTCCTTCAGGGAGTCCGCGGCGGTGACGCCGACCAGCATCACCACGAACAGGAACAGCATCATGATCGCGCCGGTGTAGACGACGATCTGCACGATCCCGAGGAAGTAGGCACCGTTGGCGAGGTAGAAGACCGCCAGGACGATCATGGTGCCCGCCAGGGACAGCGCGCTGTGCACGGCCTTCTTCATGAAGACGGTGCCGAGGGCGCCGAGCACCGCGACGGTGCCGAGGACCCAGAACTGGAAGGCTTCTCCGGTGGAGGTGGAGTAGGCCGCGAGATCAGTCATCCGCCGATCACCTTCTTCGACGCAGGCTCGCCCTCACCGAAGGTGGAGGCGGCCTCCTGCGGGACCTCGCCCTTGGAGACGGCGACCTGGCGCACCGTGCCGGGCGCCGCCTCCGTCACCAGGCCCCGGTAGTAGTCCTGCTCGTCCGTCCCCGGGTAGATGGCGTGCGGGGTGTCGACCATGCCCTCTTCGAGGCCGGCGAGCAGTTGCTCCTTGGTGTAGATGAGGTTGGCGCGGCTGGAGTCGGCCAGCTCGAACTCGTTCGTCATCGTGAGCGCGCGCGTGGGGCACGCCTCGATGCACAGGCCGCACAGGATGCAGCGGGCGTAGTTGATCTGGTAGACGCGCCCGTACCGCTCGCCCGGCGAGTAGCGCTCCTCGTCCGTGTTGTCCGCGCCCTCGACGTAGATGGCGTCGGCGGGACAGGCCCAGGCGCACAGTTCACAGCCCACGCACTTCTCCAGGCCGTCCGGATGGCGGTTGAGCTGGTGCCGGCCGTGGAACCGCGGAGCCGTGGTCTTCTTCTGCTCCGGGTACTGCTCGGTGAGCCGCTTCTTGAACATGGCCTTGAAGGTCACGCCGAAGCCGGCCACCGGGTTCTGGAAGCCCGGCTTGGTGTCCTTGGGCTCGTCAGCCATCGGACGCCTCCTTTCCATCCGAAGGTCCGTCACTGACAGTGTCCGGCCCACCACTGACAATCAGCTCCCGCTCCCGGCGCGGGCGGCGCCTCGGCACCGGCGGCAGCGTCTGTCCCGGCAGCGGCGGCACGGGGAATCCGCCCGCCATGGGATCGAAGGCGGCGCCCTCCCGGGCGGGCCGCTCGGCGTCCTCCCCGGCCTTCGCGCGGAACATGTCGATCACGAACGACACCAGGAGCAGCGCGAGGACTCCGCCCGCGACATACAGGGCGATATCGCCGAAAGCGTAGTGCTCGTTACGAAGCGCCCGTACCGTCGCGACCAGCATCAGCCAGACCACGGAGACCGGGATGAGGACCTTCCAGCCGAGCTTCATCAGCTGGTCGTAGCGGACGCGCGGGAGCGTGCCGCGCAGCCAGATGAAGAAGAACAGCAGCAACTGGACCTTGATGACGAACCAGAGCAGCGGCCACCAGCCGTGGTTCGCGCCCTCCCAGAAGGTGCTGATCGGCCAGGGGGCCCGCCAGCCGCCCAGGAAGAGCGTGGTCGAGACGGCCGAGACCGTCACCATGTTCACGTACTCGGCGAGCATGAACATCGCGAACTTGATCGACGAGTACTCGGTGTTGAAGCCGCCGACCAGGTCGCCCTCGGACTCCGGCATGTCGAAGGGGGCGCGGTTGGTCTCGCCGACCATCGTGACGATGTAGATGATGAAGGAGACCGGCAGCAGCAGGATGTACCAGCGGTCGTGCTGCGCCTCGACGATCCTCGACGTCGACATCGATCCCGAGTAGAGGAACACGGAGGCGAACGCGGCGCCCATGGCGATCTCGTAGGAGATCATCTGTGCGCAGGAGCGCAGACCGCCGAGGAGCGGGTAGGTGGAGCCGGAGCTCCAGCCCGCCAGCACGATGCCGTAGATGCCGACCGAGGCGACCGCGAGGATGTAGAGCATCGCGATCGGCAGGTCGGTGAGCTGCATCGTGGTGCGGTGACCGAAGATCGAGATCTCGTTGCCCGCGGGCCCGAAGGGGATCACCGCGATCGCCATGAAGGCCGGGATGGCCGCGACGATCGGGGCGAGGATGTAGACCACCTTGTCGGCACGCTTGACGATGAGGTCTTCCTTGAGCATCAGCTTCACGCCGTCGGCGAGCGACTGGAGCATGCCCCAGGGCCCGTGCCGGTTGGGGCCGATGCGCAACTGCATCCAGGCGACGACCTTGCGCTCCCAGACGATGGAGAACAGCACGGTCACCATCAGGAAGGCGAAGCAGAACACCGCCTTGACGACGACCAGCCACCACGGGTCGTGGCCGAACATGGAGAGGTCTTCAGCGGCGAGGTACGGGCTCATGCCTCCACCTCCTTGGGGGCTTCGGCGGCCTGCGTCGCCGGGCCGATGCGGACGAGGGTGCCGGGCTGCGCCCCGGTGTCGGAGGGGACGCCGCCGCCCGTGGAGTTCATCGGGACCCAGACCACGCGGTCGGGCATCTCGGTGATCTGCAGCGGGAGTTCGACGGCTCCGGACGGGCCGCGCACGGCCAGCAGGTCGCCGTCCTGGACGCCGGCCTCGGCGGCGGTGGCGGCGGACACACGCGCGCGTGCCGCGTGCCGGGTGCCGGCGAGCGCCTCGTCGCCGTCCTGGAGGCGGCCCTGGTCGAGCAGCAGCCGGTGGCCGGCGAGCACGGCCTCCCCGGCGGCCGGGCGGGGAAGCTGTCCGCCGATCTCCAGCGGGTTGGCGGCCCGTGGACCGTCCCAGGCGCCGAGCCGGTCCAGCTCGACGCGCACGGTGCGCAGATCGGGCAGCCCCAGGTGCACGTCCATCGCGTCGGCGAGCATCTGCAGCACGCGCGCGTCGGTCGGCATCAGCGGGCGGGTCATCTGGTCGGGCTTGAGCGCGGCCTCGAAGAAGCGGGCCCTGCCCTCCCAGTTGAGGAACGTGCCGGCCTTCTCGGCGACCGCCGCGACCGGCAGCACCACGTCCGCGCGCTCGGTGACCTCGCTGGGCCGCAGTTCCAGGGAGACCAGGAAGTCCACCTCGGAGAGGGCTTCACGCGCGCGTACCGGATCGGGCAGGTCGGCGACCTCGACACCGGCCACGACCAGGGCGCGCAGTTCGCCGGTGGCCGCGGCCTCGACGATCTGGCCGGTGTCCCGGCCGTAGCGGTGCGGGAGTTCGGCGACGCCCCAGGCGGCGGCGACCTCCTCGCGCGCACGCGGGTCGGTGGCCGGACGTCCGCCGGGCAGCAGCGAGGGCAGCGCGCCCACCTCGACCGCGCCGCGCTCCCCGGCCCGGCGCGGGATCCACACCAGCTTGGCCCCGGTGGCGGCCGCGGTGCGGACCGCGGCGGTGAGGCCGCCCGCCACGGCGGCGAGCCGTTCACCGACGACGATCACGGCGCCCTCGGTGCGCAGCGCCTCGGCGGCCCGTACGCCGTCCGCCTCCAGGCCGACCCGTCCGGCCAGCGCGTCCAGCCACTCGGTCTCGGTGCCGGGCGCGGCGGGCAGCAGCGTGCCGCCTGCCTTCTCCAGGCCCCGGGTGCTGTGCGTGGTCAGGGCGAACACCTGCTGGCCGTGCTTGCGCCAGGCCTTGCGCAGCCGCAGGAAGACGCCCGGCGCCTCCTCCTCGGACTCGAATCCGACGAGCAGCACGGCGGGCGCCTGCTCCAGGGCCGTGTACGTGACGCCGCTGCCGTCGAGGTCGCGGCCGCGTCCGGCGATCCGGGCGGCCAGGAAGTCGGCCTCCTCGCCGCTGTGCACGCGCGCGCGGAAGTCGATGTCGTTGGTGTCGAGCGCCACGCGCGCGAACTTGCTGTACGCGTAGGCGTCCTCCACCGTGAGCCGGCCGCCGGTCAGCACCCCGGCCCGGCCCCGCGCGGCGAGCAGCCCCCGGGCGGCGATGTCGAGCGCCTCCGGCCAGGACGTCGGCTCCAGCGCACCGTTCTCCCGGCGCACCAGCGGCACGTCGAGCCGGTCCTTCATCTGCGCGTACCGGAACGCGAACCGCCCCTTGTCGCAGATCCACTCCTCGTTGACCTCGGGGTCGAAGGCGGCCAGGCGCCGCATGACCTTGCCGCGCCGGTGGTCGGTGCGGGTGGCGCAGCCGCCGGAGCAGTGCTCGCAGACCGAGGGCGAGGAGACAAGGTCGAAGGGGCGGGAGCGGAACCGGTACGCCGCCGAGGTCAGCGCGCCGACCGGGCAGATCTGGATGGTGTTCCCGGAGAAGTACGACTCGAAGGGGTCGCCCTCGCCGGTGCCGACCTGCTGCAGCGCTCCCCGCTCCAGCAGCTCGATCATCGGGTCGCCCGCGATCTGGTTGGAGAAGCGGGTGCAGCGGGCGCACAGCACGCACCGCTCGCGGTCGAGGAGCACCTGCGTGGAGATCGGGACGGGCTTCTCGTACGTCCGCTTCCTCCCGTCGAAGCGGGACTCGGCGTTGCCGTGCGACACCGCCTGGTTCTGCAGCGGGCACTCGCCGCCCTTGTCGCAGACCGGGCAGTCCAGCGGGTGGTTGATGAGCAGCAGCTCCATCACACCCTTCTGGGCCTTCTCGGCGACGGGCGAGGTGAGGTGAGTCTTCACGACCATCCCGTCCGTACACGTGATCGTGCAGGACGCCATGGGCTTGCGCTGGCCCTCGACCTCGACGATGCACTGGCGGCAGGCGCCGGCCGGGTCGAGGAGGGGGTGGTCGCAGAAGCGGGGGATCTCGATGCCGAGCTGTTCGGCGGCGCGGATGACCAGGGTGCCCTTGGGCACGCTGAGCTCCACGCCGTCGATCGTCAGCGTGACGAGGTCCTCCGGCGGGACCGCCGCCTCTCCCCCGCCCGAGGGAGCGCTGGTGGTCACAGTCATGCGGTCACCTCCGTGGGCTTGTCCGCCCAGGCCGTGGACTTGGCCGGGTCGAAGGGGCAGCCCCGGCCCGTGATGTGGTCCTCGTACTCCTCCCGGAAGTACTTGAGGGAGGAGAAGATCGGCGAGGCGGCGCCGTCGCCGAGGGCGCAGAAGGACTTGCCGTTGATGTTGTCGGCGGTGTCGGAGAGCTTGTCGAGGTCGGACATCACGCCCTTGCCCGCCTCGATGTCCCGCAGCAACTGCACGAGCCAGTAGGTGCCCTCGCGGCAGGGCGTGCACTTGCCGCAGGACTCGTGCGCGTAGAACTCGGTCCAGCGGGTGACGGCCCGCACCACACAGGTCGTCTCGTCGAAGCACTGCAGGGCCTTGGTGCCGAGCATGGAACCCGCGGCGCCCACGCCCTCGTAGTCCAGCGGGACGTCGAGGTGCTCCTCGGTGAACATCGGCGTGGAGGACCCGCCCGGCGTCCAGAACTTCAGCCGGTGGCCGGGCCGCATGCCGCCGCTCATGTCGAGGAGCTGGCGCAGCGTGATGCCGAGCGGGGCCTCGTACTGGCCGGGGTTGGCCACATGGCCGCTGAGCGAGTACAGCGTGAAGCCGGGCGACTTGTCGCTGCCCATCGACCGGAACCATTCCTTGCCCCGGTTCAGGATCGCGGGAACCGACGCGATCGACTCGACGTTGTTCACGACAGTCGGGCACGCGTAGAGGCCCGCTACGGCGGGGAAGGGGGGACGGAGCCGCGGCTGGCCACGGCGGCCTTCGAGCGAGTCGAGCAGTGCGGTCTCCTCACCGCAGATGTACGCGCCCGCGCCCGCGTGCACGGTGATGTCGAGATCGAGCCCGCTGCCCAGGATGTTCTCGCCGAGGTAGCCGGCCTCGTAGGCCTCGCGCACCGCCGAGTGCAGCCGCCGCAGCACGGGGACGACTTCACCACGCAGATAGATGAAGGCATGCGACGACCTGATGGCGTAACACGCGATGACGATGCCCTCGATGAGGCTGTGCGGGTTCGCGAAGAGGAGCGGGATGTCCTTGCAGGTTCCGGGTTCCGACTCGTCGGCGTTGACCACCAGGTAGTGGGGCTTGCCATCGCCCTGGGGGATGAACTGCCACTTCATTCCCGTGGGGAAGCCCGCGCCGCCGCGGCCGCGGAGCCCGGAGTCCTTGACGTACGCGATCACCTCGTCCGGCGACATGGCGAGCGCCTTGCGGAGCCCCTCGTAGCCGTCGTGCCGGCGGTAGACGTCCAGCGTCCAGGACCTCTCCTCGTCCCAGAAGGCCGACAACACGGGGACGAGCAGCTTCTCGGGGCTGGTCTCGTTGAGCTCGGGTGCCAAGGTCATCACTGCCCTCCCTCGTCGGCTACGGGCCCGGCCGGGTGGGCCGGGTCGGAGGCCGATGTGTCCTGCGGCGCGTCGTGCGAGCTGAGGTGCTCGGCGGGTGACGGCTGGTGCACGGCCGTGTCCGCGGCCTCGTCGTGCGGCCCGCCGTCCCGCGGGTGCACCACGCGCGCGGCCGGGGACTCGCCCTTGGCCAGCCGCAGCCCGACCAGGGAGGCCGGACCCGCGCTGCCGGACGCCTCGACGGCCCCGTCCCGTTCGTCGGGGAAGCCGGCCAGCATCCGGGCGGTCTCCTTGAAGGTGCACAGGGAGGCGCCCCGGGTGGGTGCGACCTGCCGTCCCGCGCGCAGGTCGTCGACCAGGCGCTTGGCGCTGCCGGGCGTCTGGTTGTCGAAGAACTCCCAGTTGACCATCACGACCGGCGCGTAGTCGCAGGCCGCGTTGCACTCGATGTGCTCCAGGGTGATCTTGCCGTCGTCGGTGGTTTCGCCGTTGCCGACGCCCAGGTGCTCCTGGAGGGCCTCGAAGATGGCGTCGCCGCCCATGACGGCGCACAGGGTGTTGGTGCAGACGCCCACCTGGTAGTCACCGGACGGCCGCCGCCGGTACATGGTGTAGAAGGTCGCGACCGCGGTGACCTCGGCCGTGGTCAGGCCCAGCGTCTCCGCGCAGAACCGCATCCCCGTGCGCGTGACATGGCCCTCCTCCGACTGCACCAGGTGCAGCAGCGGCAGGAGGGCGGACCGGGAGTCCGGGTAGCGGGCGATGATCTCGCGCGCGTCCCGCTCCAGCCGGGCCCGCACGTCGTCCGGGTAGTCGGGCGCGGGCAGTTCGGGCATGCCCAGGCTGACGCCCCGCTCGGAAGAAGAGGTGGTCACCGGTCGACGCCTCCCATCACGGGGTCGATGGACGCGACGGCGACGATGACGTCGGCGACCTGGCCGCCCTCGCACATCGCCGCCATGGCCTGCAGGTTGGTGAAGGACGGGTCGCGGAAGTGGACCCGGTAGGGGCGCGTGCCGCCGTCGGAGACCACGTGCACGCCGAGCTCGCCCTTGGGCGACTCGACCGCCGCGTACGCCTGTCCGGGAGGAACGCGGAAGCCCTCGGTCACCAGCTTGAAGTGGTGGATCAGGGCCTCCATGGAGGTGCCCATGATCTTCTTGATGTGGTCCAGGGAGTTGCCGAGCCCGTCGGGTCCCAGGGCGAGCTGGGCGGGCCAGGCGATCTTCTTGTCGGCGACCATGACCGGGCCGGGCTGCAGACGGTCCAGGCACTGCTCGATGATCCTGACCGACTGGCGCATCTCCTCCAGGCGGATCAGGAAGCGGCCGTAGGCGTCGCAACTGTCGGCGGTCGGGACGTCGAAGTCGTAGGTCTCGTAGCCGCAGTAGGGCTGTGTCTTGCGCAGGTCGTGCGGCAGCCCGGCGGAGCGCAGGATCGGCCCGGTGGCGCCGAGTGCCATGCAGCCGGCGAGGTTCAGGTAGCCGATGTCCTGCATGCGGGCCTTGAAGATGGGGTTCCCGGTGGCGAGCTTGTCGTACTCCGGGAGGTTCTTCTTCATCTTCTTCACGAACTCGCGGATCTGGTCCACGGCGCCCGGCGGCAGGTCCTGGGCGAGTCCGCCGGGGCGGACGTAGGCGTGGTTCATCCGCAGGCCGGTGATCAGCTCGTAGATGTCGAGGATCATCTCCCGGTCGCGGAAGCCGTAGATCATGATCGTGGTGGCGCCGAGTTCCATGCCGCCGGTGGCGATGCACACCAGGTGGGAGGAGAGCCGGTTCAGCTCCATCAGGAGCACCCGGATGACCGAGGCGCGGTCCGGGACCTGGTCCTCGATGCCGAGCAGCTTCTCCACGGCGAGGCAGTACGCCGTCTCGTTGAAGAACGGCGTCAGGTAGTCCATGCGCGTCACGAACGTGGTGCCCTGCGTCCACGTGCGGTACTCGAGGTTCTTCTCGATGCCGGTGTGCAGGTAGCCGATGCCGCAGCGGGCCTCGGTGACCGTCTCGCCCTCGATCTCCAGGATGAGCCTCAGCACGCCGTGCGTGGACGGGTGCTGCGGGCCCATGTTGACGATCAGGCGCTCGTCGTCGGCACGGGAGGCGGACTCGACGACCTCGTCCCAGTCACCTCCGGTGACCGTGTAGACGGTGCCCTCGGTGGTCTCGCGCGCGGACGCTGAGGACGGGGTGTGCGTGCTCATGAGTACGACCTCCGCTGGTCCGGAGCCGGGATCTGGGCGCCCTTGTACTCGACGGGGATGCCGCCGAGGGGGTAGTCCTTGCGCTGCGGATGGCCCTGCCAGTCGTCCGGCATCATGATCCGCGTCAGCGCCGGGTGGCCGTCGAAGACCAGGCCGAAGAAGTCGTACGTCTCGCGCTCGTGCCAGTCGTTCGTGGGATACACGGACACGAGCGACGGGATGTGCGGGTCGGCGTCGGGGGCGCTGACCTCCAGGCGGATCAGCCGGTTGTGGGTGATCGAGCGCAGGTGGTAGACGGCGTGCAGCTCGCGGCCCTTGTCGCCGGGGTAGTGCACTCCGCTCACGCCCGTGCACAGCTCGAAGCGGAGCGCGGGGTCGTCACGGAGGGTCTGGGCGACGGCGAGGAGGTACTCGCGTTCGATGTGGAAGGTCAGCTCCCCGCGGTCGACGACGGTCTTCTCGATCGCGTTCCCGGGGACGAGGCCCTGTTCCTCCAGTGCGCCCTCCAGCTCGTCGGCGACCTCGTCGAACCAGCCGCCGTAGGGGCGGGTGGCCGCGCCCGGGAGCCGGATGGACCGGACCAGGCCCCCGTAGCCGGAGGTGTCGCCGCCGTTGTTTGCGCCGAACATGCCGCGCTGGACCCGGATCTCCTCGCCGCCCTGGCCGCGCCGGCCGGGGAGGTTGGCGGATCCCAGGTCCTTCTCGGGGTTGACGCCGTTCGCGGAGCCGCCCGCCGCGTGGGTGCCGTTCGCGTCGCTCATCGCAGCAGCCCCTTCATCTCGATCGTGGGCAGGGCCTTGAGCGCCGCCTCCTCCGCCTCGCGGGCCGCCTCCTCGGCGTTCACGCCGAGCTTGGAGGACTGGATCTTCTGGTGCAGCTTGAGGATCGCGTCCATCAGCATCTCGGGCCGCGGCGGGCAGCCGGGCAGATAGATGTCGACCGGGACGATGTGGTCCACGCCCTGGACGATCGCGTAGTTGTTGAACATGCCGCCCGAGGAGGCGCAGACCCCCATGGAGATCACCCACTTGGGGTTCGGCATCTGGTCGTAGACCTGCCTGAGGACCGGCGCCATCTTCTGGCTGACCCGGCCCGCGACGATCATCAGGTCCGCCTGGCGGGGCGAGCCGCGGAAGACCTCCATGCCGAAGCGCGCCAGGTCGTAGCGGCCGGCGCCGGTGGTCATCATCTCGATCGCGCAGCAGGCCAGGCCGAAGGTGGCGGGGAAGACGGACGCCTTGCGCACCCAGCCCGCGGCCTGCTCGACGGTGGTCAGAAGGAAACCGCTCGGCAGCTTTTCTTCGAGTCCCATGACGTAAGGCCCCTCAGTCCCATTCCAGGCCGCCGCGCCGCCACACGTACGCGTACGCGACGAAGACGGTGAGCACGAAGAGCAGCATCTCCACGAGCCCGAAGATCCCCAGGGCGTCGAAGGTGACGGCCCAGGGGTAGAGGAAGACGATCTCGATGTCGAAGACGATGAAGAGCATCGCCGTCAGGTAGTACTTGATCGGGAAGCGCCCGCCGCCGGCCGGCGTGGGGGTCGGCTCGATACCGCACTCATAGGCCTCGAGCTTGGCGCGGTTGTACCGCTTCGGACCGATCAGCGTGGCCATGACCACGGAGAAGATCGCAAAGCCTGCCCCGAGGGCTCCCAGTACGAGGATGGGCGCATACGCGTTCACCGCTCCTCGCTCCTCTCAGTCGGCATTGACTGCTGGCGGTTGCGCTGGGCTCACATCCGTCCCACATGTCCCGATAGCCCCGCCGGCCCCAGCGAAGATCGCGGACATGTGAAGCAGGTCACAAGCCCAACTGCCGTGCATCTTATGCCCGCGGGTGTGTGATCTGCGACACGGGGGTCAGCACGTACTTTGTGATCTCCACCACCAGGCGAAGGATCATGAAGTCGGATGAGCGGTGATCTACGTACGCGAAGCAGTCGAGTGATCACCAAGAGGTGACATTTTCCCTCGTATCCGCTGGTCGGGGCGGTCTTGCATTATCAAAGGGCAAGCGTTCAAAGCAAATTGGCGCTGGGCCAGATCTCTTGGTAGAGGGCCCCGTTCACACGTCAGGGGGAGGGACGGGGCGAATGTGGACGTGTGCACGCGTTCACGAGCAGAGGGGCGACTTCTCGCACAGAGGTGCATGCATTCACAAGCGGCAGGGCAGGCGCACGACCGACGGAGGTCCGCCGCACGCGCGAGACGCCCCCTCGACGGTGACCGTTCCGTGACCTGTGCCACATCTGTGTGAGGGTTCAATAAAGCGGGCTTGGCCATTCGCCTCAACCGATGGTAAGCGGGGCGCAATTCGGGACGTAAAGACGAAAACCCATGATCACAGGCTTGATCATCGCTGTCCGCTTTGCCCGTTACGGCGTCAATAAAGAATGACACGCCCGGGATTCAGGCGGGCGATTGAACAACTGTGGCGCACCACACGTTTCTTGAAGGTATGGAGGAGTCCCTGGTACCGCTTGTCCCCATGTCCCACACCGCTCACATACGCAGCCACCGGAAGCCCCGCAACCGCAGCGCGTCGACCATCGCGATGCGGGCCGGAGTCGCCGGTGGTGTCCTCAGCACCCTGGCCGTGGCCGGAGCCTCGGCATCGGCCGACGCCGCCGAGCCGGTGACCCAGACGCTCGAACTGCCGACCCTGACGGCCGACGTGGCCTCGCAGGTCGCCCAGTCCGCGGCGGCCACCCAGCAGGCCGCGGCCAACTACCAGCTGCAGGTCGAGCGTGACGCGGCCGCCGCGAAGGCCGCCAAGCAGGCACAGGCGGACCTGGCACAGGCCAAGAAGAAGGCGGCCGAGGCCAAGCGGAAGGCCGAGGCCGAGCGCAAGCAGGCGGAGGCCGCCTCGCGCAGCGCCGAGCGGACCGTGCTCGCCGCCGCCTCGACCACCGCCTCGACGAGCTCCTCCACGGCCACCGGTTCGGCCGCGGAGGTCGTCGCCTTCGTCAAGGCGCAGATCGGCAAGGCGTACGTCTCCGGCGCCACCGGTCCGTCGGCCTACGACTGCTCCGGCCTGGTGCAGACGGCCTTCAAGCAGGTCGGGATCAACCTTCCGCGCGTCTCCCAGGACCAGTCGACGGCCGGCACCCAGGTCTCGCTGAGCAACCTGCAGCCCGGGGACATCCTGTACTGGGGCGGCGCGGGCAGCGCCTACCACGTCGCGGTGTACGTGGGCGGCGGCATGTTCGTCGGGGCGCAGAACCCCTCCAGCGGCGTCGGGGAGCACCCGCTGTCCTACGACCCGCCGTCCGGCGCGGTCCGCGTGCTCTGACCGAGCCGCCTTCCAGCGGTACGGGATGGACGGGCCGCCGCCCCTCGGGGACGGCGGCCCTCCCGGCTCACCCACGGCCGGTGCCGCTCACCCCACGTCGAACGTGTTCGGCAGGCCGAGCCGGTAGCGCACCTCGTCGACCCGCTTGAGGGGCTCCAGCTCCGGCGGGCGGTACAGCTCCCAGATCCGGCACCGCTCCGCGCCCGAGCCGTCCGCCTCCAGCAGTGCGTTGACGGCCCGCCGCGCCGACTCGTTGGCGCCCTCCATCGTCGCCAGGTCCACGTCCGTGCGGACGTAGTCGCCCGCGAGGAAGAAGTTCGGCACGGCCGTCCTCGCCGACGGGCGGTTGTAGAGCGTGCCCGTGGGATGGATGAGCAGCGGCTCGCGGTTCTGCGGGTCGGGGCCGCCGAGACCGGTCACCGCCGGGTCCATGAACCAGCCGAGGCGGTCCTCGTCCCTCAGCGTGGTCTTGCCCGAGTCGTTGAGGCCGTCCTTCAACTGGGCCCAGAGCTCGGCGACGATCTCCTCCTTGGTGCACTCGCGCGCCGTCTTGCCGTACAGGATGCCGGGCTTGTCCCATTCCGAGATGATCGCGGACAGGCAGTCCCGGGCCCGGCCGTCGCCGTAGTCCCGCGAGAAGTCCCGTACGTCCCAGAACTGGGCCTGCCCGATCCCGGTCACCGACCACGGTGAGTCCAGACAGTTGATGTGCCCGTGGACGACGGGCGTGGGCGTGCGCAGATAGAACTGCACGCCGGTCATCCAGTCCGTCTTCAGCGCGTCGCACCGGGCGAGCTGCGGGTCGGCGGCGCGCAGGGCGGCGCCCCAGGTGCGCCGGGCGTGCTCGACGGGCATCGCGGAGACGTAGTGGTCGGCGGTGACGGTGCGCTCGTCTCCGCCGTCGCGCGCTGCGACCCGCACACCGGTGACGCGCCCGCCCTCGTAGAGGACCTCGTGCACCTCGGTGCCGAGCACGAACCGGACCCCGAGGGAGCGCAGGTGCGCCGCCCACGGGTCGATCCACGCCTCGCTCGTGGGGGCGTTGAGGACGCGGTCGATGTCCGCGTCGCCGTCCAGGCCGCGGCCCAGCAGGCCCCAGAGGATGAGGGCCTCGATGATCACGCGGCCGACCGTGCGCGTGGACGCCACCTCCGCGCGCGTGGCGACGAGGTTGCGGGTCTGGCCGATGCCGAGGAGGGTCCGGTACTCCTCGCTCATCTCCCCGGCCCGGATGAAGTCCCACCAGGACGTCTTCTCCCACTGGTCCTCGCGGCGGGCGTCGCAGCTCGTGAGGTGGACCAGGAGGCGGTCGGCGAAGTAGGCGGCCTCGTGGGCGGGGAGGCGGGTGGCCAGGTCCAGTACGGAGAGGATCTGGTCGCGCAGCCAGGACGTGGTGATGTCGCCCGGGGCCGGCGGGGTGGTGACCCGGCGCAGGGGGAAGTGCAGGTCGGGGCGGCCGGCGGCGCGGGCGAACAACTCCTCCGTACCGCTGCGCAGGTTGTCGTGGACGCCGTTCGGATTGCCGGGGAAGGGGATGCGGCGCAGGGTGTCCGGCAGGTTCCGGTAGAAGCCGGGGAAGAACCGGAAGCCGTGCTCGCCGGGCAGCGGCCTGCGGCCTCCGGTCCCCGTACCGGGCACGTCCATGGAGCGGGCCTTGCCGCCGAGGACGTCGTAGTACTCGTAGACGGTGACGGCATAGCCGCGCTCGGCGAGTTCGTGTGCGGCGCTGAGCCCGGAGACACCGCCGCCGAGCACGGCGACGTGCTTGCGCGTGGCGGCCCGAGCGGTACCGCCGGGCCATAAGGCGAGCGCACCCGCCGCTCCCCCGGCGCCCGCGAGGAACCGTCTGCGGGAGTGCCCGCCGTTCTCCTGCGGCTGCTGCGAACGTTCTGTTGTCATGAGTCCCGGAGGGTAGGGAGGGGTTCCGGGTGGCCGGAAGCCCGATTTCCCGCCGCCACAGCATCCTCACAACCAAGGAGACACAGCGATGCCGAGCGTTTTCGTCCAGGGCAGGCCCGTCGACTCGTATCCGCCGCTCGCACCCGAGGCCCGGCGCGGGAAGGTGCGGCGCGTCACCGAGGTCGGCGAGGAGGTTCTGCACAAGCCGTGCCGGGACGTCACCGAGTTCGGCCCCGATCTCGCCGCGCTCATCGACGACATGTTCCTGACGATGTACATCGCCGAAGGGGCCGGTCTCGCGGCGAACCAGGTCGGGGTCGGTCTGCGACTGTTCGTCTACGACTGCCCGGACGACGAGGGCGTCCGGCATGTCGGGCACATCGTCAACCCGGTGCTCGACACCCTCGTCCCCGCCGGACGCCGGCTGCCCGAGGAGAGCGAGGGATGCCTGTCGGTGCCCGGTGCCGTCGTGGACGTACCGCGTCCTGACCGGGCCGTGGTGCGCGGGCTCGACAAGGACGGGGAGCCGCTCGTCATCGAGGGGACGGGGTACTTCGCCCGCTGCCTCGAGCACGAGACCGATCACTGCGACGGGCACGTCTACCTGGACCGGCTCTCCGACCGGGACCGGAGGGACGCGCTACGGCAGATGGCGGCCCGGCGCGACCAGGTGCTCGCACGCCGGGCCGCCGGCATCGAGGCGCTGCGGAGCAGCTAGTCCACGGTCCCGTCCGAACAGCGGCGGCATCGCAGCCGTGTCGGCCGCGTCGACGTCGCGCTCGAACTTCCACACCATGCCCTTGGCGCGGCAGATCACTTCCCCGAGGTACCAGACGGCGCCCGGCACGAACGGGTCGAGCCGCTGGGCACGGAGTTCCGCATCCGACTGGAACGTCTCGCGGAGAAGGCCTTCGAGTTCGTTCAGGGAGTCGGGGCTGAAGTCGAGCCGGTCGGCGCCGGTCTGCTGCGCCCACTGGTCGAAGGCCTGCCGGCGCCCGTCCAGCCACGCAAGAAGCTCCGGGTGCCGCGTCGGGTCCGTGCCGTGATCCGCGGAAGTGGTCATGGGCGGTCACGGTAGCGACACGCCGGCGCCCGGTGAACTGACAAGCTCCACCGTCGAGTTGACATGCCGAGCGTCGACAACTGCTGACCGGCACGCCCGGCGTCACCGAGTGACCGCGGCCCCCCTTTCCACGTCCCGGCGGGAGGTGGAGAGGGGGCCGCGCCGCGATCACGAACGCGGCGCCACCTTGCTCAGCCCGTTGATGATCCGGTCCATCGCGTCGCCGCCCGTCGGGTCGGTGAGGTTGGCCAGGAGCTTCAGGGTGAACCTCATCAGCAGGGGGTGCGTGAGGCCGCGCTGGGCCGCGATCTTCATCACCTTCGGGTTCCCGATCAGCTTCACGAAGGCGCGGCCCAGCGTGTAGTAGCCGCCGTAGGTGTCCTTCAGGATCTTCGGGTAGTTGTGCAGGGCGAGCTCGCGCTGGCCGGGGGTCGCGCGGGCCAGGGCCTGGACGATGACGTCCGCCGCGATCTGCCCGGACTCCATGGCGTAGGCGATGCCCTCGCCGTTGAAGGGGTTCACCAGGCCGCCCGCGTCGCCGACCAGCAGCAGGCCCTTGGTGTAGTGGGGCTGGCGGTTGAAGGCCATGGGGAGGGCGGCGCCGCGGATCGGGCCGGTCATGTTCTCGGGGGTGTAGCCCCAGTCCTCGGGCATCGAGGCGCACCAGGCCTTGAGCACCTCCCGCCAGTCCAGCTCCTTGAAGGACTCGGAGGTGTTCAGGACGCCCAGGCCGACGTTGCTCGTCCCGTCGCCCATGCCGAAGATCCAGCCGTAGCCGGGCAGCAGCCGCTCCTGGCCGCCGCGCCGGTCCCACAGCTCCAGCCAGGACTCCAGGTAGTCGTCGTCGTGGCGCGGGGAGGTGAAGTACGTACGGACCGCGACGCCCATGGGGCGGTCCTCGCGGCGGTGCAGGCCCATCGCCAGCGACAGCCGGGAGGAGTTGCCGTCCGCGGCCACGACCAGCGGCGCGTGGAAGGTGACCTCCCGTTTCTCCTCGCCCAGCTTGGCGTTCACGCCGGTGATACGGCCGGTGCGGTCGTCGATGATCGGAGCGCCCACGTTGCAGCGCTCGTACAGGCGTGCGCCCGCCTTCTGCGCCTGCCGGGCGAGCTGTTCGTCGAAGTCGTCGCGCTTGCGGACCAGTCCGTAGTCCGGGTACGAGGCGAGATCCGGCCAGTCGAGCTGGAGCCGCACCCCGCCGCCGATGATGCGCAGCCCCTTGTTGCGCAGCCAGCCGGCCTCCTCGGAGATGTCGATGCCCATGGAGACGAGCTGCTTGGTGGCGCGGGGCGTCAGGCCGTCGCCGCACACCTTCTCGCGCGGGAACGCGGTCTTCTCCAGGAGCAGGACGTCCAGACCCGCCTTCGCGAGGTAGTAGGCGGTGGTGGAACCGGCTGGCCCGGCCCCGACGACGATCACATCGGCGGTGTGTTCGGTAAGGGGCTGGGGCTCGGTCACGGCGGGTTCTCCCCAAGACTCGACGACGGCAACACCAGCACCTGGCGCCAACAGCGAGGAAGGCCCCGGCGAAACCACGGCCGAAACAGCGTGCTGACGGGCACTGGACATGGGCAGTCTATTCAGCGTCACGATCTCCCGGCTGAAGGGCTGCCCCCATGAACCGAGCTCTCCCCGACGTACGGCTGCGCGTCCCCAGCGACGAGGACGCCTTCGCCTGGCACCGGGCGTTCGCCGACCCCGAGGTCATGGAGTTCCTCGGCGGCCGGGCCGCCGAGCTGTCCGTCTACGAGGAGCTCACCGCCCGCCAGCGCCGGCACGACGCCGAGTACGGCTTCTGTCTGTGGAGCGTGCTCGACGAGTCCGGGGAGGTCATCGGCTTCACGGGCGCTCAGCCGTGGCCGCGCGAGTGGGGACCGAAGGGGGAGATCGAGATCGGCTGGCGGCTCGGGCGGGCGCACTGGGGCAAGGGTTATGTGACGGCGGCCGCCCGGACGACCCTGGAGCGCGTGCGTGCGGCGGGCGTGAGCAGCGTGGTCGCCATGGTCGACACCCGCAACACACGGTCCATCGCGGTCGCACAGCGGCTGGGGATGCGCCTCGCGGAGACGTACGAGAGGCCGTCGTCGCAGCGGCAGAGCCACTGCTACCGGCTCGATCTGTGACCCTGTGTGATCGACTGTCACAGAAAGACACCCGGCGCTTCCGGGTGGCACCCCCGGCCGGTTACCCTTCCAGTACCGCTGGGGGTGACATCTGTGCCTATACCACCCAAAACACCCGAAGTGCGCGTGCCGCGACTGATCGGTCTGATGGCGATGGACGCGCGCGAGGCCGCCAAGCAGCAGGGCGTGCTGCTCGCCGCGCCCGACCGGCCCGACTTCCACCGGACCGTCGTCGACTACGTCGTACGGCAGTACCCGCAGCCGGGCGCCGAGGTGCCGCGCGGTGCCGTCGTCACCGTCTGGTTCGACCTCGGTGAGGGCGAGGGCGGCGGAGGAGCGGGCGTACGCGAACCGCGCGTGCCGCCACCGCCCAGGGGCGGAATGCAGCGCGAGCTGAACGAGCCGGGCGACCCGTACGCGGTCAGTCCTGCTTGAAGCCCCGGTGCAGGGCCACGATCCCGCCGGTGAGGTTGCGCCACGCCACCTTGGACCAGCCCGCCTTGCGCAGCCGCTGCGCGAGCGCCGGCTGGTCGGGCCAGGCGCGGATGGACTCGGCGAGGTAGACGTACGCCTCGGGGTTGGACGACACCGCACGGGCCACCGGCGGCAGGGCACGCATCAGGTACTCCGTGTAGACGGTGCGGAACGGCGCCCAGGTGGGGTGCGAGAACTCGCAGATCACCACGCGTCCGCCGGGCTTGGTCACCCGGTACAGCTCGCTCAGCGCCGTGTCCGTGTCGTGCACGTTGCGCAGCCCGAAGGAGATGGTGACGGCGTCGAAGGTGTCGTCCTTGAACGGCAGCTTCGTCGCGTCGCCCGCGGTGAAGGGCATCCAGGGGTGCCGCGCCTTGCCGACCTGGAGCATCCCCAGCGAGAAGTCGCACGGGACGACGTACGCGCCGGTCCGGGTGAAGGGGAGCGACGAGGTCGCCGTGCCCGCCGCGAGGTCCAGGACCTTCTGCGCGGGCCGCGCGTCGACCGCCCTCGCGACCTCCTTGCGCCACAGCCGTGCCTGCCCGAGTGACAGCACGTCGTTCGTCAGGTCGTACCGTTCCGCCACGTCGTCGAACATCGAGGCGACTTCGTGCGGCTGCTTGTCCAGGGATGCGCGGGTCACGGGCCCATTGTGGCAGGAGGGTCCGACGCCACTGCGGCAGCCTCGGCTATCGGCGCCGGTGCACCAGGCGCCCGGCGACGACGGTCGCCACGCACGTCCCGGCTCCGCGCGCGGCGAGCGCGGTCTCGTCCGGGACGTCGAAGACGGCGAACGTCGCATCCATGCCGACGGGCGGCAGCGGCAGCGAGATCGCCTCGGCCAGGCTCCGTCCGGCCAGCGGATCGAGGCTCGGCGGCCCCGCGGGAGCCCGGAACCGCTGCTCGACCGTCATCCCCGCCCGGTGCACGGCGTCCACCACGGCGGGACGCCGCAGTTCCCCCGCCACGGCGACGGTCCCGTGCGCCAGCATCCGCTGCACCCCGCGCCGCGCGCTCGCGCCCCGGCGGGCGTCGCTCAAGGAGAGCGCCGCGAGGGCTTCGCCCATGAGCGGCTCGGTACCCAGCTCATCGGCCTCACGGGGGTCCGGGTGGTAGGCCTGCTCCAGCAGTTCGGGCCCGTACGGATTCAGCAGTCCCGGGGTGAGCAGTCCGGGCCAGCGTCGGATCCGGGCCGTGGGACGCGCCGCCACCAGCTCCTCGTACGGTCCGACACCCGCGATCTCCCGGCCGTCGACGAGCAGCGCGCCGCCCGGCAGGGACGGCCGGGCGTCACCGGGGATCAGCAGGTCGGCGACGTGAAGCGTCAGCATCCGGGCCCTAGTTGGACGTCAGGAGCTTCAACTCCGGGTGGGCGGTGCCGCCCTCGATGGCGGTGGAGGAGATGTGGGACATCACGCGGTCGTCGACCGGGTCGTTCGCCGGGTCGTCGTGGACCACGAGGTGCTCGTACGTCGTCGACCGCTGGGCCGGGACGCGCCCGGCCTTCCGGATCAGGTCGATGATCTCCATCCGGTTGGAACGGTGCTTGGCGCCGGCCGAGGAGACGACGTTCTCCTCGAGCATGATCGAGCCGAGGTCGTCCGCGCCGTAGTGCAGGGTGAGCTGGCCGACGTCCTTGCCGGTGGTCAGCCAGGAGCCCTGGATGTGGCGGACGTTGTCGAGGAAGAGGCGGGCGATCGCGATCATCCGCAGGTACTCGAAGACGGTCGCCTGGGTGCGGCCCTTCAGGTGGTTGTTCTCGGGCTGGTAGGTGTACGGGATGAACGCCCGGAAGCCACCGGTCCGGTCCTGTACGTCGCGGATCATCCGCAGGTGCTCGATGCGTTCGGCGTTGGTCTCGCCCGTGCCCATCAGCATGGTCGACGTGGACTCCACGCCCAGCCGGTGCGCGGTCTCCATGATCTCCAGCCAGCGCTCGCCGCTCTCCTTCAGCGGTGCGATCGCCTTGCGCGGCCGCTCGGGCAGCAGTTCGGCGCCGGCACCGGCGAAGGAGTCGAGCCCGGCGGCGTGGATGCGGGAGATGGCCTCCTCCACCGAGACGCCCGAGATACGGGCCATGTGCTCGACCTCGGAGGCCCCCAGGCTGTGGATGACCAGCTCGGGGAACGCCTCCTTGATGGCGCGGAAGTGCTTCTCGTAGTACTCGACGCCGTAGTCCGGGTGGTGGCCGCCCTGGAACATGATCTGGGTGCCACCGAGTTCGACGGTCTCGGCGCAGCGGCGCAGGATGTCGTCGAGGTCGCGCGTCCAGCCCTTCTCGGTGTCCTTGGGGGCCGCGTAGAAGGCGCAGAACTTGCACGCCGTCACACAGACGTTCGTGTAGTTGATGTTGCGCTCGATGATGTACGTGGCGATGTGCTCGGTCCCGGCGTACATACGGCGGCGTACGGCGTCGGCGGCGGCGCCCAGCGCGTGCAGCGGCGCATCGCGGTAGAGGGCGAGGGCTTCCTCGGGGGTGATCCGCCCACCGTCGGCGGCACGGTCGAGCACGGCTGTGACATCAATGGACGTGAGGTCGGCCTTGTCGGTCACCGGGCTCCCTTTCGGCGGGGGTGGACGGACACGTAAGGGTCGTGAACGGACCGAACCAGCCTACGCCAGCGGTTTTACGGACCCCACGTCAGGCCGCGTACGCGCCGATGAGCAGCCCGACGAACGCGCCCGCGATGAGGAACGGCCCGAACGGGATGGCGGTCCGCCGCCCGGCCCGCCGCGCGAGCACCAGACCGAGCCCGTACAGCCCCCCGAACAGGAACCCGGCGAAGGTCCCGAGCACCACGGTCCCCCACCCGTACCAGCCGAGCACCGCCCCGAGCCCGGGCGCCAGCTTGACGTCCCCGAAGCCGAGGCCGTGCGGGTTGAGCAGGAACAGCAGGAAGTACGCGCCGCCCAGCACCAGCGCGCCGAGCAGCGCGGTGCGCCACCGTCCCGCGTGCTCGGGAGCCAGCGCGGCCAGCCCCAGCAGGGCGGGGGCGGCGCCGGCCAGCGGCAGGGTCAGGACGTCCGGCAGGCGCTGCACCCGGAAGTCCACGAGGGTCAGCAGCACTCCGACGGGGGCGAGCAGCAGCCACACCCCCAGCTCGGGACGGGTGCCGGTGGCGAGGGCGAGCACCGCGCACACCAGTGCGGTGACCACGCCCACGAGCGCGGTGCCGGGACCGTAGGCCCTCCCGTCCGCGCACCGCGCCCGTCCGACCCATCCGCCGATCGGGTGCCCGTCCGGGCATCGCTCGCGCCACGGCTGCCCGGGCTCGACGGACAGCCGGTACGCGGCCCGGGGCACCAGCGCACCGGCCGCCGCACCCCACACCGCGGCGCCGACGGCCGCCCAGAGGTCCAGATCCACCCGGACAGCGTAGGGACCGATGGGGCAACCGCCCTACGGCTGAAGCAGCTTCACCTTCACATCCGCCGGGAATCCGGTCGTGGGGCCGGTGCGGCGGGCGAACTCGGCGACCGCCTCGAGCTGCGGGCCCCCGAAGCTGAAGTCGAGCGTCGTGAAGTACCGCTCCAGGACGTTCTCGTCGAAGGCCTCCCAGCGCGCCGCCTGTTCCGCGACCTTGCCGACCTCCTCCAGGGACAGGTTGCGGGAGGCCAGGAAGGCCTCGTGCACCGTGCGGGTGATGACGGGCTCCCGCTCCAGGTAGTCGCGCCGGGCCGCCCACACCGCGAAGACGAACGGCAGGCCCGTCCACTCTTTCCACAGCGTGCCGAGGTCGTGCACGTCGAGGCCGAAGCGCGGACCGTCGATGAGGTTGGCGCGCAGGGCGGCGTCGCCGATCAGCACGGCCGCCTCGGCCTCCTGCATCATCAGGCTGAGGTCGGGCGGGCAGGTGTAGTACTCCGGGGTCACCCCGTACCGCTCGGCCAGCAGGAGCTGGGCGAGGCGCACGGAGGTCCGCGAGGTGGAGCCGAGGGCGACCCGGGCGCCGTCCAGCCGGTCCAGCGGGACCTGGGAGACGATCACGCACGACATCACCGGACCGTCGCAGCCGACCGCGATGTCGGGGAAGGCGACCAGGTCGTCGGCGTTCTTGAGGAACTCCACCAGGGTGATCGGACCGATGTCGAGGTCGCCCTTCACGAGCTGCTCGCTGAGCTTCTCGGGCGTGTCCTTGGTCAGCTCGAAGTCGAGGAGGGTGCCGGTTCTCGCGAGCCCCCAGTACAGGGGCAGGCAGTTGAGGAACTGGATGTGGCCGACGCGCGGCCGGGTGCGAGAATTGTCCACATCGCGAGACTAGCCCCCGCCCCGTACGCCACCGTCCCCGGCCCCCGCTGTCAAGGGTTCCCGGAGCATTCAAACGTCCGGGTGACGTGATCTTGACCTCTATTGCTTTTCGCCGCCCGCGTGCTACGCTCGCAGCAAGTTGCAGTTTGGTTTCCTTGCAGTACAGAGCCTGCGGAGCATGTGACCGCGGGCTCTCGTCGTTTTCAGACATATGCAGTTGTGCAGCGGTTCCGTTTTCACACTTGCAGTTCTGGAGCAGGGCAACCCTTTGGGCCCAAGGAGGGCTTATGGCTACCGGAACCGTGAAGTGGTTCAACGCCGAGAAGGGCTTTGGTTTCATCGCCCAGGAAGGCGGCGGCCCGGACGTCTTCGTCCACTACTCCGCGATCAACGCGAACGGCTTCCGTTCCCTCGAGGAGAACCAGCAGGTCTCCTTCGACGTGACGCAGGGCCCGAAGGGCCCTCAGGCGGAGAACGTCACGGCGATCTGAGATCGCTGAGTCCCTGATCCAGAACTGAGAGCAGTACCCAAGGAGCCCCCCGCCATTCGGCGGCGGGGCTCCTGCCTTTCGGTGAATTCTTCGCGAATTCTTGTGTCTGCGCCCGTCTTCCGCGGAGAGCCGTGCGCGTTCAGACGTGCTGCATGACGAGCACGAAGGCACTCCCCTGCACCAGCGCCTCGTACGAATGGGCGACATCACCGCGGAACGCCATGTAGTCCCCGGGACCGAGCTCCACCTCCTCGCCGCGCGGCCCGGCGAGAACCCGCCCCTCACTGACGACCAAGTGCTCCACACTTCCCGGAATATGAGGTTCCGACACGCGTGCGCCCCCCGGTTCGAGGCGGATGTGATAGAGGTCCCGGCGCGCACCGGGCGGGCTCGCGGACAGCAGGGTCGCCGCATAGCCGGCCTGCTCCGAGTGCACGGACGGGCCCTCGCCCGCGCGGATCACCTGAACGGCCGGGGCGGGCGGTTCGACCAGCACGCTGAACGGCACGCCGAGTGCCACGCCGAGCGCCCACA
The DNA here is from genome assembly GCF_055565775.1 of Streptomyces sp. NPDC028331. Taxonomy (NCBI): domain Bacteria; kingdom Bacillati; phylum Actinomycetota; class Actinomycetes; order Kitasatosporales; family Streptomycetaceae; genus Streptomyces; species Streptomyces sp. NPDC028331. The sequence continues at coordinate 115,021 of NZ_JBVHTR010000001.1, read as the reverse complement.
GGGTCTCCACGCTGGGGTTGCCGCCGGCCGCCTCGAGCTGGGACAGCGTGGACTTCGCGATGCCGGCCCGTTTGGCCAGCTCGGAGAGGGAGAGCCCGGCGCGGGTGCGCTCGCGGCGCAGGGCGGCGGCTATCCAGTCCAGCGGGAGGCGGGGCGGTGGGGCGGCGGTGTCGTCGGTCATCTGCGTTCGCTCCGTCGGTACGTTCGTTCATCTTGACGAACAGAGAGGCTGTTGTCCATTGTAGAAAACATGCGTTCGCTTCTCCGAACACCCGAGCCGTTCCGCCTGCCGTCCACCGTCGACCGCGCCCTGCTCCGCGACATCGCCCTCGTCTGCCTCGCCAGTGGAGTCGTCGGCGTGTCGTTCGGGGCGATCGCCGTCGCGGGCGGGCTGCCGGTCTGGGTGCCGGTGGTGATGTCGCTGGTGGTGTACGCGGGATCCGCCCAGTTCAGCGCGGTGGGGATCCTGATCGCCGGGGGCGGCCCGGTGGCCGCGGCCGCCACGGGCCTGCTGCTCAACACGCGCACCGCGGCGTTCAGCCTCGCGGTGGCGGACGTACTGGCCGGGCGGGGACGCGCGGCACGGTTTCTCGGCGCGCATCTGGTGACCGACGAGACGGCGGCCTTCGCCCTGGCCCAGCGGGACCCGGCACGGCGCCGCGCGGCGTTCTGGATCTCCGGTCTCGGCCTGTACGCGGTGTGGAACCTGTGCGTGCTCGGCGGGGCCGTCGCCGGGAGCGCGCTCGGCGACACCGGGACGTTCGGGCTGGACGCCGCCTTCCCCGCAGTCCTGGTGGCGCTGGTCCTGCCGGCCGTCCGGGACGACGCGGGCGTGCGGCGGGCGGCGCTGGCCGGCGGCGCGGTGGCCCTGGCGGTGACGCCGTTCGTACCGGCCGGGCTGCCGGTGCTGCTGGCACTGGCCGGGCTGCTCGCGCTCGGGGGGCGGGCATGACGGCGACGTCGGCCGCGATCGTGGCGCTGGCCCTGGGCACGTACGCCTTCCGCCTGGTGGGCCCGTTGCTGCACGGCCGGGTCCGACTCCCCGACCGCCTCCAGCGGTTGCTGTCGGCGGGCGCGGTGGTCCTGCTGGTCGCGCTGCTGGTGACGGGCGCGCTCACGGAGTCGGGCGGCTTCGCGGGGTGGGCGCGCCCGGCGGGGGTCCTGGTGGGTGCCGGCCTGGCGTGGCGGCGGGCGCCGTTCGTCGTGGTGGTGCTGGCAGCGGCGGCCACCACGGCCCTGCTGCGGGCGGCCGGGGTGGCCTGACCGCCCGGCCGCGCCCAGAGGCTTTCGTTCGGACCACGCCGGGCCCGCGGGTCCTGGTCCGGACGAAGGCCCTACCAGGTCACCGGCAGCTCCAGCGGGAAGCGGCGGATCGTCTCCTTGTCCCAGCGGATCTCCTCCGCGGGCACCGCGAGACGCAGCGTCGGGAACCGCTCCACCAGGCGTCCGATGGCCACCTCCAGCTCCGCCATCGCCAGCGGGACGGCGATGCAGCGGTGGCCGCCCCAGCCGAACGTCATATGGGGCATGGGCGGCCGCTCCGGGTCGATGACGTGCGGGTCCGGGTAGCGCTTCGGGTCGCGGTTCGCCGTCAGGTACGACACATGGACGAAGTCGCCCTCGCGGATCCGTACGCCGTCCATCTCCACGTCCTCCAGCGCCACCCGGGGGATGCCGACCCCCTTGCGGAAGGGGATGTAGCGGAGCAGCTCGTTGATGACGTCGGTCAGGGTCTCCGGCCGGCTCCTGAGGTGGTCCATGAGCTCGGGACGGGTCAGCAGCAGGTAGCAGATGTCGCTGATCTGGCAGGTGGCGGTGTCCTGTCCGCTGAGCACCAGCGTCAGCGCCATGACCGCCAGTTCCTCGTCGTCGAGGGCGTCGTCGCCGTCCTTGGCCGCGGCCAGCGCGCTGATCAGGTCGTTCCCGGGGGCACGCCGCCGCTGTTCGACCTGCTCCAGGAAGTAGGAGCGCAGGGCGGCCTTGGCGTTCGCGGCGGTCTCGCGGCTGTCCGGCCCGGTCTCCAGCAACTGGTGCGCGTAACTCTGCATGCGGGGCCAGTCCTCGCGGGGGATGCCGAGGACGTCGTAGATGGTCTGCTGCGGGAGCTGGTTGGACAGGTGCTGGACGAGGTCGGCGGGCGGGCCCTGCTCGGCCATCTCCTCCAGCAGGGTGTCGGCCAGCCGGACGATCTGCTGCCGCATCCGCTCCACGTGCCCCCGGGCGAAACCCTGGGAGGCCAGGCGGCGCAGGCGGCTGCTGTGCGGCGGGTCCATCACGTTGATGGACTCCGGGGAGACGATGGGCTCCGGGGTCAGCCGCGGATAGTCGTGCCCCATGATGGCCGCCCGGCTGAACCGCTGGTCGGTGGTCACCTGCCGTACACCGTCGAAGTCGCAGATCAGCCAGGCGACGCCGTCGCCGTACGGCAGCCGGATCCGGGGGATGGGTTCGCGGGCCATCAGCTCCGCGAGCGCGGGATCGAACTCCAGACCCTCGCTGAAGTCGAACGGGCACATCATGGGTTCGCTGCTCTGGGTCATCGCGGGGTTCTCCCTCTTCCACGTGCTCTGCTTGGCCCCCGGCGGTACCGGAAGCGGGGGGATGACGTCTCTTCAACCAGCCGGTGCCGCGTTGGTGGCGTCCACCGCGGGCCGCAGCCCCCGGGCCAGCGTGACGGCGTCGCCGACGGCCCAGAAGTGGGTGAAGAACAGGCGCGGTTCGTCCCTCAGCCCGTGGTTGTGCAGCTCGACCAGCTCGGTCCGGGCGCGCCGCAGGGCCGCGAGGACGTTCTGGACCTCCTCGGCGACCATCGCGACGTCGCCGCTGATCGCCACCCGGTCGCCGCCCAGCGGCTGCCAGTTGAACGCGGTGGTCGCCCCCAGGCCCGGCGGCAGCACCATGCCGCCCTCGGTGATGGTCTCCCGGCGGATGAAGAGGCTCTTGTAGACACCGTCGTCCCAGGTGCCCTTGACACCCAGCGCGGCCTCGATGCCCGCGGTGTTCAGGGTGTGGCTCGACGGTGCGGGACGCTGCGGCGGCGGGGTGCCGGTACGGTCGAACGCCGCGCGCAGGCCGCGGGCGACGGACACCGGGTCGTTGCCGTGCGCGTGGATGTGCGCCCACCAGATGGCGGGCATCTGGGAGAGCAGGTGCTTGTGGAGCGCGGTGATCGCGATCCGGTGCTGTTGCAGCACGTCGATGAAGGGCTGCAGTTCCTGCTCGGTGACCACCAGGTCGCCCATCGTCATCGTACTGCCGTCGGCGTAGCGGACGAAGGACACATGGGAGCCCAGGGCGGTCTCCGGTTTGACGAGGACGCCCTTGGAGATCACCGACAGGTCCCTGCGCGGCAGGCCCGTGTGGTACATCAGGTCGCGCTTCATGTCACCGCCGCGGCCCAGCTCCTTGGCCACGTCCGCCCAGTCCGACAGGGCGGTGCGCACCGGTCTGACCGGCCCGTCGCGGTGCCCGTGGTCCGCCGCGGCGGGCAGGGCGCGGGCGGCGGCCGGCTGCGCGGCGGCCAGGGCCGGGGCCAGGGCGGCTGCCGCGGCCAGTACGCGCCGCCGGGGCGCACCCGATCGGGCGTGCGTGTCGTGCTGTGGGTCCTCGGCCATCATGTGAGCCTCCTCGACGCCTCGTGACGCGCCTCTCGACGCGATGGAAGCACGGGGAGCCCCGGACAGCCGCCAGCACGGCCGCCTCCTGCGGCCAGGTGGGCTAGTGGTCCTCGGCGAACGGGTGAAGCCGCCGACGGCGGGGGGCGTGACGTACGGGCCCTACGGCGCGTACAGCTCGTCCACCTCCCGGGCGAAGTCCCGCATGATCGCCTGACGGCGCAGCTTCATCGACGGCGTCAGGTGTCCGGCCTCCTCCGTGAAGTCCACCGGCAGGACCGCGAAGCGGCGGATCGACTCGGGGCGGGAGACCAGCTTGTTCGCCTCGTCCACCGCGCGCTGCAGGACCGCGTTCAGCTCCTCGTCCCCGACCAGCAGCTCCGGCGGCACGGGGTGCTTGCCGTTCATCCGGCGCCAGTGGGTGATGCCGTCCACGTCGAGCGTGAGGAGGGCGGAGACATAGGGGCGGCCGTCGCCGATGACGAGGCACTGCGAGATCAGGGGGTGGGAGCGCAGCCAGTTCTCCAGCGGGGCGGGCGCCACGTTCTTGCCGCCCGCGGTGATCAGGATCTCCTTCTTCCGGCCCGTGATCGTGAGGTAGCCCTCGTCGTCCAGCCGGCCGATGTCGCCCGTCGGGAACCAGCCGTCGGGCGTCGCCGGGACCACCCCGCCCGCGTGCGGGTCCCAGTAGCCGCGGAAGACCTGCCCGCCGGACAGCAGCACCTCGCCGTCCGCCGCGATCCGCACCCGGGTGCCGGGCAGCGGCCAGCCCACCGTGCCCAGCCGGGGCTTGAGCGGGGGCGTGACGGTGGCCGCGCCGGTCGACTCCGTCAGGCCGTAGCCCTCGAAGATCTCGATGCCGGCGCCCGCGTAGAAGGCGGCGAGGCGGCTGCCCAGCGGGGAGCCGCCGCTGATCACATGGCGGACCCGGCCGCCCAGGGCGCCGCGGATGCGGCGGTAGACCAGGGGGTCGTAGAAGGCGCGGGCCGTCTTCAGGGCGCGGCTAGGGCCCGGGCCGGAGCCGTGCTGCCGGGCCTCCAGCGCCTCGCCGTAGCGCCGGGCCACCGAGACCGCGCGGTCGAACAGCGCGCCCCGGCCGCCGCGCTCGGCCGTCGCCCGTGCGTTGTTGAAGACCTTCTCCAGCATGTACGGGATGACCAGAAGGAAGGTGGGCCGGAAGCTCGCCAGGTCGGCCAGCAGGTCCTCCGCCTTCAGGCTGGGCGCGTGCCCGAGGCGTACCCGTGCGCGGATGCAGGCGACCGCGACCATCCGGCCGAAGACGTGCGACAGCGGCAGGAACAGCAGCGTCGAGGGCTCCTCGCCGGTTCTGGCGTGGAAGACCGGGTGGAGGAGGCGGGTGGCGTTGTCCACCTCCGCGAGGAAGTTGCCGTGCGTCAGCGCGCACCCCTTGGGGCGGCCGGTCGTGCCCGAGGTGTAGACGAGGGTGGCGAGGGTGTCCGGGCCGAGCACGCCCCGGCGGACGCTCACCTCCTGGTCGGGGACCGCCGCGCCCAGCTCGGCCAGCCGCTCCACATGCCCCTTCTCGATCACCCAGGCGTGGCGCAGGTCGGGCAGGCGGTGGCGTTCCGGTCCGATGGCCGCCGCCTGGCCGACCGTCTCCGTGATCAGGGCCACCGCGCCGGAGTCCTGGAGGATCCAGCGGGTCTGGAACACCGAGGAGGTGGGGTAGACGGGGACCGTGACCAGGCCCGCCGCCCAGGCCGCGAAGTCGAGCAGCGTCCACTCGTACGTCGTGCGCGCCATGACGGCGATCCGGTCGCCCGGCATCAGGCCCTCGGAGATCAGCCCCTTCGCCAGGGCCAGCACCTGGTCGGCGAACTGGGCCGCCGTCACGTCCGCCCACCCGCCGTCCGCGTCCCGGCGGCTGAGGACCAGGTGGCCGGGCGCCTCGCTCGCGTTCTCGAACGGCAGGTCGGCCAGCGAGCCGTGGGTCACCGACGGCACCAGCGGCGGCACGTACGCCTCGCGGACCTCCCCGTTCAGCCGCCGGGTCTCCGGTTCCACGAGCACCGGGACGCCGTCGTGGTCGAAGTCGGCCGGAGCGGCGGGCAGGGGCGCGGACGAGTACGAGATGGGCATGGGCAGCTCCTGGGGCCTGCAGCTCTGCACTGCTTGCTGCATGAGGTACGCACCGCGCGTACCGAGACGTTCACCGACTGCAGCGGCTCGCTGTTACCGCCGGTTGGGAACGCGATGGTACGGCGCCCGCGTGGGGAGTCTGTGCGGGTTCCGGGAGTGTCCGGGGACGGGGCTGTGCAGGCCTTGCCAGAGTGGTTTGAGGTGCCGTCAGGGGCGCTCGGGGACCGCCGCGACGCCTTGACCGCCTGCCCCGCAGACCGAGCTCAGGCCACGACCGGGCGCCTCCCGCTCGGCGAGCAGACTGGCGAGGGCGGCCACGATCCGGGCGCCCGCGGCGGCGAGCGGCCGGCGGCCAGTCAGGACCCGGCCACGTTCAGCCGGGCGCCGTCCCACCGGGGCGAGGCCCCGCACCTGCTCGCCTCGACCCGCTCCTCACCGGTGACGTAGGCTTACCCCCGGTAACCTTACTCGGGAGTAAGCATTCGGGCGAGCAGGGAGCAGGGCCATGACGACCGACCGTTATCCGCGCTTCACCGGGACCCCCGCCGGTCGTTCCCTCCCCCGGCGGCCGGGGCTGCCGCAACCGGTGGCACTGCGCCGCCGGCCGGCCGGACGGCCCCTGCCGTTGCCGGTGGACGTGGCGGAGACGGCGGGGTGGCCGGCCCAGCCGGGGTCGGGGGCGGTCAACGGGCAGGTGGTACGGGTGTGCGGGCAGAGCCTGTTGGGGGCCTGAACGTCGTACGAAACCCCGGTTCCTCAGTTCTGGAGACAACAGTGCTGCTTCCCGTCCTGCTCCGTGGTGCCCTCCTCTCTCCCTTCAAGCGGCCCCGGCCCGACGCCTCCTTCTCCCGTGCGCCCCGCACCCTTCCCGGCGTACGCATCGACCTCGCGCACCTCGCCGCCTATGAGCGCGTATGCGGGTTCCCCACCGGAGTGGACGCCCTCCCCCTCACCTATCCGCACGTCCTGGCGTTCCCCCTCACCATGCGGATCATGGCGAGCGCGGCCTTCCCCCTGCCCCTGCTCGGGCTCGTGCACACTTCCGTGGAGATCACCCAGCGGGAGGCCCTCGGGCCCGACGGCGAGTACGAAGTGACCGCGCGCGTCGCCGGGTTGGCGCCCCACCGGCGCGGTACCGAGGCTCTTGTCGTCACCGAAGTCCGTGGTGAGTCGGGGCTGCTGTGGGAGTCGGTGAGCACCTACCTCGCCCGGCACCGCACGACCGCCCCGGCAGGCGCCCCGCCCACCGAGGTCCGCGGACGCCTTCCCGCCGTCGCGGAGTGGCGGCTGGCCGAGGACGTCGGGCGGCGGTACGCCGCCGTGTCCGGGGACCGGAACCCCATCCATCTGCACCCGCCCACCGCCCGCCTCTTCGGCTTCCCCCGGGCCATCGCGCACGGCATGTGGACCGTCGCCCGCTGCCTCGCCGAGCACCCGGTCCGCGCCGCCGTGCACCTGCGCGCGGAGTTCAAGGCGCCCGTCCTGCTGCCGGGCACCGTCACCTACGCGGCCGACGGAGGACGGTTCGAACTGCGCGGCGGGGACAGGACGCACCTCATCGGGGAGCTGCGGGCCGAGGCGGAGTGAGGCCGGGCGGTGACCAGGGGCGGCCCTCCATGAGGTTGCCGAGGCCCGCCCAGGCGAAGTTCATCAGGGTCGCCGCGGCCTGCCGGGCGGTGACGCCGGGGCTGGTGTTGGCCCAGGCCGCGAGCGACTCGGCGGCCCCGACCAGGGCCTCGGCGAGCCCGGCGACCTCGTGTTCGGGCAGGTCGGGGTCGCGGTGTGCGTCCCGGGCGGCCACGGCGATGAGCTGCGTGACGAACGCCACGATCTCCTCGCGCATCGCGGTGACCTCGGCGGCGAAGGGTTCACCGTGGGTACGGGCCTGGAGGTGCAGGATGGCCCATCCGTCCGGGTTCCGCGCGGTGTGCGTGAAGAACGCCTGGAGCCCTTCCCAGAGCTGGCGGTCGGCGCCCGTCCCGGGCCGGACGCCGGAGCGGACCGCCTCGGTGAGGGCGGCGGCCTCGCGGCGGATGCAGGCGCTGAAGAGGTCTTCCTTGGAGTTCAGGTACAGGTACACCAACGGCTTGGACACGCCCGCGAGTTCGGCGATCTCGTCCATCGAGGCGGCCATGTAGCCGCGCTGCCCGAAGGTCTTCACGGCGGCGTCGAGCATCTGCTGCTCCCGCACGGCCCGCGGCATCCGCTTGGTCTTCACGGAACCCATGCGGGCAAGACTACGGTCGGCCCGCTGCGGCGCAGCGGGACCTCAGCCGGTCTGCCCCTGCGCCCGCACCGTGTCGTCGGCCACGTCCTCCTGGCTGCGGTTCGCCTCGAGGTTCGCCTTCATGCGGTCCACCCGCTGCACGATCTGCACCGACGCCCGGTCCCGCTCCTTGCGCAGCACCACGAAGCTGATCGGCGCCGAGATCACCAGGGCGAGCAGGACGATCCACAGACCGTTGGAGTCGCCGAGGCCGCGCGGGGCGATCCCCGAGTAGACGAGGCCCCAGACGACCACGAGGCAGCCCGCGAGGATACCGAGGCGCATCAGCGTGTAGCGGAGCATCTCAATCCACTCTTCCGTTCAAACGACGCCAAAGGGGCACCGTCCAGTGAAGCACGCCGGGACCCCGATCATGCAGCGGGGTGCGCGCGACCCCGCTCACCCCAGCGGCAGCAGCATGACGATGTCGTCGCGGTCGTCCCCGGGGGCCACCCGGATCGCACCGGGGATCCGGCCGACCTCCTTGTAGCCGCAGGAACCGTAGAACCGCTCCAGGCCCAGGCCGCCGCGGCAGGTGAGCCGTATCGCCTCGATGCCGTCGAGGCCGCGGGCCGCGTCCGCCGCGGCGGCCAGCAGGTCACGGCCGTACCCCCTGCCCTGGTGCCGCGGGTGGACCATGACCGTGTACAGCCATATCCAGTGGGTCATCAGCCGGTGCGTGTTACGGGTGAGGAACGCGGTCGCGGAGACCTGTCCCTCCTCGTCGTGCCCCACGAGGAGCCGGCTGCGTCCCTCGCTCATCGCCACCAGGTGCTTGACCAGCTCGGGCCGTATCGCGTCCCGGGTGACCGGCGCCACGAACCCCACGGCTCCCCCGGCGTTGGTCACGTCGGCCCAGAGGTCGAGGATTCCGTCGCGGAGGGCAGGGGTCATGGCGGGGTCGAGCGTGAAGTCGAGAGCCACCGGCCGGATCACACCCTCATCGGCTGCGGCTGCTCCCGGCGCGCCGGGTCCGGGCCCTCGTACTCCCGGATGATCTCGTACCGCGTGTTCCGCTCCACCGGCCGGAACCCGGCGTCCCGGATCAGCTCCAGCAGGTCCTCGCGGGTCAGCTTGTTCGGCGTGCCGAAGTCGTCCGCGTCGTGCGTGATCTTGTACTCGACGACCGAGCCGTCCATGTCGTCCGCGCCGTGCTGGAGGGCCAGTTGCGCGGTCTGGACGCCGTGCATCACCCAGAAGACCTTCACGTGCGGGACGTTGTCGAAGAGCAGGCGCGAGACGGCGAACGTCTTCAGGGCCTCCGCACCCGTCGCCATCTGCGTCCGGGCCTGGAGACGGTTGCGGACCTTGCCGTCCTTCATGTCCACGAAGTCGTGCTGGTAGCGCAGCGGGATGAAGACCTGGAAGCCGCCGGTCTCGTCCTGCAGCTCGCGCAGGCGCAGCACGTGGTCCACGCGGTGGCGCGGCTCCTCGATGTGGCCGTACAGCATGGTGCACGGGGTCTTCAGCCCCTTCTCGTGCGCCAGGCGGTGGATGCGCGACCAGTCCTCCCAGTGGGTCCGGTGGTCGACGATGTGCTGCCGGACCTCCCAGTCGAAGATCTCCGCGCCGCCGCCGGTCAGCGACTCCAGACCGGCGTCGATCAGCTCGTCCAGGATCTCGGAGGCCGAGAGACCGGAGATCGTCTCGAAGTGGTGGATCTCCGTCGCCGTGAACGCCTTCAGCGACACGTTCGGCAGCGCCTTCTTCAGCTCGCGCAGCGACCTCGGGTAGTAGCGCCACGGCAGGTTCGGGTGCAGGCCGTTGACGATGTGCAGCTCGGTGAGGTTCTCCGACTCCATCGCCTTGGCGAGCTTCACCGCCTCCTCGATGCGCATCGTGTACGCGTCCTTCTCGCCCGGCTTGCGCTGGAAGGAGCAGTAGGCGCAGGACGCGGTGCACACGTTGGTCATGTTGAGGTGGCGGTTGACGTTGAAGTGCACGACGTCGCCGTTCTTCCGCGTCCGCACCTCGTGCGCGAGGCCGCCCAGCCAGGCCAGGTCGTCCGACTCGTACAGCGCGATGCCGTCCTCGCGGGTCAGCCGCTCACCGGAGCGGACCTTGTCCTCCAGCTCGCGCTTGAGCCCGACGTCCATGCGGTTACCTCTTTCTGAGACAGACTCCGTCAACCGTAGCCCTACGCCTGTTCCGGCAGGTCCCCGACCCTGTTCTCCCACTTCGTCGACAGCACGATCGTGGTACGGGTCCGCGAGACGCCCTTCGTGCCCGACAGCCGGCGGATGATCTTCTCCAGGCCGTCCACGTCCGTCGCCCGCGCCTTGAGCATGAAGGAGTCGTCGCCGGCGATGAACCAGCAGTCCTCGATCTCGGGCAGGTCCTTCAGCCGGCGCGCCACGTCCTCGTGGTCGGCGGCGTCGGAGAGCGAGATGCCGATGAGGGCGGTGACTCCGAGGCCGAGCGAGGCCGCGTTCACCGTGGCGCGGTAACCGGTGATGACGCCCGCCGCCTCCAGACGGTTGATGCGGTCGGTGACGCTCGGTCCCGACAGGCCGACGAGGCGCCCCAACTCCGCGTAGGAGGCCCGGCCGTTCTCCCTCAGGGCCTGAATGAGCTGCCTGTCCACCGCGTCCATGCGATCGAAGCCTTCCGGTGAAGAGATCCGATGAGAGATCTGCAGAGTTCCTGAAGTGTGATGAGTGGTGCCGGTACTGCGTGGTGCTCATGGGTGCCGGCGGTCAGCGGGCGGGCCGGGCACCGCCGAGTTCGCCCTCCCAGCGGCGGTACAGCCGGTGCGGCACCCCCGCCGCGTCCAGCACCCGCCCCGCGACGAAGTCCACCAGGTCCTGGATGTGCGTCGCCCCCGCGTAGAACGCCGGTGACGCGGGCAGCACCACCGCGCCCGCCTCGTCCAGCGCCACCAACTGCTTGAGGGTCTGCCCGGCGAGCGGGGTCTCCCGCACCGCGACGACCAGCCGCCGCCCCTCCTTGAGCGTGACGCTCGCGGCCCGCTGCAACAGGTCCTTCGACAGCCCGAGCGCCACCCCCGCCACGCACGCCGTGGACGCGGGCACGATCAGCATGCCCCTCGCGGGGTAGGACCCGGAGGACGGCCCGGCGGCCAGGTCCCCGGCGCTCCAGTGCCGCACCCGGTCCCCGTCGACGTCGACCACGAACGTCCCGGGCTTTCCGTCGGCTCCCCGTCCCAGCCACTCGCGCAGGTCCTCCCGCCAGTGGGCGTCCCGGAAGGCGATCCCGGTCTCGTCGAGCAGCGTGAGCCGTGCGGCACGGGAGACGACGAGGTCGACGCTCTCCCCGGCGGCGAGCAGTCCGCGCAGCACGGCGGCGGCATACGGAGTGCCGGAGGCGCCGGACACCCCTACGATCCAAGGCGTACGCGGCGTCTCTCCTGGCTTGACTGGGTTCACGACACCGAGCCTATCCGGCGCCGCGGCGCGGGAACCGGCCAAGGGGCGGGTTCGGCGTCGGCGGACATGACGACGGCCCCCCGCCCGCCGGTGGCGCGGGCAGGGGGCCGTCCGAGGGCCGTCCGGTCAGTGGCCGGGGGTGCACCGGTACAGGGCCTGCGCGGAGGCCGCCGCGCCGGCCCGGTCCGCACCGGCGGAGGCGGTGCCGGAGGAGTCCGTACCGCCGGAGCCCGTGCTGCCGTAGGCGGAGGCGGGGACAAGGGTGCAGGAGAAGCGGACCCAGTCGGTGATCTGCGCCGTGGCCGTCGTCCCGCTGCCGCCGCCGGACAGGGCGCCCGTGCCACGGCCGCCGCTCAGCAGCACGTACCGCACCTTGCCGTCGTCGACCAGTTGCCGGAACTGCGCCTCGGTCGGGAACGGCACCCTGCCGCTGAAGCCGCCGAGCGGCAGGACGTGGGCACCGGTGGCCAGGATGTACGGGGAGGCGCCGTTCCAGCTCGTGGTGGCGAACACGTAGGCGGCCGAGCCCTGGTGCGCGCTGGTGTAGGCGAGCACCTTCCGCTGGGCCGCGCTGAGTCCGCCGTCCGCACCGAACCCGCCGAACCCGCCGAACCCGCTCATGCCGCCCGTGCCGCCACGGCCCGCCCTCGTGCCGCGCGCCGTACCGCCGCCCCAGGGCGCTCGGCCCGCCCGGCCGGCCGCCGAGATCACCGACCCGTGACCGCGGTGCGCACCGGACGGGCCGGACGGGCCGACCGCGCCCATTCCGGAGCCGGCGTAGGAGGGGTCGAAGACCTGCACCGCCCATGCGCTCGGCGCGAGCAGCACCGCCGCGAGAGACGCGACCAGCCCGGCGAGGGCGAGCCGGCCGCCGGACGCCGTACGCCCGGGACGGGCCCACACCAGCAGGACGACGGCACCGAGCCCCAGCACGCCCACCGTAGGCGCCAGCCACGGCAGGAACGACGGGAACCGGCTGACGAGGTACGCACTCCACGCCGCCGTCGCCGCGACCGCGCCCGGCAGTGCCCATGCGCGCCGGCCACCGGCCCGGTAGGCGCGCCACATCAGCACCACGCCGCCACCGGTGAGCGCGGCCAGCGGTACCGCGATCACGCCCATGTAGTACGTGTGGCCGCCGACGCTGCCCGCGCTGAAGACCAGGAAGTACGTCGCCAGCCAGGTCCCCCACAGGAGGAACCCGGCGCGGATCCGGTCGGTGCGCGGCCTGCCCCGGCACCACAGCAGACCGCAGACCACGCCGACGGCGGCGATGGGGTAGAGCCAGCCGGTCTGCGAGGCCAGCGACGTACCGAACATCTTCGACCAGCCGTTCTGGTCACCGCCCCAGCCGGCACCGCCCGCCTGCCGCGCGGCGCCCGCCCGGGCTCCCGGGGCCTGCCCGAACGCCGGGGAACCCTGGGCGGTCCGGGTGTTCCCGGAGTTCCGGGTGCTCTGGGTGCTCCGGGTGTTCTGGATGCTCTGGGTGCCCACCGCGCCGGTACGGCGGTGGTGGGTGCCCCCGCCGAATCCGGTACCGCCACCGACTCCGGTACCCCCGCCGAATCCGGTACCGCCACCGACTCCGGTACCCCAGCCGAATCCGGTGCCGCCCGTTCGGCCGGCCCCCTGCCCCGCGCCCCCGTGACCGCCCCCGCCGCCCTGTGTCGCGCTGACGCTGCCCGTGGAGGCCGCGCTGATGCCGAGGGAGGAGAAGCGGTTCAGGAAGTTATAGCCGACCACCATGCTGAACGCGGAGTTGTTGGTGGTGCCATCCACATAGGGCCGGTCCTTGGCCGGGGTGAGGGTGACGGCGAGCATCCACGACGCCGACACGGCCGTCATCACCACGGCGGACACACCGAGGTGCGCCAGCCGCTTCCGCCGGGTGAGCGGCGCCGAGAGCAGGTAGACCAGCGCGAGCGCGGGCAGCACCGCCCACGCCTCCAGCATCTTCGCCTGGAAGCCGAGCCCGACCCACACACCGGCGAGCACCAGCGGGCGCAACCGGCCGTCCCGGGCGGCACGCTGGGTGGCCTCGGCCGCCAGCAGCAGACACAGCGTGAAGGCGGGATCCTCGACGGCGGTGCGGAAGAGGCCGACGGCCACCGGGGTCAGCAGGAACGCCGTGCAGGCGACGAGCGCCGCGTTCACGCCCGCCCAGCGGCGTACCAGCCGATACAGGACCAGCAGGCTCGCCACTCCCTCCAGGACCTGAGGAAGGGTCAGCGCCCATGGGTGGAATCCGAAGATACGGGCGGAAAGCGCCTGCGGCCACAGGAATCCCGGCAGTTTGTCGAGCGTGATGGAATTCCCGGGGTCGAAAGAGCCGTAGAAGAAGGCCTTCCAGCTCTCCGTCATACTGCGGACGGCGTTCGCGTAGAACGTGTGGTACTGGCTGTGGTCGATCCCCCATGCATAGAGCACGGCGGCGAGCACGGTGATGACCAGCAGCGCCGGGCGCGCGTATGCCGGCTGGCCCACCGGCGATCTCCAGGGTGCCCTTCGATCGGAACGGACGGGCCGGGTGAGGACTGTCGTAGCCATGCACAGCAGTCTTGGGGCACCGGGCCCGGCCGCCCCACCGAATCAGCCCGTTTCAAGGAAACTCTCGCCAGACTCAGGCCGATTCTTTAACCCCACCGGACGGGCTTTCAATAAGCGAACCGCTGTTTATTGCCGCCCGGCACACATGCCGCCCACATGAATGGCACAGCGCATGCACAGCTTTCGGTCTTTCAGCGAATGCACAGCTTTCGAACGGTCGGCGAATGCACAGATCTCAAACGGTCAGTCCGCGCACCAGCAGATCCAGCAGTGCACACACGAACAGGGCAATGCCGATGAACCCGTTGACGCTGAAGAACGCCCGGTTGAGGCGGGTCAGGTCGTGCGGGCGGACGATCGTGTGCTCGTAGACGAAGGCGCCCGCCACGATCACCAGGCCCAGCCAGAAGAAGAAGCCGGCGCCGGTGACGACCGCGTACCAGACGAACAGCGCCGTCACGATCGCGTGGCAGACGCGGGCGCCCCGGATCGCCGCGGGGATGCCGAAGCGGGCCGGTACCGACATGACGCCGATCTCACGGTCCGTCTCCACGTCCTGGCAGGCGTAGATCAGGTCGAAGCCGCCGATCCAGATGCCGACGGCGAGGCCGAGGATCACCGCGTCCCAGTCCCACCTGCCGCTGATCGCCAGCCAGCCGCCGATCGGGCCCATCGCCTGGGCGAGGCCGAGGATGGCCTGCGGGAAGTTGGTGAACCGCTTGCCGTAGGGATACACCACCATCGGGATCACCGCGATGGGGGCGAGCGCGAGGCACAGCGGGTTCAGCAGGGCCGCGGCGCCCAGGAAGAAGACCAGGGCGACCAGCGCGCCCGTCCAGGCGTGCCGCACCGTCATCGCGCCGGTGACCAGCTCGCGGTGGGCCGTGCGCGGGTTGCGGGCGTCGATCTCGCGGTCGATGATCCGGTTCGCGGCCATGGCGAAGGTGCGCAGGCCCACCATGGCGACGGTGACGAGGAACAGCCGTCCCCAGTGGATGTTCCTGTCCCACTGGTACATCGCGGTCAGTGCGGCGATGTACGCGAAGGGCAGGGCGAAGACGGAGTGCTCGATCATCACAAGGCGCAGGAACGCCTTGGTGCGTCCGGGCTGCGGGATCGCGGCGGAGGCGCTGCTCACAGGCCGTACTCCTTCCAGCGGCGGGTCACCTTGGCCGCCGTCTCCGGGTCGGACAGGACCATGTCGGGCCAGCCGCCGTCCCTCGTGTAGCCCTCCTCGGGCCACTTCTTCGTCGCGTCGATGCCCGCCTTGCCGCCCCAGAACTGCTGGTAGGACGCGTGGTCGAGGTGGTCGACGGGGCCTTCGACGACGGTGAGGTCACGGGCGTAGTCCGTGTTGCCGAGGGCGCGCCAGGCGACCTCGTGCAGATCGTGGACGTCGCAGTCGGCGTCGACGACCACGATCAGCTTGGTGAGGGACATCATGTGCGCGCCCCAGACGGCGTGCATCACCTTCTGCGCGTGCTTGGGGTACTTCTTGTCGATCGAGACGATCGCGCAGTTGTGGAAGCCGCCCGCCTCGGGCAGGTGGTAGTCCACGATGTCCGGCACGATGATCTTCAGCAGCGGGAGGAAGAACCGTTCCGTCGCCCGGCCGAGCGGTCCGTCCTCCGTCGGCGGGCGGCCCACGACGATCGACTGGAGCAGCGGGCGGCGCCGCATGGTGACGCAGTCGATGGTCAGCGCCGGGAAGGGCTCCTGCGGGGTGTAGAAGCCGGTGTGGTCGCCGAACGGGCCCTCCGGCAGCATCTCGCCGGGCTCCAGCCAGCCCTCCAGCACCACCTCGGCGTTCGCCGGGACCTGGAGCGGCACCGTCTTGCAGTCGACCATCTCGATCCGCTTGCCCGCGATGAAGCCGGCGAACAGGTACTCGTCGATGTCGCCGGGCAGCGGCGCCGTGGCGGCGTAGGTCACGGCGGGCGGGCAGCCGAAGGCGATGGCGACCGGCAGTCTCTCCCCGCGCCGGGCCGCCACCTGGTAGTGGTTGCGGCTGTCCTTGTGGATCTGCCAGTGCATGCCGATGGTGCGCCTGTCGTGGCGCTGGAGGCGGTAGAGACCGAGGTTGCGGATCCCGGTCTCGGGGTCCTTGGTGTGGGTGAGCCCGAGGTTGAAGAAGGAGCCGCCGTCCTTGGGCCAGGTGAACAGGGCGGGCAGGGCGTCGAGGTCGACGTCGTCGCCGCGCAGCACGACTTCCTGGACGGGCGCGTCCGCGGGCTTCACCTTCCTCGGCGGCACGTGCGCCATCGCGCCGAGCTTCCCGAAGGCCTCGCGCACCCCGACGAACCCGTGCGGCAGTTCGGGCCTCAGCAGGCCGCCGATCTTCTCGGAGATCTCGTCGTACGACTTCAGGCCGAGGGACTTCAGCAGCCGCCGGTCGGTGCCGAAGACGTTCATCGCCAGGGGCATGCTCGAGCCGCGCACGTTCTCGAAGAGCAGCGCGGGACCGCCGGACTTCTGCACCCGGTCGACGATCTCCCCGACCTCCAGATAGGGGTCGACCTCGGCTTTGATGCGCTTGAGGTCTCCCTCGCGCTCCAGCGCCCGGAGCAGGGACCGAAGATCGTCGTAAGCCATGCGTCCCAGTATCGGCCACCCGCTACCCTGACCCCGTCACCGGGGCCCGTCGCACGCCCCGTCGCCGTCTCCTGGGGGATCGCACCACCATGTTCAGGTATCTGCCCTTCCTGCTGGTCCTGGCGCTGTGGATATACGCCTTCATCGACTGCCTGAACACCCCCGAGGAGCAGGTGCGCGGGCTGCCCAAGGTGGTGTGGGTCATCATCATCCTGCTCTTCGGCGAGGTGCTGGTCGGCCCGATCGCCTGGCTGGTGGCCGGCAAGCACCGCGGCCCGGTCCCGGCGCACGGCTCCACGCCTTCCGAGTGGCACCGCAACCACCGCACCACCTGGGTCGCGCCCGACGACAACCCCGAGTTCCTGAAGTCCCTGAAGGAAGAGAACAAGAAGGACGAGGCCCTGCTGAAGGACTGGGAGGCCGACCTGCGGCGCCGCGAGGAGGAGCTGCGGCGCCGGGAGCGGGGCGAGGGGCCCTCGGCCGACTGACGGGCCCCGGGACCGCGGCGTGCGCGCGGCGCCGTCGCAGACGCCGGCCGGCTGCGTCCAGGCGGTGCGCCTCAGTTCACCGTGATCGAGTCGAGCTTCTCCCGCAGATACGCGTGGGACTCCACCGGCTCGTACGCCACCCTCCCCACCGGCGCCGGAACCGACTCCACGATCGTCCCCGGGGTGCACTCGCCGAAGTAGACCAGGGACATCAGCTCCTCGGCGGGGGCGTCCACCGGCGGCGGGAGGACGCGGTGGCGGCCCGAGCGCCAGCGGTCACCCGTCCACCGGGCCATCAGGTCACCGATGTTGACGGTGAAGGCCTCCGGGTCGTAGGGGGCGTCCGCCCAGCCGCCCTCTTCCGTCCACACCTGCAGCCCGCCCTTGCCCGCCTGCCGGTCCAGGATCGTGACCGTGCCGAAGTCGGTGTGCGGGCCGATGCGGAACTGGCCCGGCTCGGGCTCGCCGACGACCTCCGTGCCGGGATACCAGTTGATGTTGAAGCCGTACGTGGGGCGGCCCATGTGCCGGGTGAAGAAGTCCGCTTCCAGGCCGAGGGCCTCGCCGAGCAGCCACAGCAGATGGTTCTCCAGTCCGGTCATCCGCGCCAGGTACTCCTCGCACAGCCCGCGCAGCTCCGGCACCTCCGCCGGCCAGACGTTCGGCGCGTACCACTCGGCGTTGACCTCCGGGTCCTCGAACGGCTCCTGTGTCGCGAAGGTCAGCGACTCCTTCAGGTCGGGCGGCGTCTCGGTGCCCTCCGCGTAGCCGTTGGCCTCCGTGCCGGGCCCGAGCCAGCCGCGCCCGCCGACCCGGGCCGCGTACTTCTCCTTGACCTCCGCCGGCAGCGTGAAGAAGGCCCGCGCGGCCTCGCGGATCCTGGCGCGCAGGGACGACTCCACGCCGTGCCCCGTGACCAGCAGGAACCCCGCGGTCTGAAGGGCCTCGTCGACGGTACGGGCGATACGCGCGCGGGCGCTGCGGTCGCCGTGCAGCCACGGCCGCAGGTCGATGGTGGGGATACGGGGATCGGTCACGGCCTCGGTCATCGTCGCTGTCCTCGTTCCGCGGACGTAGGGGCGTGTTCGTGCGGGCGGTGCACCAGTGTTCCGCCCGGCACACTCC
The DNA here is from genome assembly GCF_055565775.1 of Streptomyces sp. NPDC028331. Classification (NCBI taxonomy): domain Bacteria; kingdom Bacillati; phylum Actinomycetota; class Actinomycetes; order Kitasatosporales; family Streptomycetaceae; genus Streptomyces; species Streptomyces sp. NPDC028331. The sequence continues at coordinate 96,903 of NZ_JBVHTR010000001.1, read as the reverse complement.
CGCGACCACCCGTGACCCGCCTCAGCGACCGAACGATCATGTCCCGTCCGCGGCCGGAAGATTTCCGCAACCCAACGGTCATGTTGTGCCCCGGTCCGGATCAACTCCCCGTTTTGCAACGGTGGTCTGGGTATACCTCACATCTGGGTATAGCTCACAGCAGCACATCGAAGCGGACCGCGCCGGGGGGAGATGCGGTGGACGACAGACGGCTGCACGGCCGGGGGCCTCTGTTCGACGCCGAGCCGCCCGGGCTCGCCTCACGGCTCATCGGCCTGCGGCCCCACCAACTCCGCTCCTGCCCGTACGAACACGACGGCGACCTGCCGTTCGTGGTGTTCGCGGGCGGACGCGGCCTCGGCAAGAGCGCCCTGCTCGCCGAGGTGCGCGCCGCCTACCAGGGGCACACGCCGGTCGCGCTGATCGACGGTGAGGAGCCGCAGTTCGCCGGGCCCCCGCCGGAGCGGCCCGGCGAGGTCTGGTCCCCGGTCGCGCAGGCGCTGACCACCGTCGCCGAGCAGCTCGCCGAGCCCGTGACGGGCGCCCGGCGGATCGGGTTCCCGCGGCTGGCCTCCGGGCTGCTGGCGGTCGCGGCCGGCGGCTGGGGCGACCGGGACGTACCGCGCATCCGGCAGGAGGCCGAGCGGATCCTGCTGCTGAACGACTCCCGGTCCTTCCTCGACGGCTTCGCGGGCCGCTGGGTGAGCAAGGTGGTCGCCAAGCTGATCGCGTCCATGTCGAACACCGGGCCCGTCGTCGAGCCGATCATCGAGGCGACCCTGGAGTCCTTCAGCGAGGGCGTCTCCCCCACCCACCGCCGCCTGCGCAGGGCGGCCACCTGGTACCGCGACTACCCGAACGCGGGCGGCAACCCCAAGCTCGGGCTCATCCTGCTGTCCGGGCACTTCCGGGCCGGCGGCGACTCCCGCACCCACGCCGAGCGCCATCTCGTCCGGGCCCTGCTGGCCGACCTCGACGACGCCTACGCCGGTGTAGTGCAGCGCTCCCGCCGCGTCGGCCGCCCGCTGATCCTCGTCGACAACGTGCAGGAGCCCGCCGGGCGCGGCCTGCTGGAGTGCGTGCTGCGGGACCGGGCGGACGGCATCCGCGACCAGGTCGTCTTCTTCGCGGCCCTGCGCGGCCACGGCCACCCGGCGCTGCGCAACGCCGCCCGCCGCACCCTGACCGAGGTCGCCCGCACCACGGGCTGGGAACCCGGCGCCTCCCCGTCCTCCCGGGCGCTGCTCGTGTCGCTGCCGCCGCTCAAGCCCGACGACACCCTGCACATCGTGGGCGCCGTCTGCCGGGGCGTCGACGTACCGCCCCAGCTCCCGCACGCCACGCACCGGCTCACCGGCGGCAGCCCGCTCGGCATCACCCTGCTCGCCGAGTCGGCCCGGCAGAACCTGCCGCGCGGGGCCGCCTCCCTCGGCGCCCTGCTCACCGGGGACGTCACCGTCCACGACGACCACGACGGCCGCCCCGCCTACCAGGAGCTGCTGGACCGGCTGGTCCCGGGCGGCCGGCTCGACGAGCTGACCGTGCTCGCCACCGCCCACGACCGCCCGTCCGCGCTGGCGCTCGCCCGGGACCGTCTCCCGGACGACTTCGGCGCGGCCGGGGTGCTCGGGCTGGAGGAACGGCTCGCCGCCGAGGGGTGGCCGAGCGCGCCCGGCCAGTTCGTCGGGGACCCGTTCCTGCGCGCGCTGCTCCTGCTGCGGCTGCACCACCTCGACGCGGACCACGCCGAGTGGCAGGCGGCGCACCGGGCGCTCGTGGACCACTACGGCGAGCAGGGCGGGGCGGACGCCGCCCGCTACCGGCTGCACCACGAACTGGCCCTGGGCAAGGCGGACTTCGCGGTGGCCCATCTGCGCGACACCTTCGCCGGTACGGATGTCGCCACCTGGCTGTCCTCGCTCGTCTTCATCGCCTCCGCGCCCTACTTCCACGCGCACGACCCCGAGGGCCGCGACTTCCACGGCGGTCACGACCACGACGACCGGGCCGCGGTCGCGCTCGGCCGTACGGACGCCGAGCAGCGGCCGCCCCAGGGCGTGGATCCGGTCCTGCACCTGCGGGTGCGGCGGCTGCTGCACGCGGTGTGGCAGCTCACCGATCCACTGGTGCTGCCCGATGCGAAGGTGGCCGAGCGGCTGCGCTTCGAACTGGAGCAGCTTTCCAACCTGCGGCCCTCGGGCACCGCCCTGCTGTGGCGGGCCTCGCGGGACTGGCCGACGGACGCGCTGGCCGGACGGCCGCTGCGCATCCCCGGCGACGACGAGGACAACGGGGACGGGGACCGGGGATGACCGGCGTGGCGGCGGGCCGGTGCGGTCCATGGGGACGGGCCGGCCGGGATGGCCGGGGCGATCAGGGCGGTCGGGGCGGTCCGTGCGGACCGTACGAGAGCGGGGGGCGATGATGGCGGCACGCTGGTGGACCTGGCTGCGCGAGGACGTCTGGGAGATCCGTTTCCGCCGGTACACGGCGCTGCTGCTCGCCGCCGTGCTGGTGGCCGGCGCCGCGTGGGCCGTCGTCGCCTACGTCGGCCGGCAGCCCTCCTGCGCCCCGGGCGTGGCCCGCCTCGGCGACGGCGACGACTGCGTGGGCGTGTCGAGCACGGCGTACGACTTCGGGCAGCCGCGGTTCACCGACGTGGTGCGGGCGGTGTACCGGGAGAACGACCGCCTGAAGCCGGGCGGTTATGTCACCGTCGCGCTCTTCGAGCCGTTCACCGCGAGGGACCCGGACAGTGTCGACGACACGCTGCACGAGCTCCAGGGTGCCTACCTCGCCCAGTACCGGGCCAACCACGACGCCACCGGCGAGACCCCTCAGATCCGGCTGGTGCTCGCCAACACCGGCCGGGACGGCACCTACTGGCCGCGGGTGGTCGACCGGCTGACGCAGATGACCGAGGGCGCCGACCGGCTGCGGGCGGTGACCGGGATAGGGCTGAGCACCGACAACAACCGGGCCGCCGTCAAGGAGCTGACCCATCGCGGCATCCCGGTCGTCGGCTCCTCCATCACCGCGGACAGCCTCGCCAACGGGGCCGACGGCAAGGACCCCTACCCCGGGCTCGCCCGTGTCGCCCCCACCAACAGCGACTCGGCCCGCGCGCTCGCCTCCTTCGCCCGGGTCTCCGGGGGCAGGGCGCTGCTGGTGTACGACAAGCCGGGCGACCCGTACACGCGCACCCTGGAAAGCGCCTTCGAGAAGCTGGTGGCCGGGTCGCCGTACCAGGCGCAGCCGTTCACACCACCCGCGGACCGCACGCAGGAGGGCACGACCGCGAACCAGTTCCGGCAGATCACCCAACTGGTGTGCGACACCCCGAAGTCCACGGACACGATCCTGTTCGCCGGGCGCCACACCCAGCTCCGGCAGTTCGTCAACGCGCTCGGCGCGCGCGGCTGCATGGACCACCGGCTCACCGTGCTCACGGGCGACGAGGGCTCGTACCTCAACGGGGACCAGCGGCTCGACTGGAAGGCCCTCACGCGGAACCTGTCCGTGCGCTACACCGCGCTCGCGCATCCCGACGCGTGGAAGAAGGAGACGGCGCGGACGGGGGGCAGCGCGGCGGACGCGCAGGAGCTGGACGGTCTGATCGCGCGCGGTGCGAAGCAGCCGGTGGGTCCCATCGGGCCGGTGGACCTGGCCGACGGGCAGCTCATCATCGCGTACGACGCCATGCGGCTCGCGGTGCAGGGGCTGCGGGAGGCGACGCCGACCGGCGACTCGGGTCCGGCGCTGACGGACGTGGTGAACGAGTGGGCGTTCATGAAGGGCTCGCACCGGGTGGACGGGGCGAGCGGATGGATCTGCCTCGACGTGCACGGCAACCCGTACGACAAGGCCGTGCCGATCGTGGAACTCACCCCGTCCGGGGGCGCGCGGTTCGTACGGATCGCCTGGCCGGAGGGCCGCCCACCGGCCAAGGAGTGCCTGCCGCCCGCCTGAGCCCTGCCGGCATCAGGACAGGGACCCCAGCAGGCGTTCGAACCGTTCCCGCCAGCCGGGGTCCCTGTCCTCGCCGCTCTCGTGCGTGAACCGGACCGTCGTCCCCGTCGGACGGCCCGGCTCCAGGTGGAAGCGGATACGGCCCCGGCCCCGCACCGTGTACTCGGCGACCCGTTCCACGTCCCACGCCGTGATCCGGCCCTCGGCCGGGCCGTCCGGGAGCCGCAGACCCACGGCCCCGCCGAGCCGTGGTTCGAACGGATCCGCCGGGGCGAGCCACTCCGCAAGGCCCGCGGCGGAGGCCAGCACCGGCCAGACCTCCTCCACGGGGCGGGGCAGACGCAGCAGGTAGTGCCGTACGTACGTGTCCCCCCGGTGCTCCGCGGTGCCCTCTTCGATGGGATCGGTCATGACACCAGCGTGGCCCGCCCGGGGATGTTCCGCACGCGTTGCGGGAGCCCGCCCGCGTGGACCGCGAAGGCCGGTTCCCGTGATCCGTGTCAGGGGAACCGGCCTTCGCCGCAGGGGACTCAGACGCCCGCGTAGGAGTGCTTGCCGCCGACGAAGATGTTCACGCCGTAGTAGTTGAACAGCCAGCAGCCGAAGGCGATGAGCGCGATGTACGCCGCCTTGCGGCCCTTCCAGCCGGCCGTGGAGCGGGCGTGCAGGTAGCAGGCGTAGGCGACCCAGGTGATGAACGCCCAGGTCTCCTTGGGGTCCCAGCCCCAGTAGCGGCCCCAGGCCGACTCCGCCCAGATGGCGCCCGCGATGATCGTGAACGTCCACAGCGGGAAGACGGCGGCGTTCACGCGGTAGGAGAACTTGTCGAGGGTCGCGGAGGAGGGCAGCCGTTCCAGGACGGAGGTGGCGAAGGTGCCGGGCTTGCCGCCGCTCGCGAGCTTGCTCTCGTAGGAGTCCTTGAACAGGTACAGGAGCGTGCCGACCGCGCCGACGTAGAAGACCGCGCCGCAGACGATCGCGGTGGAGACGTGGATGTACAGCCAGTACGAGTGCAGGGCCGGGACGAGCTGGTCGCTCGCCGTGTAGAGGACGGTGACCGCGAGGCCCAGGTCGAGCAGGACGGTGGTGGTGAGGAAGAGGCCGAGCCACCGCACGTTCTTCTTCAGCGCCAGCAGCGTGAGGTACACGCCGACGGCGACCGTCGAGAAGGTGATGTTGAACTCGTACATGTTGCCCCACGGCGCCCGCTGCACGGAGGCCGCGCGGGCGATCACGCCGACGAACTCGACGAGGAAGGCGAGCACGGTGAGGGAGACGGCGATACGGCCGTAGAGGTCGCCCTGCTCGTCGCCGCCGTGGGCGCCGGGACCGTCCGGCACGTCACGGGCGCCGGCCGCGGCCCGGGTGACGACCTTGGGCCGCTCCAGGACCGCGGTGCCGCCGGCCTTGTTGACCGTGACCGCGGGGGCTGCGGCCTTCCGCCCGGCGTCGGCGGTGAGCGCGGCGGCCGTGCGCGCGACCTTGCTGCGGCTGCCGAAGAGCCATTCGGCGATGTACGCGAAGAAGGCCAGGGTGTAGACGGCCATCGCGGAGTAGATCAGCACGTTGCTGAGGTTCGCGAGGTGTTCGTTGGTGGCGGTGGCGAGGGTCACTTTTTCTGAGCCCCTTCAGCGGCAGGTACGGGGGTTGCGGCGTCCGGCTCCTGTTCGGGGTCGGCGTCTGGGGTCGTGTCGTCGGCGGACTCGCCGGTCTTCGTGGGCGCGTGCTCGTGGACGAGCGCGGCCAGGTCGCCGAGTTCCTCGGGCACCTTCGCGGACTCGCTGCGGCCGAGGCCCGCCATCTCCACGACGGTGACGCCGTCGGCGCCGGTCGTCGCGCGCACCCACACGCGGCGGCGCTGGATGAACAGCGAGGCGGCCAGGCCGAAGATCGCGGCGACCGCGCCGCCGAGCGCCCAGGTGGTGCCGGGCTGCTGCACCACCTGGAAGCCGGCCCACTGCTTGATCTGCTTGTCGAAGGTGATCGAGCCGTTGCCGCCGGGCAGCTTCATGGTCTCGCCGGGCAGCAGCCGGGCCTTGACGATGTCGCCCTTGGCGTCCTTGTACGGCTTCAGCCCCCGGGCCTTGGTGTCGAGCTGGTACACGTTCTGCGGGATGCCCGCGTTGACGCCCAGGTCGCCGTGGTACGCGGACAGCGCGAGCACCGGGTAGTCGAGCGCCGGGAACTGGGAGAACATCGTGCCCTGGCCGGCGCCCGCGAAGGTCGGCACGAAGAACGCGGGGAAGCCGAGCTGCTCGGTCTGGCCCTGGGCGTTCCTGTAGCCGTCGAGGACCTTGACGGCGCCCTGCGAGGTCTCGTTGGAGTCGATCGGCAGCAGCGGCACGGCGTCATGGAAGACGACGTTCCCCTTGCCGTCGCGGACGGTGACGACGGGCGCGTAGCCGTGGCTGACCAGGTAGACCTTGGCGTCTCCGATCGACAACGGCTCGTTGACCTTGATGGTGGTCTTCTTGTCCTTGCCGTAGGCGCCCAGGCTGTAGGTGATGTCGGCCTGGAAGGTGCGCGGGGTGCCCTTGTTGGGGCCGCTGCGCTCATAGGTGCCGGTGAACTTGTTCAGGGTGAAGCTGAACGGCACCAGGTTGTCGTCGGTGAAGAGGTTGCCGGACTTGAAGTCGTCGTACTGGGTGAGGGTGTTGGAGAATCCGCCGCCCTCGACGATCAGCTTGTTGCCCTCGGTCTTGTAGAGCTGGCCCCAGGCGAAGGCGACCAGCAGCACGACCAGCGCGATGTGGAAGACCAGGTTGCCGGCCTCGCGCAGGTAGCCCTTCTCGGCGGCCACCGCGTCCCCGGCGACATGCGCGCGGAAGCGGCGGCGCCCCAGCACCGCGAGCGCGGCCTCGCGGACCTGCTCGGGGTCGGCGTCGGTGCGCCAGGTCGCGTACGCGGGCAGCCGGGTGAGCCGTTTGGGAGCGGCCGGGGGACGGCCCCTGAGCTGGCCGACGAACTGCCAGGTGCGCGGGATGATGCAGCCGATGAGCGAGATGAACAGCAGGATGTAGATCGCGGAGAACCACACCGAGCTGTAGACGTGGAACAGGCCGAGCTTGTCGTAGATCTCGCCGAGCGTCTTGTGCGAGGTCTTGAAGTCCTGGACCTTCAGCGCGTTCTGGCCGGTCTGCGGGATCAGCGAGCCGGGGACCGCGGCGAGCGACAGCAGGAACAGCAGGATCAGCGCGACCCGCATGGAGGTGAGCTGCCGCCAGAACCAGCGGGTCCAGCCGATGGTCTCCCGCGCGGTCCAGGTGATCCAGCCCCGGGCGCCGGGGGCGCGGGAGCCGCCGAAGGAGCCGGGCATGGCCGTCTCGACGGGGGCGGTGGACAGTTGGGAGCCGGCCTCGCCGAGGTCGGGTTCACCGCCCTGCGCCAGGATCTCGGGGGTCTCTTCACTGTGCACGTCGGTGCTCCGTGTGTCGCTCATGGATCAGACCCCCACGGTGAAGCCGTCGGACCAGCTCTGCATCTGCTGCACGATGCCGTCCCAGGCGCCGGTGAGCAGCAGCAGCCCGGTCGCGATCATCATGCCGCCCCCGATGCGCATCACCCACTGGTAGTGCCGCTTGACCCAGCCGAACGCGCCGAGCGCCTTGCGGAAGGCCACGGCGGCGAGCACGAAGGGCACGCCGAGACCGAGGCAGTAGGCGACGGTGAGGAGGGCGCCGCGGCCTGCGCTGCCCTGGTCGGAGGAGAGCATCAGCACCGAGGACAGGGTCGGGCCGATGCACGGGGTCCAGCCGATGCCGAACAGCGCGCCCAGCACGGGAGCGCTGACCAGTCCGGCCACGGGCCGCCTGTGGAGGCGGAACTCCCGCTGCGTGAACCAGGGCATCGCCCCCATGAAGAAGAGCCCCATGAGGATCATGAAGACGCCCAGCACTTTGGACAGGACGCCCTTGTGTTCCTGCAGCGTCGAGCCGAAGAACCCGAACAGCGCCCCGCTGGAGACGAAGACGGCGGTGAAGCCGAGCACGAACAGGGAGGCGCCCGCGACCATCCGCCCGCGCCGGGCCTCGGCGAGGTCGGTGCCGGTGACGCCGGTCACGTACGACAGGTAGCCGGGGACGAGCGGCAGGACGCACGGGGAGAAGAAGGAGACGAGCCCGCCGAGCAGGGCGACGGGGAGGGCGACCAGCAGGGCTCCGTTGAGCACCGTGCCGTTGTAGCCCTCGGCGGCGAGTGTGGAGACGTCCGTCACGTCACTTCTCCGCGACGACCGGGTCGAGCATCTCGCGCAGTTTGTCCTCGGTGAGGGCCTGCAGCGTGCGCGCGGCGATCTTCCCGTCCCGGTCGATGACCAGCGTGGACGGGATCGCCTGCGGGTTGAGCGTGCCCTTCTTGAAGCGGAGCATCAGCTTGCCGGTCGGGTCGTACAGGCTCGGGTACGTCACCCCGTACTGCTGCTCGAAGGCGCGGGCCGGGCCGGTGCTGGTGTCGCGGGTGTTGATGCCGACGAACTGGACGCCCTTGCTCGCGGTCTCCTTGGCGACCTGGACGAAGTTGGGCGCCTCGGCGCGGCAGGGCGGGCACCAGGAGCCCCAGACGTTGATGACGACGACCTTGCCCTTGTAGTCGGCGACGTCGAGGTGCTTGCCGTCGACGGTGGTGCCGGACAGGTCGGGGGCGTCGGCCCGCTCGCCCTTCTTGACGGTCGCGATGCCGTCCTTGCCCATGACGAAGTTGGTGTTGCCGGAGCCCCCCGAGGTGCCGCCCGACCCGCAGGCGGACAGGACGAGCGCCGCGACGGCGGCCCCGGCGGTGGCCAGGACGGCGCGTCGGCGGCTGCGGCTACGGGTGCGGTTCAGGCGCTGGGGGGCGCGGCAGGCGGCACTCATGTGAAAAGTTTCGCATGTCCGTTCCGGGGATCTTGCGCACCCCCCTTGTGGGCCGAAACCCGCATTTCAGGCAGGGTTCGAGGAGCTGCCCGAGGTGGTCTTGCCGGTGCCCTTGCCGGTGCCGGAGGTCTCGGAGAGGAACGTCTTCCAGCCACCGGCCGGCGCCTGGCCGACGCCGAGCGTGCGCAGCTTGGCCAGCACCTCGGGCCTCTGGACGTCGATCCAGTCGGTGAACTGCCGGAAGGAGACGAGCCGGACGTCGGCGCCCTTCTCCTTCTCGCGTGCGATGTGCTTGAACGCGTCTTCGACGGCGTCCATGTAGATGCCGCCGTTCCAGTGCTCGAAGTGGTTGCCTATGAAGAACGGCGCCCGATTCGTCTCATACGCCCGCTTGAAGCCCGATATGTACGCCTGGGCTGCCTGCTGGCGCCAGCCCGGGTAGTTGTACGCGGGCGCCTTCGTGGAGTTTCCGGACTGGTTGGCCATGATGTTGTAGTCCATCGACAGCACCTGGAAGCTGTGGCCCGGGAACGGAATCGCCTGGAGCGGGTAGTCCCAGAGCCCGTGCCGCTTCGTCGGCCACACCTGGTTGCCGCCGGGCGAGGAGGCGTCGTAGCGCCAGCCCAGCTCACGGGCGGTGGGCAGCAGGTTGTCCTGGCCCAGCAGACACGGCGTACGGCCGCCGACCAGCTCCTTCTCGTAGTCGAAGGGCAGGGGCGGCAGGTCGTGCCAGCCGGTGTTGGTCTTCCACTCCTTGACGAAGGCCTTGGCCTGGTCGATCTCGCTGCGCCACTGCTTGGGCGTCCACCACTTGACCGAGCCGTGAGCCTCGCCACAGAAGTGGCCGTTGAAGTGGGTGCCTATCTCGTGGCCTTCGAGCCAGGCCCTGCGGACGTTCGTCAGCGTGGCCTTGATGTGGTCGTCGCTGAGGTAGCCGATGTCGGAGGCGCCCGGCGCGTTGTTCGGCGGCAGGTACTTGCGCTTCTTCGACTCCGGCAGCAGGTAGAGCCCGGAGAGGAAGAACGTCATGTGCGCGCCGTGCTCCTTGGCGAGTTCCAGGAAGCGCGGGAAGAGGCCGTTGCCGACCTCCCCGGCACCGTCCCAGGAGAAGACCACGAACTGCGGAGGAGTCTGGCCCGGCTCCAGCGGCACCGGCTTGTCCGGCTGGTGCGGCTGCTTGCCGGTGTCGGCGGTGGAGCCGTCACCCAGCGGACGCGCGGTGGCCGAGGGGCTGTTGCTCGGATCGCCGGAGCCGTCGGATCCCCCCTTGCCGGAACCATGGGCCGGACTCGCACCGTTGTGCTGGCTACCGCACGCGGCGAGTCCCATCGCCGCCGCAGCGCCCGCCCCGAGTCCTATCAGTCCCCGTCGGCTGATCTCCCGCATTCCGTCCCCATCTCATAGCGCCCTCTCAGTGGTCGCACAGTGAGAGGGCGCGATGGAGAGCCAGGTTCCGTGGAAACCGTATACCTGTAAGGGATTTTACGAAGATACGGCCTGATGACCGGACTGAATACGTCTTGTGACGAAGGGGACGCCGGGCCGTAAACCGTAGGGCGTCGAACGTTGGCCCCGGCCCGCTCTCAGGCCCCGAACGCCTTGCCGTTGCCCGCGCCCGCCTTGCCCTTCGCCGGCTTGGCGCCCGCGCGCAGATGCGGCGGCACCAGATCGCGGGCCGGCTCGGTGTAACCCACCGACACGATCTTGTCCCCCTGGTACGTGAACGTGGTGAGGGAGGCGAGCGTGCACTGGCGCCTGCGCGGGTCGTGCCACAGCCGCCGCCGCTCGACGAAGCTGCGCACGATCCAGATCGGGAGCTGGTGGCTGACGCACACGGCCTCGTGCCCGCGCGCGGCGTCCTTGGCGGCGTTCAGCGCCGCCATCATCCGCACCACCTGCTCCACGTACGGCTCGCCCCAGGACGGCTTGAACGGGTTGAGGACGTGCTTCCAGTTCGCGGGCCGCCGAAGCGCCCCGTCCCCGATCCCGAAGGTCTTGCCCTGGAACACGTTCTCGGCCTCGATGAGCCGCTCGTCGGTCGCGAGGTCGAGGCCGTGCGCCTTGGCGATCGGGGTGGCCGTCTCCTGCGCGCGCTCCAGCGGGGAGGAGACGACGTAGGTGATGTCCCGGGAGGACAGGTGCTCGGCGACCCGCTCGGCCATCTGCCGGCCCAGCTCGGAGAGGTGGTAGCCGGGCAGTCTCCCGTACAGGACCCCGTCCGGGTTGGCGACCTCGCCGTGCCGCATCAGGTGGACGACTGTGATGTCACTCATGCCGCGGTCGCCTCCGCTGCTGCCCGGGCCGCCGCCGGAAGGGCGTCGGCGATCCGCTGGACGGCCCGCTCGTCGTGCGCGGTGGAGACGAACCAGGACTCGAACGAGGAGGGCGGCAGGTAGACGCCCTGCGACAGGAGGGAGTGGAAGAACGCCGTGAACCGGAAGGACTCCTGTGCCTTGGCGTCCTCGTAGTTGCGCACCGGCCGGTCGGTGAAGAACACGGAAAACATGTTCGAGGCGTTCTGCACCTGGTGGGCCACGCCCTCCTTGCCGAGCGCCTCCGTGACGAGCGTGCGGATCTCGGCCGAGACGGCGTTGACCTTGTCGTACGCGGCGTCGTCGAGCAGCCGGAGCTGGGCGAGGCCGGCGGCGGTGGCGACCGGGTTCCCGGAGAGGGTCCCGGCCTGGTAGACGGGCCCGGCCGGCGCGAGGTGCGCCATGACGTCCTTGCGGCCGCCGAACGCGGCGGCGGGGAAACCGCCGCCCATGACCTTGCCGAACGTCATCAGGTCGGGCTCGACCCCGTCGACGCCGTACCAGCCGGCCCTGCTGGTGCGGAACCCGGTCATGACCTCGTCGGAGATGTACAGGGCGCCGTTCTCCCTGCAGAGGTCCTTGAGCCCCTGGTTGAACCCGGGCAGCGGCGGGACGACGCCCATGTTCCCCGGGGACGCCTCGGTGATCACGCAGGCGATCTCACCAGGGTGGGCGGCGAAGGCGGTGCGGACGGCGTCGAGGTCGTTGTAAGGGAGGACGATGGTGTCGCCGGCCTGGGCGCCGGTGACACCGGGGGTGTCGGGCAGCGCGAACGTGGCCACACCACTGCCCGCCGCGGCCAGCAGCGCATCGACATGCCCGTGATAACAACCGGCGAACTTGATCACCTTGGACCGCTGGGTGAACCCGCGGGCGAGCCGGATGGCGGACATGGTGGCCTCGGTGCCGCTGGAGACGAGCCGGACCTGCTCGACGGGCGCGACCCGGGCGACGATCTCCTCGGCGAGCGCGACCTCGCCCTCACCGGGCGTACCGAAGGAGGTACCGCGGGCGACGGCCTCCTGGACGGCGGCGACGACCTCCGGGTGGGAGTGCCCGAGGATCATGGGCCCCCACGAACAGACGAGATCGACGTATTCGCGTCCGTCGGCATCGGTCAGATAAGGACCGGTACCGGACACCATGAACCGGGGCGTACCGCCCACGGCGCGGAAGGCGCGCACCGGAGAGTTCACGCCGCCGGGCGTGACGGCCGCCGCGCGCTCGAAAAGAGTCTGCGAAACTGGGGCTTCGTACGGATAGCTCACACTAACCATGGTGTCAGAGGCCTCGAAGATCGTGCGGACAGGTGGCTGCACGCACGTTTCGGCGGGCGGCCGCGGGGGAGGTCACTGACACGATGATCGGGTTGCGCGACGGGGACCACGGGTCCTAGAGAAGCAGTCGGGTGGAGATATGCATCGCGGTGGCGGACTGGGCGAGGGGACCGATGACCTGGGTCCTCGGCGTGCCCGGCGGGGAAGGCACCGGCGCGACGCGGAGGACACGAGCGAGACACGTCATACTCAGGGTTCGCAGAACGGACCTGGTGGAACCGGTGGGCCGGGCGGACCTGAGCGGATCGACCGGCTGACGCGTATGGATGGCATGGACCATGCGAACCGTAGGCGGGATCGATTCGGTGCAGGAAGCGGGAATGGTGGTCGGGTGGGGGTGACGTACAAGTACTTCGGCGCGCCGGACGGCGCCACGGCGGCCCGCGTCCCGATCTCCATGCGACCCGAGGAGCTGGGCGGCGACGAGCTCGGCATGGGCGGCATGTTCACCAAGATCAAGCCGGAGACGATGGCGGCGATGGTCCTCACGGGCATCGAGGGCGTCCCGCTGCACAAGGTCCCGCCGCTGGAACTGGTGGTCCTGCACCCCGACTACGCGGTCGTCAAACTCCCCATGACGGTCGTGGACCCGCTGCGCGGCATCGGCGAGGAGCAGGTGGGCGCGGCGGCCTTCATCTGGTCGACGGTGCCGGACCGGGGCGGACCGCGGGACGCGTTCAACGTGTACCAGTTGCTGCACGAGTGGCAGGACTTCAGCCATCGGCTGCATGAGGCGGGGCATCAGCCTTATTGCCTTGTGTGGCCGTGAGCTGGGGTTTCGCAGGGTTCGGGTGGGGTTTTCGGACCCCACCCTCGCTAGTGCCCGAGGGAGGCCGTCAGGCGGCCAGGGCACATTGAGGGCACATGGGTTTCTCTGGGGGCACTGATGTGCCCTGAGCCTCTGCTGCCGGGGCTTCGGTGAAGGCGTCGTCTATCGCCTTGCGGGTGCGGGTCTCGCTGGACGGCAGCAGGTGCGTGTACGTCCGCAGCGTGAAGCCCGGGTCCGAGTGGCCGAGGTACTCGGAGAGCGCCTTGATGCTCTCCCCCGCGTCCAGGAGCACGGAGGCGTAGGCGTGCCGGAGGGCGTGCATCCCGTCTTCGGGAGCCGCCTGGAGGTACCTCGCGCCGCGCTCGCGGGGAGGGATCACGCCGGCGGCGGCCAGGGCGCGCTTCCAGTCCCCCATGTTGAAGACGCTGCGGTTGTAGGCCCGCCCCTTCTGGTCGATGAAGAGGAGACGGAAGGTCTTCGGCTCGCCGTCCGGCCTGGCCCATGGCAGGGTCACTTCGCCCGGCGGAAACTCCTTCATGTGGGCCTTGAGGGCCGCGGCAAGCTGGGCCGGTAGAGGCACGGATCGGATCTTGTTCCCCTTGGGCAGGGCGAAGACGGGCTTCGTGCCGACGAGCCGCACTTGGCGGTTGACGTGGATCCAGCCGCCCTTGAAGTCGATGTCCTCGACGGCGAAGCCGAACACCTCGCCCTGACGCAGCCCGCAGCCGAAGGCGAGCTTGCCGCCGGCCTGGAAGCGCTTGGGCAGGCCAGCGAGGACTGCCCGGACGCGCTCCAGCGGCCAAGGGATGATCTTCTTCTTGGTCGCGGTCGGCAGCTTGACCGACTTCGCCTTGCAGGGGTTCTTCGGCAGCAGCCCATCCTCCACGGCCGCGCCGAGGATGCTGGAGAGGATGTCGAAGATGCCCTCGATCGTCGACACCTCCAGGCGGGCGTCCTGGAGCGTGCGGATCCAGCCCTGGATGACCGAGGGCTGGTTGAGGGAACGCAGCTCGCGTCGCCCGAGGTGCTCGACGATGTGGTTGCGGACCGTCGCCTCGTAGCGGAGGGCTGTCGTCGGACCGACGGAGTTCGTGTCCAGCCACTTCTGCGCGTAGGCACCGAGCGTCTGCTTCGTCTCGGCTGGTACGACGTAGGAGCCGCGCCGGATCTCGACGTCGACCTCGGCGGCCCGGTTGTCCGCCTCGGCCTTGGTGTCGAAGTTTTCCTTGCGCTGGCGGCCGTCCAGATCGCGGTAGCGGACCTGCCACCGCTTGCCGACGCCGTGATCGACGGTGGGGACCATCTGCCGCGTACGGCTCTTGTGTTCGCCGCATTCGGCCTCGGTGGGCTTGGGGTGGGACTTGTGCCAGCGGTCGTACACGTCAGCCAAGAAGGACCCCCCGGATGCGCTCCCGGGTCTGGAGCGGAGAGGTCTCCAGTGGCAGCAGGACTGCGGGCGAGACGCCGAGGGCGGTGGCGATCGCGACGAGGTCGTCGACGTCACAGCGGCGGTGGGCGCGCTCGGTGCGGCTGAGGGCTGTGTTGGACATTGGGCGGCCCAGCGCGGTGCATCGGACGGCCAGCTGGTGCTGGGTCAGGCCGCGCACGATGCGTATTCGCTCTATGGCGCGGGCGGCATGGAGGCCGGCGGGTCCTATTTCAACGGGTCGAGTTGCCATGACAGGTAGCTGTAACTTGCAGCCGACCTTTATGGCAAGAGTTGGCTCTAAAACTCTACAGAAGTCGTTGCAGGGTGACCGTGGGGTGGCGTGGCGTTTATCTCGTCCATTCACGAGGCACGGACGGGTAATTTCGGGAGTCGCCGTGCTAACTTGCCGTCGCGCGTGGAGTTTGGGCGTTTTGAGCCGGTAACTGATGATCTGCTCAGCGCTTGCGTCAGCTCACTGGATCGCCCGCCCAGCCAGGCTCCGGCCTGCACCAACCGACGCCCCGGGCCCGGTCGGGACGCCGCGGGCGATCAGGGATGAGGACGTAGTCGCCAACTTTTTGGTCAACGGCCGATCCGCCTCTACGGTTATTCCCCCCTCCCAGCCACACCGAGGGAATTAGTGGAGAGTTTTAGAACCAACGCTGGACTTCTTCGCCGGCGGTGTGGCTGTGTTGTCCAGGCACGCTGTCCAAGACCGAAAAGGAGCCCTGTGCCGAATACCTCTCTCCGCAGCGCGAACACCCCTTCCTCCGCCGACGCTGCCCGGCGCGGCCCGCTGGCCACCCCGACGGAAGTCGCCGCCTACCTCGGGGTGCCGGTGAAAACGCTCTACCAGTGGAAGTACCGGGGCATTGGCCCCCACGTGCACAAGGTCGGCCGCCACCTCCGCTACCGCTGGTCCGAGGTCGACGCCTGGGTGAACGCGCAATCCGCGTACGACCTCACGGCCTGAAGCCGCCCTGCCGGGACAGCGAAGCCGCAGAGTCCCCGCCCCATCGCCCTTGAACGATCGAATCGGTGGGCCGGGCCTTGCCTGTCCGGCCCACCGGGAAGGAACGCCTATGGACGAATCTACGTCCCCCGCCTCCTCCGGCGCAGCCTCGATACCCACCTGGCCGCCCGTCGCCGCCCTGGGCCAGGACGCCACCGCGAAAGCCTCCATCTCCGAGGACGACGAGCCAGGGCAGGCCGGCGAAGGCGCACAGCTACTGGACGAGCTGCGGGAAGCCATCGCGCGGTACGTGATCCTGCCCAGCAGTGAGGCGCTGACCGCCGTCACGCTGTGGGTGGCGGCCACGCACATCCAGCCCGCCCTCCAGCACGCACCTCGCCTCGCCGTGGTCGGACCGGCGAAACGGTGCGGCAAGTCCCGCCTGCTAGACGTGCTCACCGAGACGGTGCGCGAGCCGCTGATCACGGTCAACACCAGCCCGGCCGTGGTCTTCCGCGCCATCGGTGAGGACCCGCCCACCCTGCTGGTGGACGAGGCCGACACCATCTTCGGCAGCATCAAGGCCGCCGAAAAGAACGAGGAGCTGCGTGGCCTCCTCAACGCCGGCCACCAGCGCAACCGGCCCGCCCTGCGGATCTCCGGGCCGGAGCACAAGCCGCAGGCGTTCCCCACCTTCGCGATGGCCGCGCTCGCCGGCATCGGGGACCTGCCGGACACGGTCATGGACCGGGCTGTGGTGATCCGTATGCAGCGGCGCAAGGCAGGTGAGCGGGTGGAGCAGTTCCGCTCTCGCCGCGACATCCCCGCCCTGCACGCCCTGCGTGACCGGCTGACGGCCTGGCTGCGCCCGCTGATGGACACCGCAGCCGACCTGGTACCGCCGATGCCGGTGCAGGACCGGGCGGCGGACACCTGGGAGCCGCTGGTGGTAGTCGCCGAACTGGCAGGCGGCACGTGGCCGGAGAAAGCACGGGCAGCATGCGCGGCGATGTGCGCGTCCGAGGTTGGCCAGGACGACGAGTCCAACGTAAAGACGCGCCTGCTGAAGGACATCCGCCGCGTCTTCGCGTGCTACGGCGATCCAGACACCGTACGCACGCGGGACCTGCTGGAGGAGCTGCTGAAGGACCAGGAGGCGCCATGGGCGGAGTACCGCAACACCGGTCTGACCCCGCGCTACCTGGGAATCCTGCTGAAGGACTTCGGCATCCAGGCAGCCGTCATCCGCTTCGAGGGCGGCCGGCAGGCCCGGGGATTCACCCGTGCACAGTTCACCGATGCCTGGGCCCGCTACTGCCCCGAGGAGCAGCCACCCAGCGGCGATGGGACCACGCGTCACAGGGCGACCGACCACCCGTAAACACCCGTCGCACACGTCGCACCGCAGGTCATCCCCGTGACGGGTCCGGTAACTGTGACGGGTCCTCCCGTACCGCCCCAGGCTCCCGTACCAGCCCTGACCAGGCATGCGACGGGTGCGACGAGTCCGCCCCCTTCCCCACCGGCAGCCCTGCCCTGTGGCTATGGCAGCCGTCTCCCCCTGGAGCAACGCTTGCCCTCACGCACCACCCAAGCCCCTGTGCCTGCACTGACTGCCGCGATCCGCCTCGGGGTCGCCCTGGTCGGCACGATCGGCTTCGCCCTGTCCTACGACGCCCTGCGGCAGATGGCCGTCGCCATCCACGTCCGCGGAGTCCTCACATACGCCTTCCCGTTGGTGATCGACGGGTTCATCGCCATCGGCGTCGCCGCACTGCTCATCCTGCGTACCGCACCCTGGCGCTCACGCCTGTACGTCTGGGCACTCGTCGGGCTCGCCACGGTCACGAGCATCTGGGCCAACGCCCTGCACGCCATCCGCCTCAACCAGCAGGCCCGCACCGCCGGACTGCATCTGGACGACATCACCGTCGGCGCCCTGTCCGCCATCGCCCCTCTCGCGCTCGCCGGCGCCGTCCACCTCGACCTCGTCATCCGACGCCACCCCACACCCCGCGCCCAAGAGGCTGCCGCCACAACGAGCCAAACGGTCGGCCACAGCCACAACGGCAGACACAGTGCCGAGCCGCCTGCCCCTTCGGACGATGAGACCCCACTGCCGAAGAAGGTGCGGTGCTCGCCCGATGTGGCCGAGCGCGCGAACGTAGCGGAGGCAGCAGTCAAGGTGCCCCAGGCCCCGAAGCCGCTCACCAAAGAAGGCAGCCACGAACACGACGCCACCTTCGACGAGCTGCTCGCTATCGCCCGCACCGCACCACTGGGACGCGGGGACCGCGCCTCACGCCGCAACATCGAGGCGGCCATCCGCGCCGCTGGGTACCGCATCGGCAAGGACCGCCTGACCCAGATCAAGGATCACCTGCAGGCCGAACTCGACCAGGCCGCCCGCCGGCGGCAGCACGAGCCCGACAAGGAACCCGTCGGCGCCCACTGAGTCCGCAGACACATCCGTCCCCCTCGCGCTCGACTCCTCCCGCTCGCCCCCGCACAGCCCGCCGCGGGACGAGCGGCCTTGGAGCCATGACCTCTTTCCCACAACGCACGGAGAACCGCCCGATGCACGACCCTCACCACGAAGTGCCAAGCCTGCCGCAGCAGATGACCACTACCGCCACCAGCGCAGCAAGGTATGACGTTGGACCGTCCAAGGGCCGGTCCAACGCGGACACCTCCACCCCGGGGGTGGCGGAGGAGCTCGGGCACCAGGGGGTGCCCGAGGAGGAAACGCCCGCCGACGCGGCCGAGCAGTCCCCCGCCGCGCTCGCCGACGAAGTCACCCTGCGTCGTATCGCCCGCCGTCGTACCCGCCAGAGCGTCCAGCGCAAAGAGCGCGTCGACGTCCGCTACAGCATCGACGAGAAGACCCGGATCCTCACCCGCGCCCGCAAGCTGGGCATCGCCGCCGCCCACCTCGTCGGCGCCGTGGTCATGGCGTACCTCGACGGTGACCTTAGCGTGGGCCTGGCTGGGCAGCGCACCCAGCTCGACGACTGCCTCGACAAGCTCGACGCCCTGCGGGCCCAGGTCGCCCGCATCGGCAACAACGTCAACCAGATCGCCCACCGCCTCAACGCCGGAGGCGATCCGCACCCTGTAGACACCGCTATCCTCGCCCAGACCGAGCACACCCTGGACGCCGTCCGCGCCGCCATCGTCGACATCGCGCAGACCATGAACCACGCCGTCTCCCCGAAGGCCGCCCGGTGATCGCCAAGATCGGCAGCGGCAAGAGCACCGCCGGCCTGATCCGGTATCTGTTCGACACGAAGAAGGCCAAGGACCACACCGACCCGCACCTGGTCGCCTCCTGGGACGGCTTCGCCCCCGACCCCGGCCGCGCCAACGACTCCGACGCCACAAAGAAGCGCCTCGTGGCCGACCTCGACCTGCGGGTCAAACAAGCCCGCCGACTGGGCCGCGCACCCGAGCGGCACGTTTGGCACTGCTCTGTCCGTGCCGCCCCCGGCGACCGACACCTCACCGACGCCGAATGGGCCGACATCGCGCGCCGCGTTGTAGCCGCCACCGGCATCGCGCCACAAGACGACCCCGACGGGTGCCGGTGGGTCGCCGTACGCCACGCCGACGACCACATCCACATCGCCGCCACCAAGGTCCGAGGCGACCTGCGCACCGCCCGCCACTGGAACGACTACCTGACCGCGGACAAGGAACTCGCGGCCATCGAGAAGGAATACGGCCTGAAGCAGGTGGTGCGCGGCGACCGCACCGCCGCCCAGCGCCCCACCCGCGCCGAGACGGAGAAGGCCCGCCGCACCGGCAAGACCAAGACCTCCCGCGAGCACCTGCGCACCACCATTCGGCAGCTGGTGTCCATCGCCACCAGCCCCGAAGACTTCCTCCACCTGCTCGACGGCGTCGACGGCGTGCTCATCAACGTCCAGCGCTTCCCCTCCGGCGACGTGCGCGGCTACAAGGTCGCCCTGGAAGGCGACACCAACGCCGCCGGCGAGCCGATCTGGTTCTCCGGCGCCAAACTCGCCCCCGACCTGTCCTTCCCCAAGATCGCGGAACGCCTCACCGCGGTCGAGGCCCCGTCCGTCTCGCAGGCGGGCAGCCGGCGCAGGCCCAACCCCTGGCACCAGGCCGCCGCAGCAAGCGAGCGCATCCGCCACCACCTCGACCACGGTGACGACTCAGCCGCCCAGGCCCACATCGCGGCCTTCGGCGAAGCCATAGACGTGCTGCCGCTGCTCGCCCCCAGCCACCTGCGGCCACACCTGCAGCAGGCCGCCATCGTCTTCGAACGCGCCACCCGCTCCCGCATCCGCGCCCAGCAGGACCAGGCCCGCGCTCTGCGGAGCGCAGTGCGCGCCCTGCGTATCGCACCGGTCACCGGCGACGGCTCCGGGCTGGCCATGTTCCTCGACATAGCCGTCCTCGTCGTCATAGCCACAGCCCGCTGGCACCAAGCCCGCCGGCACGACCAGCAGGTCACCGCCGCCCACCAGACCCTGGTCCATCTCCAGGCCGCCTACCGACAGGCTGCTGCCGAGCCGCTGGCCGCCCTGGCCCAGCGCCGGCCACCCGCCGACATCGTGGAACGTCACGCCCAGCGCATCATCGCGATCCTGCCCGAGCACGCCCAACAGGTATTCGACGACCCCGCCTGGCCGGCACTGGCCGCCGCTTTGACCGAAGCCGAGAACATCGGCCACGACCCCGAGCGGCTCCTCCGGCACGCCGCACAGCGGCGCACCCTCGACGACGCCCGCTCCACCGCCGGAACCCTCACCTGGCACATCCAACGGCTCGCTGCCCGGCAGTCGCCCAGCGATCGAGCACGAGCCGCACAAGCCCACACAAGCGCGACAGCACGACCGGCACAGCCTGGCCAGACCCCGCCGAACCCGTCGGAACCCGGTACTGCGGCACCTGCTCGGTACCGGTAGGCCCGGCGCTGACGGCCTCGCCACCGGGAGGCTGTCCGCAGAAAGGAAGGTGCCTCACCCCGCCCGACCCTGAGCTGGCTGCGGCGATCCGGAATGCGGATGATCAACCACATTCTGGGCACAAGACTGGACCGAGAGAGTCAGACACTGGAGAAGGTGATGGTGCACTCATCCGAGGAGGACAATGACCGCGGAACCTACGAGGCGTACATACGCACGGCAGCCCAGGCGCGTGACATCACCCGCAGCTTCTTGGAATCGGTGGGGCCGTCGAACGGCGCGGAAGCCGAAGCGGTGCTCCTCGTGGTGTCCGAGCTGGTGACGAACGCCGAGCGGCACGCCGGCGGCGTCAAAGGGTTCCGGCTGGCTGCCGGGCCCGGCAGCGTCGTGGTCACCGTCTCCGACGCCAGCACCGACCCTCCACGACTCAGTCGCACCAACGCCTTCCAGCCAGGTGGGTTCGGCTGGTACCTCGTCCAGGAGCTGGCCACCGACATCACCGTCGAGGTCCACAGTCAGGGCAAGTCCGTCCGTGCCGTCCTTCCAGTGGCCCACTGAGTTGCGACATGGCCATAGGTGCTGTGGGCGGCGGTCGATGTCAAGGGAAGAAGGTGCCCGTTTCTGCCGCAGGGGCGAGCAGTTCCGCCCAGATGATTTTGCCGTCCGAGGTGTGGCGGGTGCCCCAGCGCGCGGCGAACTGTGCCACCAGGAAGAGGCCGCGGCCTCCTTCATCGCCGGCTTTCGCCCTTCGCATGTGGGGTGCGGTGCTGCTGCCGTCCGATACCGCGCAGATGAGACGGTTCTCCGTCCGGATGAGCCGCAGGGAAACGGGGCCGCGCGCATGCCGGACCGCGTTGGTGACCAGTTCGCTGACGATCAACTCGGCCGCGAAGGTCAGTTCCTCAAGCCGCCACTGAGCGAGGCGCTCGCCGGTCAGCGCGCGGGCCCGTCCGGCCGTTTCCAGTTCGAAGGCCAGCCCCCATGAGGCGACGCAGTCGGCAGGCAGGGGGCGAGGCCGGGCAACCAGGAAGGCGACGTCGTCCGGAGGACGATCGGGCAGCAGGATGCGCTCCAGGGTGCCGGTGATCTCTTCCAGTGGGCGGTCCGGATGGGCGAGCGCGAAGCTCAGTCGCGCCAGACCGATGTCCATATCGGACTCGGAGGCCGTGATCAGACCGTCGGTGTACAGAGCCACGACGCAGTCGTCCGGGATGTCGACCTCAACCGCTTCGAAGGGCATACCGCCCACACCGAGCAGGGGGCCGATCGGGATGTCGCAGAACTCCACCGGCTTGTTCCTGTGTGCGATGGCAGGTGGCGGATGCCCGGCGCTGGCGAACGTCGCACGCCGCGTGACCGAGTCGTAGACGCCGTACAGGCACGTGGCACCGACCACGCCCTCGGCTCCCTCGGGATGCGCGATCTCGGCCTCCTCGGCCAGGCGCTGGACCAGGTCGTCGAGGTGTGCCAGCAGTTCGTCGGGGGGCAGATCCAGATCGGCGAGCGTGTGCACGGCTGTGCGCAGCCGGCCCATGGTGGCAGCGGCACGCAGGCCGTGTCCGACGACGTCGCCGACCACCAGCCCCACCCGGGCACACGCCAGGGGCAGGACATCGAACCAGTCTCCGCCCACCCCTGCCTCAGAGTCGGCCGGCAGATAGCGGTAAGCAGCTTCCACGGCAGCGCGGGCGGGCATTTCGTGCGGCAGCAGACTGCGCTGGAGCATCAGCGCGGAGTGCCGCTCTCTGGTGAACCGGCGTGCGTTGTCGATGCAGACAGCAGCCCGGGCAGCGAGTTCCTCGACGAGGAGCAGGTCTTCCGGTGTGAAGGGTTCAGGGCTGCGCCACCGCATCAGGGTCGCCACTCCCATGGTCACGTCCCGGGCCCGGAGCGGAACCACCATGTGGGAGTGGATGCCCAGCTCTCGTCTGACGGTGCTGCGCGCGCTGTCCTCCACCAGCCAAGGACTCGAAGGCGCCAACACCGCGTTCAGGACGGGGCGCCCGCTTGCAAGACACTGCCACTGCGGGGACCCGTCCGCATACCCCACCGTGCCGCCAGGTGGGACGACGACTTCGGGCAGGTCCTCGCGGACGGATCGGTGGACGGCCCGGCGCATGTCGCCCGTCCGGGCGACGGAACGGGCATCGGGTTCACGGCCGCCCAGAACGGCCCCGATCAAGTCGACAGCGATGAAGTCGGCGATCTCGGGCACCAGGATCTCGGCGAATTCTTCTGCCGTGCGGTCGAGGTCCAGGGTGCTGCCGATCCGGGCAGCGGCCTTGTTCAGCAGTATCAGTCTGTGCTGAGCTCGGTACAGATCGGTGACGTCGACCGACTCCTCACACACGCCCAGCGTCCGGCCTGCCACATCCTGCAGTCGGTAGTAGGACAGTGACCACACGTGCTCGCGATCCGGATCCGCCAGAGTACGTCCCCGATACAGAAGATCTACGACGGACTGCCCGGAGGCGAGCACCTCGCCCATCAGCTGCGTCACCGAGGACGGGTGCCCAGCGGAGAGCACCTGGCTACCGGGATACAGATCGCCCTCACTGCGCCCCAGATACTGCGCGAACTCCCCCGGCAGCTCTTTTCGCGCCGCGGCATTGGCCCAGGCCACCCGCAGGTCCGGGCCATAGATCGTCAGCGCGATCGAGGAATCAGCGGCAAGGCCGTGGAGCACGGCCTGCCGAAACTGCCACTCCGTATGGTCCTCGGCATCCGCCAGCAACAGGAGGTAGGCGGTGCCCGCCGGGAGCCGGTGCAGCGCCGTCGCTGCCCGAAGAGAGTGACCGGAGCGGTGACGCAGAACCGCTTGAACAGGCATGCCATGGTCCGCCTGCGAGCCAGGCCAGTCCCCGTTCGCTTCACCCGCCCGCGCCAACAGCACACCGACCGGTCGGCCAAGCACTTCCTTCGCGTGGTAGCCGAGCAGCCGCTCAGCCTGCGGGCTCCAGCCGGTCACCCGTTTCCGTTCGTCCAGCGTGACGACGGCTGCGCGCGTGACACCCAGCGGGTCGCCGCGATCGGCCGCCCCAGGGGCGGATGTCAAAGTGGCCACGACGTCCATCCTCGCTGTTACCACGGCACGGTCAGCGCGCCTTCCTCCAAGAATCTGCCTGCTGGAGCGGAGGCACAACGGCTGGGCGGGAAAGGTAGCGCTGTGCGCGCAGTGACGCACCTGCCCGGCAGCCCGCAGCCGCGCTAAGATACGCCGCACAGGCCCCGGTCCGGCCTTTCCCCCGTAGGGCGTGACCGGGGCTTTTTGCTGCCTGGCCGCCAGGAGGGGAGTCAGTGCGCGGCCACGACCGCCCAGGGCACCATGAGGCCGATTGAATGAACGGGCCGCCGCGATGCCGACGGACCCATCACCGTGCACACAGCCGGCCCTGGTTCATGACCTCCCCCTTCCGGGAGAGCGGCCCTTGGCCCGGCCCGGGCGGACCGCCCGGCCGTGGCCGCGACATCGACCCAGGCTGATCACCCTCCGCACACTCCAGTTCGCGGACTGCACCAGCGACGAAAGGGTGCACCGGATCGTTGGACAAACCAAGGGCGGGACGACGGCTGCGAGTCACCGCCGTCAGCGCAGACCAACGTCGAGGGAATGACACATGATTCCGTTGCAGCACCGTACGAAGGGGCCGCGCACGCTCGGCGCCACGCCTGAGCGGCCCATCGGTCCGTTCGGCCGCTGGCCGGACGGCAGCGAGGACGAGGAGACGGACTCGGTCGCGGACCAAGCCGCTCACCCCGCCCTGCCCCCAACGCCAGGGTCCCCGGAAAGCAGCATCAACGCCTCATCAGCATGATTTGCTCGCCGATCCGGTCACTGACCAGGTCGGGCGGCGGCCTCGGCAAGCTGCGGACTTGCCGAGGCAGAGCGCAGGGCGTCATCGCCCCCGACGGAGTCGGCCTTGCAGCTCGACTCTTCGTTCTGCCCACCCAGCCGACCGTTCTCCGGTGTCGCGCCCTGACTCGGTCCCCAGCATCCGGTCCGGTGGAGGAAGCAGCGTCACCGCGCCGGGCTGACCAGAGGCTCCAGCAAGTCCAGTGCTTCCTCCCAGCTGAAGCGCTCCGCCGCGCCGCCGGCCCTCGGCCGGTGCGGCTCGCACGAACCGACCACGACACCCATCCCCCGCAGCCGGTCCAGGCTCTGCTGGTAGGCGGGGTGGGCGGCCTGGGCGGAGTTCAGGTAGGGCAGTGCCACGGTCGGGATGTCCATGCCGTACGCCTCGCACAGGATGCCCAGGGCGAGGGTGTCGGAGATCCCGGCGGCCCACTTGTTGATCGTGTTGAAGGTGGCGGGAGCCACAGCGATCGCGTCCGCCGGGGGCAGGGGGCGCGGGTCTCCCGGTGAACGCCAGGCGGAGCGGATCGGGTAGCCGGTCTGTGCCTCGATCGCCGTAGCGTCGATGAAGCCAAATCCCTGCGGTGTGGCGATGACGCCGACATCCCAGTTCGCCTCCTGGGCGGCCGTGATCAGCTTGCCGACGTCACGGGCCACGCCTGCCGCGCACACGACGACGTACAGGAAGGGCTTCTTGTCCGGGGCAGTCGGTTCGGTCACGCGGGGACTCCCAGTTGGCGGCTGAAGTGGTGCAGTTCCGGCAGGGTACGTCGGCGGTCGCGGGCGGCCATATCGGCGACCAGGTGGCGGACATCGGGGCGGCGGATGTCCTGGGCGGCACAGGTCTCGGCGATGCGCAGGGCCTGGTAGCCGTCGGCGAGGCGGCCCTGCTGGCTGTAGGCGCGGGCCGCCTCGACCCATAGTGCGGCGCGGCGCTCGGGGACCGGGATGTGCCGACGCATGAGGGGCCGGGCCGCCTGAAGGGCGAGGCCGGCGTCGCCGAAAGCCACCAGAGCGCTCAGCTCGTGCAGGGCGACATTGGTCGGGCTGAAGGTGGCCCAGGCGTCGGGCCGGTCGAGAGTGACGTAACGCGAGACTTCTTTCGCCTCGGTTAGGAATTCCTTCGTGGCCGCGCGATCACCACGACTGCTGGCCGCGGTCACACCGCGCAGGAGCAGCAGTCCCACGGCGGCGAGGTACTTCGGTGAACGCCGGTCGTAGGAGCCGGTGAGCTGGTCAGCGGTGTGCCGGACCAGGGTGACGGCCTCCGTGGCGTGCTTCTCACGGACCAGCACGTGGGCCTGGACACGGACGCTGGAGGCGAGGACGACTGGGTCGCCTGAGCGTTCGGCTTCTGCCATCGCCCGGCCGACGGCGAGCCATGCGTTGCCCTGGTCGTGCTGCTTGAGCAGCAGGCTCGTCGTCGTCTGGTACGCCGTGGCCAGGAGCCGGGACACCGTGTCCCCGTCCGTCGCATCACCGACCGCCAGTCGCAGGTCGGCAATCAGGCTCGGGAGGATGCGCTCCAACTCCGTGTAGTGGCAGGTGTGGAAGAGCCTCAGTGCTGATCCGACGCGTTCGTACAGGACGGCCGTGCCCTGGGGGCCACCGGTGCCCGCGGGGCCGGGACCGGGCAGGAGGGCCTGGACAAGGGCGGTGTGCGAGGCCGAAGAGCCGGCCGGGGCCGCGAGCGCTGCGATGCTCGCGGCGAGGAAGGTGCGGCGGTGCATGGCGTCAGCTTCTTGATCGGCGGCGGAGACGTCCTGAGACGGGGCGAGGCCCAACTCATGAGGCGGGATGTTCAGTTCCTGCGCGATGGCGCGTAGTACGCGGATGTCCTCCGTGCCGCGACCGATCTCCAGACGGCTCACCTTGGACTGGTGATACCCAAGCGCTGCGGCCACGTCGTGCTGTGAACGCCGCTGTAACACCCGTGCCCGACGGATCCGGTCTCCGATCCGTCTCGCTTCCCCATGCGCGTCGGCCATCTGCCACGGCTCCTTCCGCCGTCGCTGATCCTGCCTGCTCAATCGAGCATAGATCAGCCGTAGTTGGCCGTGATGCAGCCCCTGCATAAGTCATGCATCGCCCGCGTCAGGGCTCACCACTCGCGGCGACGGACTGGTTGCTTGGTGTGGCCCCACCTGCACCGGGAGGCCGCTCATGGAAGCGCACCAGCTCGCTCTTTCCCTACCCGCGACGCCCGCCGCAGCAAGCCAGGCCCGGCACCAGGCCGTGGACGCGATAGCGGGCTGGGGCTCGGGACTGGGCGCCGAGGTGGTGCACACAGCCGAACTGCTGGTCAGCGAGCTCGTCACCAACGCGGTCCAGTACGCCGGCACCGGATCCGTCTCGCTCGCGGTCTGTCTCGACGAGGCCGTCCTGCGGATCGAGGTCTGCGACACGAGCCCGGTCCTGCCCCAGCCGGCTCTGCCCGACGCGGACAGCGAGGGCGGCCGGGGTCTGTTCCTCGTCGCCGCTCTCGCCGACCGGTACCACGCCGAACCGACCGTGACCGGCAAGCGCTGCTGGGCCGAAATCGACCTGACCAGCAAACCCAGCCAGGAAGTCGCCTGTTTCCCGCCCCTCCAGAGGAGTCGATGATGACAACCACCCACGCCCCCGGCGTGGCCGCCGAGGTGATCGCCGTACGCCCCGGGCCGCCGCTCGCCGGCACCGTGAGCGTCGACGGCTCCAAGAACGCCGCTCTGCCGCTCCTGGCCGCCGCAGCGGCCCTCGGTCGCCCGGGCCGATTGAGCAACGTCCCGGACAGCACGGACGTCCAGATCATGCTCACTCTGCTGCACCAGGCGGGCTGGCATGTCACGCAGCCCGTCGGCGAACCGACCACTTACGTGATCCTGCCGACGGAGGCATCTCAACGGCTGCCCCATCTGGCGCAGGCAGCCCACATCCGCGCCTCGTACTACCTCGTCCCCGCCCTGCTCGCGCGTTACGGCCAGGCACGGCTGCCCTGGCCGGGCGGCTGCCGGATCGGTGCGCGCGGGATGGAGCTGCACTTCAACGTGTACGAGGCGTTCGGCGACCGGAGCCGGCAGGACAGCTCCGGATACGGCATCGAGGCCCTCACCTCTCACACCGGCACCGTCTCCATCGCACTGCCCTTCCGCTCTCGCGGTGCGACCGTGGCCGCGACATTGCGCGCCCTCACAACCGGCCGGCCTTTACGGCTGGGTCAGCCCAATCTCTCGCCCGAAGTCCTGAGCGTGCTCGACGCCCTGAGTTCGGTGGGCTGGGAGACGCGGGCCGGCGAACATGTACTCACTCTCTCGCCGCCCTCCTCGCCGCCGACTGCCCCCGCTGCCTGGACCGTGCCCGGAGACAAGGTCGAGGCAGCCACGCTGGCCTGCGCGATCGCCGCTACGCGCGGTACTGCCCGCATCGACGGCGTGCAGGGCAAGGACGTAGGCCCGTTCGTGGCTGCCCTTCATCAGCTCGGCATCCCCGCAGACGCGGAGCCGGGTGGCCTTACTGTCCGCGCGCATGAGACAGCCCCCACTGGTCGTCCCCTGCGGGCCATCGCCTCTCTGAGCCCTGCGGGCCTCGACGCCGACTTCGAACCACCGCTCATGGCACTCGCCCTCGGACTGCCCGGCACGCATCTGTTCGCCGACGCCATCAATCCCGGCCGCCACGGCAACCTGCTGCCGCAGCTGTCCCGCCTGGGCGCCCGGATCGAGGAGATCTCCCCCACCGAATGCCGCCTGACCGGGCCCCAGCAGCTGACGGGCGCGGGCGTCGAAGCCACCGACATCCGCACCGGGTCCGCCCTCATGGTCGTCGGCCTCACGGCCCGAGGCGTCACCACCATCGGCGGCCTCGACCAGCTGCGCCGCGGCCACGCCGACCTGTCCGGCAAGCTGCGCACCCTGGGTGCCGACATCTGCGAGGTCACCCCATGACCAGCGATGGCCGCGTCCTCCGCCTGATCGTTGCCACGACCGACGTGCATTCCGCTTTCGACAACGCCGCGCCGTTCCTGACTCACCTCCACGCGCTGCGCCCGACCTCGCTCATCGTGGACTGCGGCGACTTCTTCGAAGGCAGTGGGTACTACCGCCTCGGTCGCGGCACGATCGAGCGGGAGATCCTGCTCGGGCTCTACGACGTGCTGGCCCCTGGCAACCATGGCTGGCCCCACCACTTCGAACCCGACCTTCACCGGCGCACTGTCTGCGCCAACGCCGTCGATGCCAACACTGGCGACGCCCTGTTCCGCCGCCTGTACATCGCCGACATCGATGGACGGCGCGTCGGCGTAACCGCTGTGATCGGTTGGCAAGCCTTCCACTCGATCCCGGCCGCCCAACGAGCCGGCCGCTGCGTCACCGATCCCCTCCAGGCCCTGCGCGAGGTGATTCTCGCCCACCACCACGAGGTGGACAGCTGGGTCCTGCTCAGCCACTCCGGCTTCGACGGGGACCGGAAACTCGCGGCGGCCTGTCCGTTCCTCGACGTGGTCTTCGCCGGGCACTGCCACAGCGATCAGTACGGCCGGTCCGAGTCGACGGCACCCTGGTCGTCAAGGGTCGGGAGCTCGCCGAAGGCTATGCGATCGCCACGCCCGTGGGCGCGGGATGGGGCGCAGGCACTACATCCTTCCCGGATCAGCTCCCGAGCTTCGTCCCCGCGGAGCTTGCGGGCCTGCGCTCACGCATCGAGGACGTCAGACAGCAGCTGGCCGCCGTCCTCGGCGCCATCAGTCCGACCTACCGCCACCAGCCCCTCGACCGGCGCAATGTGCTCCTGGACCTCGCCGCCCGCCTGCGTACGGCACTCGGGGCAGACACGGTCATCCTCAACGAGACGGCACTACGCGCCGTACCACTCGGCGACACCCTCACCCAGGGCCACCTGCTCTCCATCGAACCGTTCGGCAACCAGCTGGTGCACGCCCACGTACCTGAGCCGGCACGCAGCGACCTCCCCCGCTGGCTGTCACAGCTGACCACCCAGACCGGCCCGCTCGTCACCGCCCCCGATCCCTTGCCGGATGCCGTCACCACCGTGCTGACCACCGACTACCTCGCCGACACCTACCTCGGCGAGCGCACGCACGAGGCCGGCCTGCGTCTGGACCAGGCTGTCCAGCACATCCTCACTGCCCCCGACACCGCGGAAGGAGGCAGTTAATGATCCTCACCGGCCCGGAGATCACCGCTGCCGCTCACGACGGCCGCCTCCGCATCACCCCGTTCGCCGCCGACCAGGTCAACCCCAACAGCTACAACGTGCGTCTGGGCCCCACCCTGATCACCTACACGGGCCCCGTCTTGGACGCCCACCGGCCCAACCTCACCCGCGAAACCACCATCGGCCCGGACGGGCACGTCCTCCAGCCGGGCGAGCTCTACCTCGGCCACACCCTCGAAGAGGTCGGCTCCGACACCTTCGTGCCGCTGCTGTTCGGCCGCTCCTCCGTCGGACGTCTCGGCCTGTTTGTCGAGATCACCGCCCCCATCGGCGACATCGGCTTCCACGGCCAGTGGACGCTCATGCTCACCCCGATCCGACCGCTGCGCGTGTACGCCGGCATGAAGATCGGGCAGATCATGTTCTTCCTCTCCACCGGCGCCATCGACCTCTACCGCGGCAAGTACCAGGCCGCCACAGGCCCGCAGCCCTCCGCCTACTGGCGAGACCTCACCCGACTCCGGGCGGTGGCCTCGTGATCCTCACCGGCCCCGCCATCGCCGCCGCCGTCCAGGCCGGCGAGATCACCATCGACCCGTACGAGCCCAGCCGCGTCTCCCCCAACGCCTACGACTGGCGCCTCGGCAACACCATCCGCGTCTGCGGCGGCGACCTCGACGCCGCAATGCCCACCACCTTCACCGAGCAGTCCATCCCCGACGCCGGCCTGGTGCTGCGCCCTGGCCTGCTCTACCTCGGCATCACCCTGGAACGGACCGGTTCGGAGACGTATGCGCAGCTGCTGAACGGCGACCGCACCATCGGCTCCCTGGGCATCTGGGTCCACGTGTCGGCTCCGCTTGGGCACCAGGGCCACGCGATCCGCTGGACGCTGGAGATCCGCGCCGTCCGACCGGTGCGCGTGTATCCAGGCATGACCTTCGGCAAGCTCGTCTTCCTCACCACCTTCGGCGCCCCGGCGAGCTACCAGCAGCAGCCCGCCAAGTACGCGTCCACGGAAGGCATCGACATCTCGCGCCTCTACGAGGAGATCGACGGAGGAGCGCGGTGAACGCCAGCTCGGCCACCGGCCCGATGGCCGCCACCTTCCTGGATCTCCCCGCCGGAAGCCCTGGCGGCAGCGTCGAGCTCTTCCTCGACCTCTACACCGGCGAGCAACCCCTCATCCCGGCCCGCGCCTTCATGCTCGCACCACCTGGTCACGCTCCCCGTCCACCCGCCGGCCTCAGCCTGCTCCCCGCAGCAGGCAAATGCCTGGAAGGAACAGCCTTCAGCCGCTACGTCACCACCCTGCGCAGAGCGCTTACAGCCACGCTCGATCCCACACGGATCGACGTCCTCCACTTGCAGCACCTCGCGTTCGGCGCCACCCCAGCCCTCATCCGCGCCCTACCCGCACACCCCCGGATCGCCCTCGTCCACGGCACGGACCTGCTCTTCGCCGAGACCCACCGAGACCAGCTCCAAGTACTGCGCGAGACAGCCAGGGCCGCCGACGCCATCGTGGTCCCCACCAACGCGATGGCCGACCGCCTCCTCAAGCTCGCCCCGCAGATCGAACGCCGCAAGATCACCCACATCCCCTGGGGCATCCCCGACCACCTGCTTACCGCCCCGCCCGCCCGGCCGGCACGCACCTCCGCCAGCCACCTGCGGCTCCTGTACGCAGGACGCCTGACCGCCGAAAAGGGTGCCGAGGCCCTGATCAAGATCCTGGCTCCCGTGCCCAACGTCGAGCTGAGCGTCGCAGCGCCCAAAGCCCAGTTCCACGTACTGGCCCCACTGCTGCAGCGAGCCGGCGTACGGGTCCGCTACCTCGGCTGGCTCCGCCGCCCACAGCTATGGAAAGCCTTCACCGAACACGACGTATTAGTCGTGCCGTCCACCACCCTGGAAGCCATGGGACTCGTCGCATTGGAAGCCCAAGCGTGCGGGCTCCCCGTCCTCTACCAGCCCGTCCCCGGCCTCAATCAAGCCCTCGCCGCTTCCGGCATGGCCACCGACTTCACCCACTCCGCCGCACTCGCGCGCGACCTCGACCGGCTGAGAAAGACACCTGGGCTGCTGACTGCCCTGCGACAGGCGGGCTATGCAAACGCGGCACGCTATCCCCTCTCGGCGACCGCACGGTTGCTGACCGACCTCGGCCGACAGCTCACTTGAACCGACCGCCAGACGACCCGACACGTCACTACCCGAACCGCTCCGCGAACGTCACTACGCTGACCGACGGGACACCCCGGCGAAGAGGGAGACCATGACGTACGACCGCGACCGCATCGAAGCCCTCCTCGACGAGGGAGTCCGCGACAAGGTGTACCCGGGCGCCGTGTGGGCCGTCGGCGATGCCACCGGCACCCTCGCCCACGGCACCACCGGCGTCCTCGACCCCGACGAGCCGGACGTGCCGATGCACACCGACACCGTCTTCGACGCCGCCAGCCTCACCAAGATCCTGGCCGTCTGGTCCTCCATCGGGGCCCTGTGGGAGGACGGCACCCTTGATCTAGACCAGCCGCTCGGCAGCTTCTGGCACGAGGTCGCCGGCCACCCACTCGGCACCGTCACCACACAGCAATTGCTGACCCACACCGCTGGTGTCCCGCTACGAGCCCAACTGAAGAACCTCTACGGCACCAACCCCGAGGAGATCCGCCGAGGCGTCCTCCGCGAACAGCTCCACCGGGCCCCAGGTGAGGCAGTCGAGTACACCGACCGGGCTGCCCTCATCCTCGGCTACCTCGCCGAACACCTCTCCGACCAGCCTTTGGACCAGCTGGCCGCCGCCCGCACCTGGCACCCATTGGGCATGACCTACACCCACTTCGGCCCCCTGCCCACCGACCTCGCCGCCCGCTGCGCGCCCACCGAACTCGACCAGGACACCGACACCCACCTCAAGGGAGTCGCCCACGACTTCTCGGCCCGCCTCCTGGGCGGCGTCTGCGGCATTGCCGGCGTCTTCACCGTCCTCGACGACCTCGCCACCTTCCTCCAGTACATGCTCGCCCCCACAGCGTCACAGCTCCGGGCTGGTTTCGGCATCGAGTGGATCAACGGGTCCCTGGCCATCGAGACGGGGCAGCTCCAGCCCGCTCGCGGCCTGTTCTGGCACCCAGCTCCCGGTACCACCATCGAGGAGGACGTCTGGGTCCACTACGGCTTCACCGGCACGGGCATGTGGATCTCCCCCATCAAGGGCCGCTGGGCGGTGCTCCTGACCAACAAGCTCTACTACACCCGCGACCGCGCACCGCTGACTGATATCCGCAACAGCTTCCGAGAGCTCGTCTTCAAGTAGAGGAGCCCATCGAGAGCTACGGCCGAGATGCCCACCGACCCGGCGAGGAAGGGACCCCCGTGGCTCAGCCGACAACCGATGATCAGCCCGAGGGGCTCCGGCCCGCTCTGGAATCCATGACCCTGCTGGTCGCCGCCGTCATCATCCACGACGAGGCCACCAGCCGCGTGGTCCTCCTTCAGCGCAGCGACCAGGCCAAATTCGGCAGGGGCAAGTGGGATCTCCCGGTCGGCAAGAGCGGGCCCGGCGAGCCGGTCACCGCGACGGCCGTCCGCGAGCTGTACGAGGAGACCGGTCTGACCGTCAAGCCGGAAGCGCTCAAGGTCGCCCACGTCATCCACGGCGCCTGGGGTGTGGAAGCCCCCAACGGCTTCCACACGGTCGTCTTCGTCGCCGACGAATGGTCCGGCGAGCCGGAGAACCGCGCAAGCACGCCCAGGTCCGCTGGGTCGACACCGGTGCCATCCCCGAAGAGTTCGTGGAGACCACCGCCAGCGCCCTTCATCGCTACCTGGCCGGCGGGCCTCAGGTGTCGCTGGACGGTTGGAACTGACCGAGCGCCTCTTCTGGGATAGCGTCTCGCCCCCACGGTGAGATGAGTGACCGCGTTCAGCGTTCGCCGACCTCGCCGCTTTCCTCCGCTACATGCTCGCCCCTGCCATGTCCCCCTTCGCGGGACGGTTTCGGTAACAGGTGGGTCATCTGCTCCATGAGCGCTGGCTTTCACGTAGGGACCGATCCTCCTGGCGTGCGACGTTTCGCTCGAATGGGTTCGGAGACCCGGCGAGTGGAGGTCGTGTCGCGTGTGGGTTCGGAAGTGAGCTGGCATTCAATTCGTCCGCCCGCTCTGCCGCCCGGCTTCGATCGCGGGCGGCAGTGTTGTGCTGTGTCCAGGGGAACTGCGCGGCGGCCAGTGTTGTGTCCAGAGCGGCGCGCATCCGGGCACCTGTCGCGACAGGGCAGGGGCGAGGTGGTGCCCCCTTACCCTGCCGGCCCTCGGCTGTGAGGTGCACACGTACCAGCAGCCGCAGCATCACCACCGTTCTGGCCTTGGAGAAGACATGCGCGCGGACATCGCGGACCTGGCTGCGGAGTCCGTCGCAGGCACCACGGGCGAGCGCTACCACAACCGCGGGGACTTCCTGCACCGCTTGGCGGTCACCGCCCGCCGCCCCGGCTTCGCCCTGCTGGGCGCCGAGACGACAGTGCTGGTCGGTTGCGCCTTCGGTCTTCCGATGGGCTCTGAAGGCTCCGGCAGCCGGGGGTCCGACGGAACGCTCCAGGAGATCATCCAGCGGCTCACCTCCCGCGCACGGTTCGTCGTCCTCACCCAGGTCGTGGACCACCCGCACGTTCAGCACCGCGACATCGCCCGCCGGCCGCAACAGCGTCTGCTCACAGAGCTGCACTCCTCCCTCGGGATCACCCTGCTGCATCCTGCCGACCGGGCAGGACAAGCCGCCTTCTCGTCCTGGGGCTGGCAGAACATGGGTGAGGTCGTCGGGCTGCCCGGCTCCGTAGCCCCCTGCGTGTTGACCCTGTCCGCCGAAGGGCAGCCCTCGGCACGCCGATGACGTGGCGGAGGGCGATGAGCCGGCGGTCGTACCGGCCGGGGCGGTCACGTGACACGTCATCCGCCGTATGGAGGTACCTCCACGGGATGGCTGCCTGCTTCTCGGCGCGATGGCTGCGCACCACGCCGCCCGCCACGGCTGGGAGTAGCGTGGGAGGTACCGAGAATTTCCGGGCGTACGACCACGGCGGCGCCGTTCCCGGCGAGTGACTGACGCGGGCAGCCGGAAAGCAGCGCCCGGAACGGGATCGCACGATGAACGCCATCACACAGCCCGCCGAAGGTACCGCGCCAGGTTACGGACACTCCTACCGGATGCCCATGCCCCGGCTGCGCCTCACGCCGGACGTCAGCCATGGCCCGCTGGACGGCGCATGGTGGCCGCGCTGCGACGCACTGGAACTCGAATTGCCCGCGCTGGTCGGTTCCCTGGATCCGAGCAGCGGCACCGTCACCCGCGTGACCGTGGGGACCGCCGCCTGGCCCGATGCCCCGCAGGAGGTGATGGCACCCGGCCACGTGATCGAGGTGGTCCTGACCGATTCCGCCGCCGAGGCGCACGCCATCACCGTGGACTGCGGCACCGTGGGACGCTGGGAACTGCTGGTGATCCCCCCGGACGAGCCGGCCGGAGTTGCCACCCGGTTGCTGACCGCCGCCGCCGACCCCGGGAACCCACTGTCGGCTCCGCGCCTGCTGGCACTCGCCGAGAGCAGCCTCGACGGACAGGACGCATGGGAGTCGGAAGGAGGAGCCGGACCCAGGTGAGCAGCCCGGCCGGCTCCGCCCGACCAGCGGGCCGGGCATTCACGACCGCATGATGGAGCCATGGCACCGACAGATCCGTTGTCATCCCGGCCCGCCCCCGCCCGAAGCGTGACCGCGGAAGGTGAGGGGATAGGACGGCGCCCGAACCGGTCCGAGAGCCTCGGGGAAGCGCTCCTCGGAAAAATCCTCGACAGCGCGCACGAACTCCCACCCCATCTCATCGGGCCCCTGGTCGCCGACGTGGTGGACCGGCTCGGTGGCCGCCGTCCGCAGGTGCTGTTGCAGGACTACGGCCAGTTGGTGCTCGTACCGCTGCCCGGTGAGGGACTCACCGGCGGGGAACCTCACTTGATCGACGACTCCGACGCGGGCCGCTGCTTCCTCGACGCCGTCCCTGTAGAGGAGCCCCATGAGGACGGCGTCCGGGTCCATCTGCCCCTGCTGGACGGCGGTGACCAGGTGGGGGTCATGGCGGTGACGCTGGACAGCGTCGATGACGACGACCGCCGCCTGCTGCTCAGGATCTCCGGGTTGGTGGCCGACCTTCTGGTGACCAAGCACGGCTACTCCGACCTGTTCTTCGACGTCCGACGCGGTGAGGCGATGAGCGTCGCAGCGGAGATCCAGTGGTCACTGCTGCCACCGCTCGCGATGATCATGCCCCGGGTCGCCGTGGCCGGGATCCTGGAACCCGCCTACGACGTGGGCGGCGACAGCTTCGACTACGCGCTCAACCACGACGTCCTCCACGTGGCCATGATCGACGCGATGGGCCACGGACTGGACGCGGCCACGATGGCCACCGTGGCCATCGGCGCCTACCGCCACGCCCGCCGCGCCGGCATCGGACTGTCGGAGATCTACGCGTTCATGGACCGCGCCGTGGCCAGGCAGTTCGGTCCCGAGCACTTCGTCACCGCGCAGATGATGCAGCTGGACACGACGACGGGACGGGTGCAGTGGGTCAACGCCGGGCACCCGCCGCCGATCCTCGTCCGCGACCACCGCGTCGCACAGCGTCTGGTCGGCCCGACGACCCTCCCCGTCGGCCTCGGTGGTCCGGAGCCCCGGATCAGCGGGCTGGGGCTGGTGCCCGGGGACCGAGTCCTCTGCTTCACCGACGGAGTGGTCGAGGAGCACAAGAGCGGCGGGGAGGAGTTCGGGGAGGACCAGCTGATCGACTGCGTGAACCAGTTGGAGAGGACCGGCCGCGGCATCAGGGCAGTGACGCGCTCCCTGTCCCACACGCTCAAACAGGCGCGCGGCGGACAGACCAGCGATGACGCGACGCTGCTCATGGTGGAGTGGCGCGGCTGATCTCCCCTCGCCGTCCGACACCGCTCGGCCGGTCACGCCCAGCGGCGGGCCCGTCAGCCGGACGGACCGTGCCCGCTCCCGGTCTCGATGAGGATCTGCTCGGCCTGGCTGATGTTGTCCGCCCGGACCGCCTGGGCCATCGCGGCGCGGGCGGCGTCCGGTGCTGTGTCCGGCGGGACCACCAGCAGCGAGAAGATGTCCCTGTCGCCCCGGGTGACCAGGACCGTGTCGTCACCGACCGGGAAGGAATCGACGTGCACCACCCGGTCGTCCACGGCGATACGTGTCGGGAGACCTTCCCAGGCCGCGGTGTCCAGTCCCACGCGGGTCACGGGGCCGAGGTGGGCAATGAGGGCGCTGAGCAGCGCGGGCAGCTCAGCGCCGATGTCGCGCGAGCGCGGCCACCACGCACCGTCGAGGACGCCTTCGCGTGATGCGGTCGTTTCCAGCCGGAGAAGCGCACACCCTGGCCGCACCGCCTCGTGGACGCCGCTGGGCAGACGCCGGGGAACAGGTGGTGTATCCGAGCTGGTCATGATGACCACCCGTCTGTAGGGCCGGTGCGACGACGGGACTCCGCCCCGCACCTGCCACGTTACTCCTGGTGTCACGCGCGACGGCATCTCCGAAGCTCCCCCTCGTCCGGCCCCGGAGGGAACGGATGCAGCACACAGGACGTCCGTCGCATGTCGAGAGCTCCCTAGGCGCGAAAACTGGGCATGAACGCCTCCCCAGCCAGGTCCCCGGAGGGCACATCCAGGGCACATGAGTCCGGGAAACGGCGTTGACCCGTGAGAACTACCGAGGAGTGTTTCCGCAGGTCAACGCACGCTTCACAGAGAAACCCCAGGCCAGCGCCCCGCCCCTCCCAATCGCTGCACGAGTGGCAGGACTTCAGCCACCGGCTGCATGAGGCGGGGCACCAGCCGTATTGCCTTGTCTGGCCCTGAGCCGGGGCCACATGGTGTTCGGGCGGGGCTTTCGGGCTCCGCCCAGGTCATGCGCCGGGCGGGTCCGTCAGGCCGCCAGGACCCACTGGTTCCGCTCGGGGCACTGATACGCCCTGGGCGACGCGGGGTCGCCGTCGTCTTCCGCCCCGGCTTCCGTGGAGGCGTCGGCGACCGCCTCCCGCTGATCACCCGCGGGTCAGGCCCAACTCGCCCGCGCGCACTCCGGCCTGCAAGCGTGAGCCCGCGTTGAGGGCGGCGAGCAGGTCCGCGACCCGGCGGCGGTAGGTGCGCAGCGACATGCCGAGTTCTCGGGCGGCGGCCTCGTCGGTGGCGCCGGAGCCCAGGGCACGCAGGACCCGGGCCGTCTGGGCGTCGATCCGGGCCGTTCCGCACTCAGGAAGGCGGCGAAGCCGGTGGCGCTCTCCCAGGCGGCTTCGAAGAGGGCGTAGGCTCCACCGACCAGGGCCGGCGCGGCGCTCATGGTGTAGGTGCGCCGGCGGTGAGCGGCCGCGGCGGGGAGCATCGGGTCGGTGAGGATCATGGTGCGCCGCCCCTGACGCCGTGCGCATCTCGGTGACGCAGCGTCAGTTCAAGCTCCGCTGTCACGTCGAGCCACGGACCACGAGGCTGGTGGGAATGATGCACGAGGGGGCGGCTTCCGGCGATCCGCGCACGTGGTCCAGCAGCAGACGCGCCGCCGCCGCACCCATCTCCCGCATCGGCTGCCGGATGGTGGTCAGCGCCGGATAGGTGTACGACGCCATCTCGACGTCGTCGAACCCCACCACGGCGACGTCCTGCGGAACCCAGAGACCGGCCTCGTGCAGGGCGGCGAGCACGCCGGCCGCCGAGGGGTCGTTGTGGGCGAAGACCGAGTCGAACTCCAGGCCGTCCGCGAGGGCGCGCGCGACCGCGCTCCGGCAGCGCTCGAACTGGAAGTCGCCGCAGACGATGCTGCGTTGGTCGATCTCGATCCCGGCTTCGGCGTAGACGTCGACGAAGCCGCCCAGCCGTTCCCGGGTGCAGCCGAACGCCTCGGGACCGGTCACGACCAGCGGACGACGGCGCCCGATCTCCAGCAGGTGCCGTGCCGCCTGCTCACCCCCCTCCCGATTGGTGGTGGCCACGTAGGGGAATCCCGGCCGCTGGAAGCGGTCGTCGATCAGGACGACCGGCAGCCCCGCTTCGTGCAGTTCCGTGATGTACCCCAGGGCGCCCTCGGGCTCTATCACCAGCAGACCGTCGAAGGACTTCGCGGCGACCTGCAGACCGAGCCTGCGCAGCGACTCCTCCCCGCGGTTCCAGGTCAGCATGCGCAGTCCGAAGCCCTCGGCCTCCAGCGTTTCGACGACCGCCTGCACGATGCCGGCCCAGGCCCAGGCCAGATCGGGGACCAGCATGCCGATCATCTGTGTGGTGCCGCGTGCGAGCCCCACTGCTCCGGCGCTCGGCACATAGCCGAGTTCCGATATCGCCTTGCGGACCCTGAGGACGGTGTTCTCGTTGATCTCGCCTTTGCCGTTCAGCACTCGCGAGACCGTCGTCTTGCTGACGCCGGCCCGTGCGGCCACGTCGGCGATGGTGACTCCCATGCCACCTCCTCTCCCTCCACGCAGGCGCGGGAGACGTCCTCCCGCACCGAGGGGCTGATCGTACAGAGATCCCTGGAACCGCTACCGGGAGCGGTACCGGAACCGGTTTCGGTACCGGTTCCGGCAGTGAAGCACCGGGAGGCGCGCCCCGTCAACACGCGGGAAACGACTCGTTCACGAGAAGGTCGTCAGCCGTCCTCGAGGGCGGGGAGTTCGCCGGAGCCGCGGGCGAGGTACCGGGTGGGCAGCACGCGGTGACGGGCGGGTCCGCCCTCGCCGTCGAGCCGGTCGAACAGCAGGCCCGCGGCCTCCCGGCCGATGGCGGCGTGATCCTGGGCGATCACCGAGATGCCGGGTTCCAGCAGGTCGGCGAGGGGCAGGTCGTCGAAGCCGATCAGCGCCACGCGGTGCTGCCGCTGAAGCTCCTGCAAGGTCCGGCGGGCCCCGACGGTCAGGAGGTTCTGGCCGGAGACGAATGCGGTGGGCGCGTGGGCGAGGGCCAGGAGTGCGCGGGTGGCCTCCTGGGCGGCCTCCGGGCCGTGCAGGTCGCGCCGCACGAGAGAGGGGTGCAGGACGCATCCGACCTCGGCGAGCCCCTCCACGAAGCCCCCATAGCGCTCCTCGGCGGTCCAGATCGAGCGGAGGTCCCCGAGGAAGGCGATGCGCCGGTGACCTGCCTCGTGCAGCCTCTTCACCGCGGCCCGCACGCCCGCGCGGTTGTCCACCGTCACCGTGTCCACCTGCGGCGCCGTGGTGCGGCGGTCCACGCAGACGACGGGTGTGCCGGCGCGGCGGGCCGCGTCGAGGTCGGTGTCGTTCCGTCCGGTGGGCACGACGATGAGGCCGTCGACCCGGCGGGCGGTGAAGGTCTTCAGCAGGCCGCGTTCCCGGACCGGGTCCTCATCGGTGGATCCGGCCAGAACCAGCACGCCACGGTCGGCGGCGGCGTCCTCCACCGCGCGGTGCAGCGCGGCGGAGAAGGGGTTGGCCGCGTCCTCCAGGACCAGCCCGAGGGTGTGGGTACGGCGGTCGGCCCGGCGCAGGCTGCTGGCCGTCAGGTCGTGGCGGTAGCCGAGCAGCTCGGCGGCGCGTGTCACCCGTTCCGCCAGGTCGGGGGTGACGGGCTTGCCGTTGACGACCCGCGAGACGGTGGCGATCCCGACCCCGGCCATGGTCGCGACGTCGCGCATGGTCGCCGGTCGTCGACCTGTGTCGTTCTGCTCGCTGGGCAACGTTTTCTCCCGGGGTCGATGGCACCGTGCAGCCGTCCCGATCCTCGCATTCGGGAGTTTTCCCTGCACAGGGTCTGGACTTCGGCGGCATGCTGCCCGTACGTTCGGCGAAACGTTTCCAGCCGGTGGCTGGAGCTGCCGGTGCCGTGCTGCCCCCACAGCCGGGCTCGCCCGCGGCCTTGGACGAGGCCACGGCGCAGCGCAGCCGCCGCCCGTACCCGCATCCGACACGCGTCGCCACCCGTACCCGCACCCGACACGCGTCAAGCGCCACTCGTCACGCGTCAGTCCTCACGGCTGAGCCGAAGCCCGCACGCCGAAGCCCGCACGCCTGCAAGGAGAGCCATGTCCAAAACCACTCGTCCGCGCCGCAGACTCCTGGCCGCGCTGGCCGTCCTGTCCGGGCTCGGCCTGGTCGCCGCCTCTCCCGCCATGGCCGACACGCTCTACCACGAGCAGTACCGCCCCCAGTTCCACTTCACCCCGGCCCAGAACTGGATGAACGACCCCAACGGCCTCATCTACTACAAGGGCCGGTACCACCTGTTCTTCCAGTACAACCCGTCCGGGAACACCTGGGGCAACATGTCCTGGGGCCACGCCGTCAGCACCGACCTCGTCCACTGGAAGCAGCTCCCGCTGGCCATTCCCCAGGACGACCAGGAGATGATCTTCTCCGGCAGCGTGGTGCTGGACCGGAACAACACCACCGGCTTCGGGACCAAGAAGAACCCTCCGCTCGTCGCCGTCTACACCAGTGCGCAGAAGGCCTCCGGCAAGCAGCAGCAGGCCCTTGCCTACAGCACCGACGGCGGCACCACCTGGACCAAGTACCACGACAACCCGGTGCTCGACATCGGCTCGAACAACTTCCGCGACCCCAAGGTCTTCTGGTACGCCCCGACCCAGCGCTGGCTGATGGCGGTCTCCCTCGCCGACCAGCACAAGATCTCCTTCTACGGCTCGGCCGACCTCAAGCACTGGACCCACCAGAGCGACTTCGGCCCGGCCGGCGCCACCGGCGGGGTGTGGGAGTGCCCGGACCTGTTCCCGCTCCCGGTCGACGGCGACCCGAAGAAGACCAAGTGGGTGCTGGCCGTCAACCTCAACCCCGGCGGTATCGCGGGCGGTTCCGGCGCCCAGTACTTCGTCGGCGACTTCGACGGCAAGAAGTTCGCCTCCGACGACACCGGCACGTACACCCCGCCGAGCGGCACCGTCCTGCAGGACTTCGAGTCCGGCTCCTACGGGGACTGGACGGCGACCGGCGACGCGTTCGGCTCCGCCCCCGCCACCGGGACCCTGCCCAACCAGCAGTCCGTCTCCGGCTACCAGGGCACCGGCCTGGTCAACAGCT
Organism: Streptomyces sp. NPDC028331; assembly: GCF_055565775.1. Classification (NCBI taxonomy): domain Bacteria; kingdom Bacillati; phylum Actinomycetota; class Actinomycetes; order Kitasatosporales; family Streptomycetaceae; genus Streptomyces; species Streptomyces sp. NPDC028331. The sequence continues at coordinate 55,233 of NZ_JBVHTR010000001.1, read as the reverse complement.
TCAACAACGGCGACGGCACGACCGGCACCCTCACCTCACCGGACTTCACCGTCAGCCGGCGCTACCTCAACTTCCTGGTCGGCGGCGGCAACCACCCCCACATCGACGGCGCCGGCGACGGATCGGCACCCCCCGGACAGGTGTTCGCCGACTTCTCCGGCGACACCTACGGCGACGGCTGGACCGCCACCGGCTCGTTCGCGAACTCCGGGCCCACCACCGAGAGCCTCCCCGGCCAGCTCGGCCCCAAGACCCTCGACACCTACACTCCCGACGGCGACCCCGGCACCGGCACCATCACCTCGCCGACCTTCACCGTCACCAGCAAGTACATCGACCTGCAGACCGCGATGGGCTACCACCCGAACGACCTGCCGAACCCGACCGCCGTCAACCTCGTCGTGGACGGCAAGGTGGTCGCCACCGCCACCGGCTCCAACAGCGGCGACCTCAACTGGACCTCCTGGAACACCAGCGCCTACCTCGGCAAGCAGGCGCAGATCCAGGTGGTCGACCAGAACACCGGCGCCGGCGGCTGGGGCCACATCGCCGTCGGTGACATCGTCTTCTCCGACCAGCCCGCAGCTCCCCGCGACACCCAGACCGCCGTCAACCTCCTCGTCGACGGCAAGGTCGTGCGCACCGCCACCGGCTCCGACAGTGAAACCCTCGACTGGGCCTCCTGGGACCTGAAGGACCTGATCGGCAAGAAGGCTCGGATCCAGATCGTCGACCACAACAAGGAGGGCTGGGGCCACATCCTCGCCGACGACTTCACCGCCGCCGACAGCCCCGCGCTCAGCACCCTGCAGCGCGCCCACTGGCTCGACTACGGCGCGGACTTCTACGCCGCCAACACGTGGAACGACGCACCCGGCGGCCGCCGCGTCATGATCGCCTGGATGAACAACTGGAACTACGGGCAGGCCATCCCCACCAGCCCGTGGCGCAGCGCCGACACCTTCCCCCGCCGGCTCTCCCTGCAGACCGTCAACGGCAAGGTCCGGCTGATCCAGCAGCCGGTCCGCGAACTGACCGCCCTGCGCGGCGCCGGAACCCAGGTGCCCAGCACGCGCGTCGCGAACACCACCACCCCTCTCGCGGTGCACGGCAGCAGCCAGGAACTCCAGGCCGACCTCACCCCGGGCACCGCCGACCGCTTCGGCCTCGACGTCCGCACGGGCGGCGGGCAGCGCACCCGCATCGGCTACGACACCACCACCGGCGAGGTCTACATCGACCGCACCGCCTCCGGCGCGACCGACTTCGACCCCGCCTTCGCCGGCGTCCAGCGCGCCCCGCTCGCGCTCCACGGCGGCCGGCTGAGCCTGCACGTCCTCGTCGACGCCTCCTCCGTCGAGGTCTACGCCCAGAACACGCGCGGCGAACAGGTGGTCCTCACCGACCAGATCTTCCCCGACCCCTCCAGCACCGGCATCGACGTCTTCGCCGAAGGCGGCACGGCGACCCTCGACGGCATGCAGGCGTGGCAGTTGCGGTCCATCTGGCCCTGACGAACTCTTGTCGGTGATCGGCAGGCAGCTCGCGCGTCCGGCGGCCGAGGGCGGCTTCACGGCGCCCTCGGTCATCCGTGTCACGCCGGTCTTCCGGGACGTCCAGGCCGCGGACGGGATCCTCGGCCTGGAAGGGACCACTCGGCGCGCCGTCGAGACCGGCTGCCTCGGCGGCCGGGCGGCGGAAGCCCGGTTGAGCCATCTCGCCCAGGGCCCCTTTTTCGCGGCGGTGACGTTCTGCAGCGTCGCGGCCGAGGCGTGGTTCCGGACCGCTCCTCGCCCGGGCTCCCGTCCCCCCACGAGACTCCGACGCTCGGCCCGGGGTGCGACCGGCGCTCCGCCAACGCCGCTTGCTGATATCACTGAACCGTTCCCTGACCCCCTACTCAGGAGTTGCCATGGCCGTCGTGTCCCCGAAGGTCGTCGTCGTCGTGCCGACCTACAACGAGCGGGACAACCTGCCCGTCCTGGCCGGCCTGCTCGCCGACCTGCCGGTGCCGAACCTGCACCTGCTCGTGGTGGACGACAACTCGCCCGACGGCACCGGCGAGGTCGCCGACAAACTCGCCGCCGAGTCACCCGACACCGTCGGCGTGCTGCACCGCACCGCCAAGGACGGGCTCGGCCGCGCCTACGTCGCCGGAATGACCCGTGCGCTGGAGGAGGGTGCCGACGTCGTGGTCCAGATGGACGCCGATCTCTCGCACCCGGCCTCGGCGATCCCGGCCATGGTCGACACGCTGCTGACGAAGGACGCCGCCGTCGTACTCGGATCCCGTTACGTGGCAGGCGGCTCGACCGCCACCGACTGGCCGTGGCACCGCAAGGCACTGTCCGCCTGGGCCAACTTCTACGTCAACGCGATCCTGCGACTGCGTGTGAAGGACGCCACCGCCGGATTCAAGGCGTGGCGGGCCGAGGCACTGCGGGCGATCGACCTGCCGTCGATCCGCAGCAACGGGTACTCCTTCCAGGTCGAGATGAACTACCGCACCGTCCGGCAGGGGCGGAGCATCCTCGAAGTGCCCATCCGCTTCGAGGAACGCGTGCAGGGGGCGTCGAAGATGAGCCTGGGCGTCCAGCTCGAATCCGCGCTCACCCCGTGGAAGCTGCGCTTCGGCCGCACCTCGAACTGAGGGCACGGGAACGTTCAGTTCGCTCTTACGGTCGCTGGACCGGTAAGGGCAGGCACCGAGCCGGCTCCCGACCCGGCCGCTGCGCGCCCGGCACCGGGGTGCGGGTCAGCCCGCGTCCCTCAACCCGGTCGCCCGGCCCTCCTCGTCCCACACGACCTCGCGGATCCGCGCGACGGCGTCACGGTTGACCGGGCCGAACACATGGGGGAACAGGGTGCCCTCGGCCACGCCGGGCGGCGGCACGGGGACCGCCTGCTCCCACACGCACCGCGCGGTGAGCCGGCTCTCGTCGAGGAGCAGCGCCAGCAGCGGCCTCGGTGCGCCGCGGTAGAAGGCGTTGACGACGGCCAGCGTCGTCTCCTCGTCGGGAGAGCAGTGGACGAAGCCGTCCTCGGCGAGGGAGGCGGGGGCGTAGGGGCGGTCGGGAGCCGCGTCCCACTCGGCGAGCGGTACGACGTGGTAGATCATGACCCGATTGAACAACGGCACGCACGCCGCCAACGGCACGCACGCGAAAGCGGGGGCGCCCCGGCTCGGGGCGTCCCCGCCTTCTCACGGCCTCACTTCACGGTGATCGTCACAGTCGGCGACACCGTCTTCCCGTGGACCACGCGAAGCTTCTCCTTGCCCATTCCGGTCAGCTTCACGGCCATGGTGTAACTGCTGCCGTTCTTGACCGTGACGGTCTTCACGGTGACCCACTTCCTGCCGTCGAAGCGCTGGAGGTCGAGTCTGCTGCCGTCCTTCAGGCCCTTGGTGCGGCCGGTGAAGGTCACCGAGTGGCCGGACTTCACGTCCGTCCTGTCGGCCCGCACGGTGATCGTGGCCTTGGACGCCGCCGTCAGACGCGCGTTGAGCGGGCCGCTCTGCCCCGTCGGGGTGGGAGTGGGGCTGGGCAGCGTCGCCGTCTCGGTCGGAGTGGCCGTCTTCGTCGCCGTCTCGGTGGGGGTGGCGGTCGTGGCCGTCGTCTGCTTGGGACTGGCCGTCTTCGTCACCGTCTCGGTCGGAGTGGCCGTCTTCGTCGCCGCCGTCGGCGTGGGACTGGCCTTCTTCGTCGCCGTCTCGGTCGGAGTGGCGGTCTTCGTCGCCGCTGTCTGCGTCGGCGTGGCCGTCTTCGTCACCGTCGGGGTGGGCGACGCCGTGTGCGTGTGCTTGGGCTTCGGCGTGTACGTGTGCTTCGGCTTCGGCGTGTACGTCTTCTTCGGCTTCGGCGTCTTGGTCGACTTGGGTTTGGCCGTGTACGTCTTCTTGGGCTTCGGGCTCGTCGTCGTGGTGGTCGTGGGCGACGAGTCCAGTGCGAGCGCACCGGCCGCGGCGGACGTCAGCAGCGCGGCGGAGAGCGCACCGGCGGCAAGCGCACGAGTGGAGCGTGTGCGAAGTGAGGATTTCACGTTTGTCTCCTGTGCTACGACAGATCCCCCACTGACGGACTCCCCCAGCGCGCGCACTCTCGAGGCTTCCATGTAACCGACCCGGCGGCGACCGGTGTGTCACCGCATTGCAGTAACGCCGGCACGCCCGAACCGGTTACCTCTTGTAATCAGAGCAGGTGGATCGGGTCACCTCGGCGGGTTGTTTCTCACCTCGTCCCGCTTGGGCCCCGAGCGCCACCCCGTTGGCCCCGTTCGCCCCGGTGGTCCGGCGTCTCCGCACGTCATGCCGTGGACCGCCGCCGCGCCCGACGTGCCCGTGCCGCGGCCGGACGCCTGCGCCGGTCGTGCGCAGGCCCCGGCCCGTGACTCTGCCTAGGCTGGTAGCGCGGTCTCCTCCATGCCGTGTGCGGGACGCACCTGGTGCCCGTACCGGGCCGGAACCGTTCGCAGAGCCGTATGGCAGGAGTGCACGCCGATGGCCGCCACGGAGCACGCTCGTCCGAGCCGGTTGCGGGCGTGGATGCTGCAGGGGCTGTCCGACATGGGCAGGGCGGAGGTCCCGCAGGGTCCGCACGCCCAGCCCGAGCCCCCGCACAAGGGCCAGCGCTGGTGGCGGGTGATGTGCCTGACCGGTGTCGACTACTTCTCCACCCTCGGCTACCAGCCCGGTATCGCCGCCCTCGCCGCCGGACTGCTCTCCCCCGTCGCCACCGTCGTCCTCGTCGCCGTCACCCTGGCCGGCGCCCTGCCCGTCTACCGCCGCGTCGCCGAGGAGAGCCCGCACGGCGAAGGCTCCATCGCCATGCTGGAACGCCTGCTCTCCTTCTGGCAGGGCAAGCTGTTCGTCCTCACCCTGCTCGGCTTCGCCGCCACCGACTTCCTGATCACCATCACCCTCTCCGCCGCCGACGCCTCCACCCACCTGATCCAGAACCCCCACCTCACCGGCGCCCTGCACGGCCACCAGATGCTGATCACCATGCTGCTGATCGCCCTCCTCGGTGCCGTCTTCCTCAAGGGCTTCCTGGAGGCGATCGGTGTCGCGGTCGCCCTGGTCGGCGTGTACCTGGCGCTGAACGCCGTCGTGGTGGCCGTGGGCCTGTGGCACGTCCTGACCGCCGAGCACCTGGTGGTCGACTGGACGGGCGCACTGACCACCCAGTACAGCAGCGCGTTCGTCATGGTCGGGGTGGCGCTGATCGTGTTCCCGAAGCTGGCGCTCGGTCTGTCCGGGTTCGAGACCGGCGTGGCCGTCATGCCCCACGTCCGGGGCGACGCCGGCGACACCGAGGAGAAGCCCACCGGCCGGATCCGCGACACCAAGAAGCTGCTCACCACGGCCGCCGTCATCATGAGCGTCTTCCTGATCACCACGAGCTTCATCACGACGCTGCTGATCCCGGCACCCGAGTTCAAGCCGGGCGGCCCGGCCAACGGGCGGGCGCTGGCGTACCTGGCGCACCAGTACCTGGGGGCCGGCTTCGGCTCCGTCTACGACATCTCCACGATCGCGATCCTGTGGTTCGCGGGCGCCTCCGCCATGGCCGGACTGCTCAACCTGATGCCCCGCTACCTGCCCCGTTACGGCATGGCCCCGCACTGGGCGCGCGCGGTGCGCCCCATGGTCATCGTCTTCACGCTGATCGCCTTCCTCGTCACCTGGATCTTCAAGGCGAACGTCGACGCCCAGGGCGGCGCCTACGCCACCGGCGTGCTGGTGCTGATCAGCTCCGCCGCGATCGCGGTGACCATCGCCGCCCACAGGGCCCGCCAGCGCCGTCTGGTGGTCGTCTTCTCGGCGATCTCCGCGGTCTTCCTGTACACGACGGTCGTGAACGTCCTCGAACGGCCGGACGGTGTGAAGATCGGCGCCTGCTTCATCGCCGGGATCATCCTGGTCTCACTGCTGTCCCGGCTCGCGCGCTCCTTCGAGCTCCGTGTGACCAGCGTGACGCTCGACGACATGGCGGAACGTTTCGTCAGAGATATCGCCAGCCGCCGTATCCGCTTCATCGCGAACGAGCCCGACAACCGGGACTTCGACGAGTACCGGGGGAAGATCGAGCAGATCCGCAACGACAACGACCTCCCGCTCCAGGAGGACTTCGTCTTCGTGGAGGTGACCATCGGCGACCCCTCGGAGTTCGAGTCGAGCATGACGGTCCGCGGCGAGGTCCTGCACGGCCGCTACCGGGTGCTCACCCTCGAGTCGTCCTCGATCCCCAACGCCCTCGCGGCCCTGCTGCTGCACGTCCGGGAGAGCACCGGCTGCATCCCCCACATCTACTTCGAGTGGACCGAGGGCAACCCGTTCGCCAACTTCCTGCGCTTCTTCCTCTTCGGCCAGGGCGAGGTGGCACCGGTCACCCGCGAGGTCCTGCGCGAAGCGGAACCGGACCGCGCGCGCCGGCCGCGCGTGCACGTCGGCTGAACCCCGTCAGTCGCCGCCGGCCCGCGCTCTGCCGCCCACCGTGAACCCGATGACCGCCCCGCCGCCCTCACGCCGGTACGCGAACGGCGCACCCCCGTGCGAGGTGGCGACCTCCCGCACGATCGACAGTCCCAGCCCCGACCCCGGCAGGCTCCGCGCGTCCGCGGCCCGGTAGAACCGGTCGAAGATCCGCATCAGGTCCCCCTCCTCGATCCCGGGCCCCCGGTCCAGCACCTCCACCCGTACGATCCCCAGCGGTGCCCCGCTCTCCGGCTCGTCCGAGTCTTCCAGACGGAGCGGATGCTCCGGCCCGGTCACGACGACCTCGATCGGCGCCTTGGCGTCACGGTCGAACTTCGCCGCGTTCTCCAGCAGGTTCGACACCGCCCGCTGCAACGCCGTGGTACGGCCGTCGACGGTGGTGTCACCGCCGGCCCGGACGACGATCTCGCGCCCCGTACGCCGCCGGGTGATCGCCGCCGCGTCCTCCGCGACATCGGCCAGCGTCAGCCGCTGCACCGGCTCGGTGTCCGACTGCCCGGCCGCCAGCGCGACCAGCTCGTTCACCAGGTCGGTCAGCTCACGGGACTCCTCCGCCAGATCGGCGACCAGCTCCTCGCGGGCGGCGGGCGGCAGCTCGTCTATCCGCCGCAGCAGGGAGATGTTCGTCCGCAGGGAGGTCAGCGGCGTGCGCAGCTCGTGGCCCGCGTCCTGCACCAGGCGCCGCTGGTCCTCCTCCGACTGCGCCAGGCGCCCGAGCATGCGGTCGAAGGAGCGGCCGAGACGGCCCACCTCGTCGTTCCCGGTGACCGGCACCTGGATGCCGAGCCGCCGGGTGCGCGCCACGTCCTCGGCCGCACCGGCCAGGATGACCAGCCGCCGGGTGATCCGCCGGGCCAGCCACCAGCCGAACAGACCGGCCGCGATCACGACCGCCCCCATCAACAGCGCCGTGCGCTGCTGGAGGCTGCGCAGCAGGTCGTCGGTGGAGCTGAGCTCCTGGGCGACCTGCACCCCGCCCTGACCGCGGCCGAGCGCGACGGTCGCGACCCGGTAGACGTCGCCGCCGACGTCGACGGTGTTGTGCTGCACCAGTTTCGCGGCCTTGGCGCTGTCGGCGATCTTGCGGTCGTCGGCGCCGACGGGCAGCGGCGGGTTGGAGTGGTCGACGACCGCGCCGCCGGGGCCGAGCACCTGGACGACCGTGCGGGAGGGCCGGATGATGTCGTCACGCGGGGTGTCGTGGTCCTTGTCGGAGATGGCGAAGTCGTCCGGCATGAGCTGCTTCTGGCTGACCTGGTCCCGCAGGTCGGCGACGACCTGGGCGAACACGGTCTGCTGGTCCACGCGCACCAGACGGGCGGCGGCGTCGTAGCTCAGGAAGCCGACGAGGACGGTGACACCGGCGGCGACGGCGGCGAAGGACACGGTGAAGGTCGTCCGCAGCGAGGACACCTTGCGCAGCCGGGCCCGCAGCCGCAGCCGGCCGCGCAGCCCGGGCGGCAGCCGGTGCCACAGACGCATCCAGAACCCGAGGTCCGCGTCGGCGCCGGAACGGGGCGGTGGAGGCACCTAGTCCTCCCTCAGGACGTACCCCACGCCGCGGACCGTGTGGATGAGAGCCGGTGCGCCCGGCTCGTCGAGCTTGCGCCGCAGGTAGCCCACGTAGACGGCGAGGTTCTTGGATCCGGGGCCGAAGTCGTAACCCCAGATGCGGTCGTAGATGGTGGCGTGGTCGAGGACGATGCCGGCGTTGCGGGCCAGCAGTTCCAGCAGGTCGAACTCGGTACGGGTGAGTTCCAGCTCGCGCTCGCCGCGCCAGGCCCGGCGCGCCTGCACGTCCATGCGCAGCCCGGCGACGGACACCTGGCCGGTGGGGGACTTGTCCTCTTCCCTGGGAGCCTCGAAGGAGCCGCCGTTGGTACGGCGCAGCAGGGCCCGGAGCCGGGCGAAGACCTCCTCGACGTCGAACGGCTTGACGACGTAGTCGTCGGCGCCCGCGTCCAGGCCGGCGATGCGGTCGGCGGTCTCGACCAGTGCCGTGAGCATCAGGATGGGGGTGCGGTCGCCCTCGGCGCGCAGTACCCGGCACACCTGGAGGCCGTCGATGCCGGGCATCATCACGTCGAGCACGAGCACGTCGGGCTTGGTGCGGTGGGCCTGGGCCAGGGCCTCCACCCCGTCGGCCACGGCGGTCACCTGGTAACCCTCCAGCGTCAGCGCGCGTTCCAGGGCATGACGGATGGCGCGGTCGTCCTCGGCGAGCAGCACTGTCTGGGTCACGCCCCCAGTCTGCCAAGGTCACAGCGGTGCACCAGCAGGTGGGTGGAGCCGGGAAGGGGCTTCTTACCCGGCTCTCACCGCCCCGGGCGCGGTGACTTACCTGGTCGGGCCACTGTGTCGGCCATGTCACGTCGCCGCGTGCCCCTCCGGGGAGGGGCACGCGGAGGCCATCGATGCGGGGCGCGGGGCGGCGGCTTCGGCCCGTCGGCCGACGGGTGGGACCCGTCGCCGGACGCCAGGGCCGGGCTCCCGGTCCCGCCGGATCCCTCAGCCCACCCGGCCCGCCGTCCCAGGGCGTGGCCGGGTGACGGGCCCGCCCGACCGGCCCCGGACCCTCCCCCCGGTCCGGACACCGGCCGACGCGGAAGGGGTGGGCCGGCACGGCACGACGGCGGCGGCCCACCCCTCACCCTCGCCCACAGCACTAGCCGCGCAGGGCGGCCAGCCGCTCCTCGAAGGGAACCACCCGGAAGCCGTGCGAAACGGTCACACCACGACCGCCGCCCACCCCGGCCACACCCTCGGCAGCGGCCTCGGGCTCGGGCTCGCGACCGGCGGGCTCCGCCGCGGACCCGACAGACTCACGCGCCGCTCCGGCAGGCTCCGGTCCGGCGGCACCGGCAGATCCCGCCACCGACCGGGCAGGCTCGCGCGCCGCTCCGGCAGGCTCCGCCACGGACCGACCGGACCCGGCCAGAAGCCCGGCCGGCTCAGCCACGCCCCCGGCAGACTCCGGCCCGGCACCGGCAGGTCCCGCCACGGACCCGACAGGCTCACCGGCCACTCCGGCAGACTCCCGCCCCGCACCGGCAGGCGCCACCACAGACCCGGCAGACTCCCGCCCGGCACCGGCAGGCTCCACCACAGACCCGGCAGACTCCCGCCCCGCCCCGTCGAACCCCTCCCGGAGGGACCCCGTCCCCATCAGCCCGGCCAGTTCCCCCGCCGCCCGTTCGATGCGTTCCGGCAGGCCCTCGGCGCCCCAGTCCTCCGACGCGGCGTAGACGCCCGTCGGGGCGACCACGGCGCGCAGGTAGGAGAAGAGCGGACGCAGCGCGTGGTCCAGGACCAGGGAGTGGCGGGCCGAGCCGCCGGTCGCGGCGATCAGGACCGGCTTGCCCACCAGCGCGTCGTTGTCCAGCACGTCGAAGAACGACTTGAACAGCCCGCTGTACGAGGCCGAGAACACCGGCGTGACGACGATCAGCCCGTCCGCCTCCGTCACGGCCTCCAGCGCGGCGGCCAGCGCCCGGCCCGGAAAGCCGTTCGTGAAGTTGTGCGCGATCTCCACGGCGAGGTCCCGCAGCTCGACGACCCGCACCGACACCGGAGCCCTGTGCTCCACCGCGGCGGCCAGCCGGTCCGCGAGCAGCCGCGTCGACGACGGCACGCTCAGCCCCGCCGAGACGACGACGAGCTTCATATGCCGCTCACCCCTTCCGTGGCGGTCTTCCCGACCGTCTCCTCGACCGTCTTCCCGGCGGTCTCCCCGGCGTCCTTCGCGGCCAGCAGCGACGCGTGCGTCGGCGCCTCCGGCACCCCGGCCGGCCGGTCCTTCGCGAACTCCTTCCGCAGCACCGGCACGACCTCCTCGCCGAGCATGTCGATCTGCTCCAGCACCGTCTTCAGCGGCAGTCCCGCGTGGTCCATCAGGAAGAGCTGCCGCTGGTAGTCCCCGGCGTACTCGCGGAAGCCCAGCGTCCGCTCGATCACCTGCTGCGGCGACCCGACGGTCAGCGGCGTCTCGGCCGTGAAGTCCTCGAGGGACGGCCCGTGCCCGTAGACGGGCGCGTTGTCGAAGTACGGCCGGAACTCGCGCACCGCGTCCTGCGAGTTCTTCCGCATGAACACCTGGCCGCCCAGTCCCACGATCGCCTGCTCCGGTGTGCCGTGCCCGTAGTGGGCGAAGCGCTCCCGGTAGAACTCGACCATGCGCTTGGTGTGGTCGGCGGGCCAGAAGATGTTGTTGTGGAAGAAGCCGTCGCCGTAGTAGGCGGCCTGCTCGGCGATCTCCGGAGAGCGGATCGAGCCGTGCCAGACGAACGGCGGTACGCCGTCCAGCGGCCGCGGCGTGGACGTGAACCCCTGCAGCGGCGTGCGGAACTTGCCCTCCCAGTCCACCACGTCCTCGCGCCACAGCCGGCGCAGCAGGGCGTAGTTCTCGATGGCGAGGTTGATGCCCTGCCGGATGTCCTGCCCGAACCACGGATACACCGGCCCGGTGTTGCCGCGCCCCATCATCAGGTCCACCCGGCCGTCCGCGAGATGCTGGAGCATCGCGTAGTCCTCGGCGATCTTCACCGGGTCGTTGGTGGTGATGAGGGTGGTGGACGTGGAGAGGATCAGCTTCTCGGTCCGCGCGGCTATGTAGCCGAGCATCGTGGTCGGGGACGACGGCACGAACGGCGGGTTGTGGTGCTCGCCGGTCGCGAAGACGTCCAGGCCGACCTCTTCCGCCTTCAGCGCGATGGCGACCATGGCCTTGATCCGCTCGCGCTCGGTCGGGGTCCGGCCCGTGGTCGGGTCCGGCGTGACATCACCGACGCTGAAGATCCCGAACTGCATGGTCGCTCACACCTTCCAGATTGTTTACGATTCAACTATACCCGCAAACGACTCCGCCCCTCTCACTATTCCGGCGCTGTCAGTGGCCCCCCTTCGATCCGGACATGGCCGCCCCACGCCGCGCACCCGAGGCATCGCCGACGCAGCGGGACCCGTCTCCCGCGTGGCCTCGCGCCACCGCGAACCGGCCGCGCCTCTGCGGCCGTATCCGGACCACTCGGCTGACCGACCGGGACCTGCGGACTGGGCGGACCGGGCGGACTGGACGGGCCCGGCGCCCTACCCGGGCCGCGCCGACCAGGCCTCGCCGGTGAGGGCTTCACGGTGGCGGTGGGCGTACCTCGGCGTACCTCTCACGGCCCACGTCCGGCACCGCGCCCCGTGACGGGACGTCGTATCAGGTCGTATCAAGCGGGTGGGCGGCGGAAGCGGTGGTCACCCCCGCGTCGCCTAGAAGGCGTACTCGTCCCCCGTCTCCAACGCGAGCACGTGCTGCCGGTCGCCGGCCGGGTCCCGTTCCGCGGCGTCGCCCCCGCGCAGGGTGTCGACCTCCAGCCGCACCTCGGCCGGCGCCCCCTCGAGCCCCACCCGCAGCCGGATCTCCCGGCCCGCACCACCCCCCGCGAGCGGACCCGTCCCGCACAGCACCGTGCTCGGATCGGCCACCGCACAGCCCTCCGGCACCTGCTGCGCACCGTCCAGGGCGCGCGAGAAGTGCAGCCGTACGGTCGCCCCGGCGACGGCGGCCCACCCGTCGTTGCGCGGGGTGAGCCGTACGTCGGCCCGGCCGCCGCTCAGGCTCACGTACCCGTGGGAGGCGAGGGCGACCCTGGGCACCGCCGCCACGGCGGACACGGCGGAACCCACCGCCAGGGCCGCCCCCAGCACGCCTGCGATCCGCTTCCGCATGGGTCACTTCCTCCGCGTCGGCCCCCGCACATCACCGCATGTATGCCACGCGCACCACGGGCCAGGCGCCGCCGGGCAGGTGAGGCGAGGACGCCCCAAGGGTCGGCGGGCGCACGGGAGACGGCGTGCGAAGGTGGCCGCATGCTGATCCTCCGCTCCGCCGCCCTGTTCCTCCTCGCCGCGCTGTTCGAGATCGGCGGCGCCTGGCTCGTCTGGCAGGGCGTACGCGAACACCGCGGATGGCTGTGGATCGGCGCGGGCGTCATGGCCCTCGGCGTCTACGGCTTCGTCGCCACATTCCAGCCGGACGCCCACTTCGGCCGCGTCCTGGCGGCGTACGGCGGTGTCTTCGTGGCCGGTTCACTGACCTGGGGCATGGTGGCGGACGGCTACCGCCCCGACCGCTGGGACGTGACCGGTGCGCTGATCTGCCTGGCCGGGATGGCCGTGATCATGTGGGCGCCGCGGGGCCACTGACCGCTCTCCGGGCACCCCGCCGTACGCCTGCCCCCGCCACCTATCCTGGGCGGAAGCCGCCGCACGACCGTCGAACGACCGCCGAGGAGTCGCCCATGACCGCCGCAGCACCCTCCGCCGCCTCCCGCATCGCCGTCGTCACGGGCGCGAGCAGCGGAATCGGCGCCGCGACGGCCCGGCAACTCGCCGAAGCCGGCTACCGCGTCGTCCTCACCGCCCGCCGCAAGGACCGCATCGAGGCGCTCGCCGAGGAACTGACGAACGCCGGGCACTCCGCGACGGCGTACGCCCTCGACGTCACCGACCGTGCCGCGGTCGACGAGTTCGCCACCGCCTTCAGGACGATCGGCGTCCTCGTCAACAACGCGGGCGGCGCGCTCGGCGCCGACCCGGTCGCGACCGGCGATCCCGAGGACTGGCGCCGGATGTACGAGACGAACGTCCTCGGCACCCTCAACGTCACCCAGGCCCTGCTTCCCGCCCTCACCGCGAGCGGCGACGGCACGGTCGTCGTGGTCTCCTCCACCGCCGGCCACGCCACCTACGAGGGCGGCGCGGGCTACGTCGCCGCCAAGCACGCCGAGCACGTCCTCGCCGAGACCCTGCGCCTGGAGATCGTCGGCACCCCGGTCCGCGTGATCGAGATCGCCCCCGGCATGGTGAAGACGGACGAGTTCGCGCTCACCCGCTTCGGCGGCGACCAGGACAAGGCGGCGAAGGTCTACGCGGGCGTCGCCGAACCCCTGACAGCGGACGACGTCGCCGACACGATCACCTGGGCGGTCACCCGCCCCAGCCACGTCAACGTCGACCTCCTGGTCGTCCGCCCCCGCGCCCAGGCCTCGAACACCAAGGTCCACAGGGACCTGTGATGCCCGACCCCGACCGCACGGCGGAACAGCGGCGCCTCTCCCTGGAGAAGAAACGCGAACGCTACGTCTGGTACTACCTGGCGTACTTCCTCTTCGGCATCCACATCGTGGCCTTCGTGATGATCTACGCGGTGAGGCACGCGAAGTGAAAGCCGGACAGCCGATGACCCCGGTCAGCCGCCAAGTCCGTCTGCGTGTCGACCACCCCGGACGGCTCACTCAGCGTCATGGGGCTGCCGGCGTCAGCCCTTCACGCAGACGACCTGCTTGAGCTTGGCCACGACCTCCACCAGGTCGCTCTGCTGCTCGATGACCTTCTCGATGGGCTTGTAGGCGCCCGGGATCTCGTCCACGACGCCGGAGTCCTTGCGGCACTCGACGCCCCGCGTCTGGTCCTCCAGGTCCTTCGCCGTGAAGCGGCGCTTCGCGGCGTTGCGGCTCATGCGCCGACCGGCGCCGTGGGAGGCCGAGTTGAAGGACTTCTCGTTGCCGAGGCCCTTGACGATGTACGAACCCGTACCCATCGAGCCCGGGATGATCCCGTACTCGCCGTCGCCGGCACGGATGGCGCCCTTGCGGGTCACCAGCAGGTCCATGCCCTCGTACCGCTCCTCCGCCACGTAGTTGTGGTGGCAGGAGATCTCCGGCTCGAACGTCGGCTTCGCCTTCTTGAACTCCTTGCGGATCACGTCCTTCAGCAGAGCCATCATGATCGTGCGGTTGTACTTGGCGTACTCCTGCGCCCAGAAGAGGTCGTTGCGGTAGGCCGCCATCTGCGGGGTGTCCGCCACGAAGACGGCGAGGTCCCGGTCGATCAGGCCCTGGTTGTGCGGGAGCTTCTGGGCCACTCCGATGTGGTGTTCGGCCAGTTCCTTGCCGATGTTGCGGGAGCCGGAGTGGAGCATCAGCCAGACGGAACCGGCTGTATCTGTGCATACTTCAACAAAATGATTTCCGGATCCGAGCGTTCCCATCTGCTTTCCAGCTCGGTCCTGACGGAATTTGACCGCATCGGCCACCCCGCCGAACCGCCCCCAGAACTCCTCCCACCCGGAGGTGGCGAAGCCGTGCAGCCTGCCCGGGTCCACCGGATCGTCATGCATTCCCCGGCCCACCGGAATCGCCTGCTCGATCTTCGAGCGCAGTCGTGACAGATCCCCCGGCAGGTCGTTCGCCGTCAGTGACGTCTTCACGGCCGACATCCCGCACCCGATGTCCACCCCCACCGCCGCCGGACACACCGCGTCCCGCATCGCGATCACCGAGCCGACCGTCGCGCCCTTGCCGTAGTGGACGTCCGGCATGACCGCCAGGCCCTTGATCCAGGGCAGCGTCGACACGTTCCGCAGTTGCTGCATCGCGGCCTCCTCGACCGTCGACGGGTCCGCCCACATGCGGATCGGGACCTTCGCCCCGGGCACCTCTACGTACGACATATCGCCCTCAACCCCCCGGAATCACAACAGAAGTCTGTAAACACAAAACCGGCGCCAAGGTCGACGTAAAGGACAACGGACCGGCGTCCACGGCAGTGCGTGCGATACACATTGTCTCCAGGGGGCCGCCCGGTGCGGCAACCGAATAAGCAGCGGCCGCACCCTGCGGAACACCGTCGAGAGGAGCCTCACCGTGCAGCGGAAGGCGTACGTACCGGGCGCCGCCGTGCTCCTCGCGGCCCTGCTGGCCGCCTGCACCGGCGGTTCCGGCGGCGGCGGCCAGGCCACGGACCCGAAGGCCGGTTCCACCACGAGCGCCGCCGCTCCGCAGCCGGGCAAGTACCGCACCCTCGCCGACGCCTGCAGTGCCGTGAGCCATGACACCCTCGGCTCGCTCCTGCCGGGCCTGACGCGGATAGCGGACCAGGAGCAGCGCGACAAGGCGTACCAGGGCGAGGCGGCCCTCACCTACAACAACGACCGCCGCTCCGGCTGCCGCTGGAAGGCGGAGTCGACCGACGCCACGGACCATCTGTTCGTCGACTTCGAGCGGGTGGTGTCGTACGACAACACGGTGTCCGACGACGACGCGGCCCACCAGGTGTACGCCACCAAGGAGCAGGCCGCGAACCTGCCGGAGCCCGGTTCCGGTTCCCCCTCGGGTTCCGGTTCGCCCTCGAGCCCGGGTCCCGGCGCCGGTTCCGGCTCCGCCTCCCCGTCGGCCTCCCCGTCCGCCTCCGCTTCCGCATCGGGCGCCGCCGGCGGTCCGGCGCCCTCCGGTTCGGCCTCGGGTTCGCCCTCCGGTTCCGCCTCGGTCTCCTCCTCCGGCAGTCCCTCGGTCACCGGGACCCCGGCCGACCTCCAGCCCCGCACCCTCGACGACCTCGGCGACGAGGCGTTCATCGACGACCGGCTGAGCACCGCCGAGCAGCGGACCGTGACTGTGGTGTTCCGCACGTCCAATGTGATCGTGACCATCGAGTACGACGAGCAGCCGGCCGCCCCCGGAACCACCCCGAGCAGCGAGGACATGCAGGACAAGGCCAGGAAACTGGCCGGACAGCTCGCCGGCTCGCTCGGCTGAGGGACCCCCTCGCGCCGCCCCAGCGAGGGAACCGAACCTCACCCCGCATGCGTCCCCACCGCGTACCGTGGCCCCTCGGAACCGTTCCGACCGCACGACCACGAGCGTCACAAGCGTCATGAGTGAAGGAACCATGCACCGACCTGCACAGCGAGACCAGGTGGTATCTCCCGCGCCGTTTGGGCAGTGGGGGGACGATCACAGTGATCAGGGCGAGCGCCGGCCGGGCCGGCGGGGTTCGCGCATGAGCCGCCTCCTCGTCTGCGCGGCCGCCGTCCCGGGGATGCTCGTCGCCGCCGGGTGTTCCTCGGGCTCCTCCGGTTCGGGCTCGGGCGGCGACGCCAAGCCGCAGGCGCAGGCGCAGGAGTCGAGCGCCCGGCCCTCGCAGAGCGCGTCGGCGAACGCCGTGCAGCCCGCCGCGTACGCGACGCTGCCCCAGCCGTGCTCGGTGCTGTCGCAGAAGACCCTGGGCGACCTGGTCCCGAAGGGTGTGAAGTCCGGCAAGGCGGGCTCGACGGACGACGCGAAGACGCGGTCGAGCTGTTCGTGGAGCAGTCTGCAGAACAACGGCGTCAAGGGCTCCCAGTTCCGGTGGCTCAACGTCTCCCTGCTGCGCTTCGAGTCGGACGCCACGCGCGGCGACGGCAACAAGCAGGCGCAGCAGTACTACGACCAGCAGGTGCAGGACGCCAAGGCGGTCGACGGCGCGAAGAACACGAAGTCGGTGCCGGTGTCCGGGGTGGGCGACGCGGCGACGGCGGTGGTGTACGACCTGAAGAAGAAGGAAGGCGACTTCAAGCAGCAGACGGTGGTGGCGCGCGTGCAGAACGTCGTGGTCACCGTCGACTACAACGGTGCGGGACTGGCCGGTGACAAGTCGCCGGACGCGGACGACCTGACCAAGGCGGCGGAGGGCGCCGTCAAGGAGGCGGTGTCCGCGGTGTCGTCGGCGAACGGTGACGGCGGCAAGGCTGCGGGCGGGTCCGCGTCGCAGGGGGCGTCGAAGAGCGCTTCGCCGTCGAAGTCGGCCTCGCCGTCCGCGTCGGCGAGCCCGTCGAAGAGCGGGTCCCCGTCGGCGTCCGCCTCGGCGAAGAGCTGAGCCGGCTGCCGCGGAACTCGGCGCGCGCACAGGGCGGTTGTGGGAGGCCGGTCCGCTGCGGATGTGGGGTCTCCCCATACCGGCCACCCGTTCACCGCACGCGTGTGCCACCCTGTTGCGCGCAACAACAGGCACTGGGAGGGGAGTACAGGTGGCCGCGCCACTGCAGTTGACACGGATGCACCGGGTTCTCATCGGCGTGGTGGTCACCGGTGCAGTCATCATCGCCGGGATCGGCTTCGCGGGTTCGTACGCGGCCGTGCGTGCGCTGGCCATCAAGAAGGGCTTCGGGAACTTCAGTTATGTGTTCCCGGTCGGCATCGACGCGGGTATCTGTGTGCTGCTGGCCCTGGACCTGCTGCTGACCTGGATCCGCATCCCCTTCCCGCTGCTGCGTCAGACGGCGTGGCTGCTGACGGCGGCGACGATCGCGTTCAACGGGGCGGCGGCGTGGCCGGACCCGCTGGGTGTGGGCATGCACGCGGTGATCCCGGTGCTGTTCGTGGTCGCGGTGGAGGCGGCCCGGCACGCGATCGGGCGGATCGCGGACATCACGGCGGACAAGCACATGGAGGGCGTCCGCCTGACCCGCTGGCTGCTGTCGCCGGTCCCGACGTTCCTGCTGTGGCGCCGGATGAAGCTGTGGGAGCTGCGGTCGTACGACCAGGTGATCAAGCTCGAGCAGGAACGTCTCGTCTACCAGGCCCGCCTGCGCTCCCGCTTCGGCCGGGCGTGGCGTCGCAAGGCCCCGGTGGAGTCGCTGATGCCGCTGAGGCTGGCGAGGTACGGCGTCCCGCTCGCGGAGACGGCTCCCGCGGGCCTGGCGGCGGCGGGCATCGAACCGGCGCTGATACCCCCGGCCCCGCAGCTCAACGCGGCTGCGGGCGGTCGTGGTGCCGGGTCGGCGGCCGGTCCGCAGTCGGCCGCACCGCTGGGCGGGCAGCGCCCGCAGCTCGAGGGCAACCAGATCCCCGGTCAGCCGGGTTACGAGGAGCCGGACGACCAGAGCCCCTGGTTCCAGGCCCAGCGGCAGATCGACTACCACGGCGGCTACGACCCGACGTACGAGCCGGAACCCCCTTACGACGACTGGTACGAGGACCAGCAGCCGGAGCAGTTCGAGCAGACCGTCCCGCAGAGGTTCCAGGCGCCCGTCCCGCAGGGCCACCAGCAGCCCGGACCCCAGGGTCCCCCGCCGGTCTCCCCGGAGGACACCGGCAGCTTCCCCATCCCCGTCGGCCCGAACCGCACCCGGGAGCTCGGCGAGGGCGGTGGCACGCCCCAGCCGGAGCCGACCGAGGACGACTACTACCAGGTCTTCCGCAAGTCGATAGACGGCAGCTTTCCCACGCCCCACCAGTTCGCCGATGCGGTACAGGCGACCTACGGCATCACTCTCCCCGCCCGAGAGGCCGACCGCATGGTGAACCGCTTCACGAACCGCTTCAACGCGGAACTGGAAGAGGACCACATCGCCTAGTGCCACTGCCTTGAGTACGTGAAGGGGGCGCCCGGTGTTCACCGGGCGCCCCCTTCAGGCGTATGCGGCGGCTCCTACTCCCCGAGCAGCTTCCGCACCCGGTCCTGCCCCACAGCGAGCAGCAGCGTGGGCAGGCGCGGGCCGGTGTCGCGGCCGACGAGCAGGTGGTACAGGAGCGCGAAGAACGACCGCTGGGCCGTCTTGATCTCCGGCGGCAGCTCCTTGGGCGTGGCGTCCGCGGAGAACCCGGCCTGGACCTTGGGCACGCCGTACACGAGGTGGGTGAGCCCGTCCAGCGACCAGTGGTCCTCCAGGCCGTCGAGCAGCAGCCGGATGGACTGCTGGGAGGGCTCGTCGAGGGACTTCAGCAGCTCGGCGTCGGGCTCGTCGCGGACGATGGTGCGCTGGTCGGCGGGGACGTGGGTGTTGATCCACGCCTCGGCCTTGTCGTACCGGGGGCGGGCCTCGTCGAGCGAGGTGAGCGGGTTGGCC
Organism: Streptomyces sp. NPDC028331; assembly: GCF_055565775.1. Classification (NCBI taxonomy): domain Bacteria; kingdom Bacillati; phylum Actinomycetota; class Actinomycetes; order Kitasatosporales; family Streptomycetaceae; genus Streptomyces; species Streptomyces sp. NPDC028331. The sequence continues at coordinate 36,082 of NZ_JBVHTR010000001.1, read as the reverse complement.
GGGTCGAGGTCGGACAGGATGCGCAGCGCCTGGTCCTGGTGGCCGGCGGTGATGTCGGCGACGGACGCGAGGGTGCGGTACGGCAGCGGGCGGGGCGTCTTCGGCAGCTCGCCGGCGGCGGTGCCCACCGCGCGGGTGTAGGCGGCGACGTCGCCGGGGAGGGCGGAGCCGTCGGCGACCTTGCCCGCCAGCTTGTCCCACTCGTCGTAGAGGCGCTGGATCTCCTGGTCGAAGGCGATCTTGAAGGACTGGTTGGGCCTGCGGCGGGCGTAGAGCCAGCGCAGCAACTGGGGCTCCATGATCTGGAGGGCGTCGGCCGGGGTGGGGACGCCACCGCGGGACGACGACATCTTCGCCATGCCGGAGATGCCGACGAAGGCGTACATGGGCCCGATGGGCTGCTTGCCGCCGAAGATGCCGACGATCTGCCCGCCGACCTGGTACGACGATCCCGGCGACGAGTGGTCGACGCCGCTCGGCTCGAAGATCACGCCCTCGTAGGCCCAGCGCATCGGCCAGTCGACCTTCCAGACCAGCTTGCCGCGGTTGAACTCGCTGAGCCGGACGGTCTCCGAGAAGCCGCACGCGGTGCACGTGTACGCCATCTCGGTGGTGTCGTCGTCGTACGCGGTGACGGTGGTGAAGTCCTTGCCGCACCCGCCGCAGTACGGCTTGTACGGGAAGTAGCCGGCGGCGCCGGAGCTGCCGTCGTCCTCGGACGCGGCGCCCGAGCCCTCCTCGGCCTCCAGCTCGGCCTCGTCGACGGGCTTCTGCTGCTGCTTCTTGGCGGGCTTGGGCTTGGTGCGGTACTGGGCGAGGACCGCGTCGATCTCACCCCGGTGCTTCATCGCGTGCAGGATCTGGTCCCGGTACACGCCGGAGGTGTACTGCGCGGTCTGGCTGATGCCGTCGAACTCCACGCCCAGCTCGGCGAGCGAGGCGATCATGGCGGCCTTGAAGTGCTCGGCCCAGTTCGGGTACGCGGAGCCCTTCGGGGCCGGGACGGAGGTGAGCGGCTTGCCGATGTGCTCGGCCCACGACTCGTCCACGCCCGCGACTCCGGCCGGCACCTTCCGGTACCGGTCGTAGTCGTCCCAGGAGATCAGGTGGCGCACCTCGTACCCGCGCCGGCGGATCTCGTCGGCGACCAGGTGCGGGGTCATGACCTCGCGCAGGTTGCCCAGGTGGATGGGGCCGGACGGCGACAGCCCGGACGCGACGACGACCGGTTTGCCCGGGGCCCGACGCTCCGACTCCTCGATGACCTCATCCGCGAAACGGGAGACCCAGTCGGTGGTCTCGGTGCTCTGAGCCACGATCGGCACGTCCTCTTTTTCTGAAGGTTCTCCACGAGCAGCCGGTACGGTCGCACGGCTGACCGCTCCATTGTCCCAGGCTGCGGCACATCCACGAAAACGCCTTTTCAAGGCGTTGGACGGGTGGACGCGGCCCGCCGTTCACCGGGCGAGGGGAAAAATTCGCTTTACCCCGCATGGGATACTGGCCGTGACTGTCCATCCCCACGAGGAGAACGGCACCCATTCCTATGGCCTCGGTCACGTCCCTCACGTCCGCCGTCCACCAGCGCCTCGCGTCCGCCCTCTCGGCTGCCCTGCCCGAGGCCGCCGATGCGGACCCGCTGCTGCGACGCAGCGACCGGGCGGACTTCCAGGCCAACGGGATCCTGGCGCTGGCGAAGAAGGCGAAGGCCAACCCGCGGGAGCTGGCGACCCAGGTCGTCGGCCGGGTGGTCACCGGTGACGTGATCGGGGACATCGAGGTCTCGGGCCCCGGCTTCCTCAACATCACGGTCACGGACCAGGCCATCACCGAGAACCTCGCCGCCCGCGCCGCCGACCCCGAGGGCCGCCTCGGCGTGCCGTACACCGAGCAGCCGGGCACCACGGTGATCGACTACGCCCAGCCGAACGTGGCGAAGGAGATGCACGTCGGCCACCTGCGTTCGGCGGTGATCGGCGACTCGGTCGTCAAGCTGCTCGAGTTCACCGGCGAGACGGTGATCCGCCGGCACCACATCGGCGACTGGGGCACCCAGTTCGGCATGCTCATCCAGTACCTGGACGAGCACCCGCACGAGCTGGACCACAAGGCGTCCGCCGAGGACACCGCGGCCTCCGGCGAGGAGGCGATGTCGAACCTCGACCGGCTCTACAAGGCCGCGCGCAAGCTGTTCGACTCCGACGAGGAGTTCAAGACGCGGGCCCGGCGCCGGGTGGTCGACCTCCAGGCCGGCGATCCGCACACGCTCGCCATGTGGCAGAAGTTCGTCGACGAGTCGAAGATCTACTTCTTCTCGGTCTTCGAGAAGCTGGACATGGAGATCCGGGACCCCGACATCGTCGGCGAGTCCGGCTACAACGACATGCTGGCCGAGACCTGCCGCCTCCTGGAGGAGTCGGGCGTCGCGGTCCGCTCCGAGGGCGCGCTGTGCGTCTTCTTCGACGACATCAAGGGCCCCGACGGCAAGCCGGTCCCGCTGATCGTGCAGAAGTCGGACGGCGGCTACGGCTACGCGGCGACGGACCTGTCCGCGATCCGGGACCGCGTCTTCAACCTGAAGGCGAACTCGATCATCTACGTCGTGGACGCCCGCCAGTCCCTGCACTTCAAGATGGTCTTCGAGACGGCGCGCAGGGCCGGCTGGCTGAACGAGGGCGTGAAGGCCTACCAGCTCGCCTTCGGCACGGTCCTCGGCAAGGACGGCAAGCCGTTCAAGACCCGTGAGGGCGAGACGGTGCGGCTGGTCGACCTGCTGGACGAGGCGATCGAGCGCGCCTCCGCCGTCGTACGGGAGAAGGCGCAGGACCTGTCCGAGGAGGAGATCGCCGAGCGGGGCGCCCAGGTGGGCATCGGCGCGGTGAAGTACGCGGACCTGTCGACGTCGGCGAACCGGGACTACAAGTTCGACCTGGACCAGATGGTCTCGCTGAACGGCGACACGTCGGTGTACCTCCAGTACGCGTACGCCCGTATCCAGTCGATCCTGCGCAAGGCGGGCGACGTGCGGCCGTCCGCGCATCCGGAGCTGGCGCTGACGGACGCGGAGCGGGCGCTCGGCCTGCACGCGGACGCCTTCGCGGAGGTCGTGGCGGAGGCGGCGGCGGAGTACGCCCCGCACAAGATGGCGGCCTACCTCTACCAGCTCGCGTCGCTGTACACGTCGTTCTACGACAAGTGTCCGGTGCTGAGGGCCGAGACGCCCGAGCAGGTCGAGAACCGGCTGTTCCTGTGCGACGTCACGGCCCGGACGCTGCACCAGGGGATGGCGCTGCTGGGCATCCGGACGCCCGAGCGGCTCTGAGCCCCCCCATGCCGGGGCCGCGGCCCGTCCTCTCCCCCGTGGGGAGGACGGGCCGCGGCGTCTCAGGCAGGGCGACTCCCGCGGCGGGCCGTCAGGCGTAGTGGGTGGCGAACCACTTGAAGGCGGCCTTGGTGTCCTTCCCGGCGATTCCGTCGATCTTGCCCTTGTAGCCGCAGTACTTCTTCAGCATGCGCTGCAGCGCCTTCACCGTGTCGCTGCCGACGACGCCGTCGATCTTCTTGTTGTAGCCCCAGTACTTGTGCAGGTAGCGCTGCATGGCCTTCCAGCTCTCGGTGCCGAGCCGGCCGTCGATGGCTCCCTTGTAGCCCCAGTCCCTCTTCAGCACCCGCTGGATGCGCTTGGCCTCGTTCGTGTTCAGGCCGAGGTTGTTCACCGCCTGCGCGGAGACGGCCTGGGCGCTGATCGCCGGCTTGGCGGCCGGCGCGGAGGCGGCGAAGCCCGCGGTCGCACCCGCGAGGCTTCCGGCGGTGATCCCGGCGACGGCGGTGGCGGCCACGAGGGTCCTCGCCATGAGGTTCGGTCGCATGCGTGTCCCTTTCGGGTGATCGGGTGGCGCCTGTCGTGGTGGGCGCCGCTGGCCACTCGAGAGTGCGGGACGGGCGGCGGGGACCGCCACGACCGCCGGGCATGTGACGTCGTCGTGGGACGTCCCGGGCGCTGGCCTGCGGGGACGCGTCCCGGCGGGGCGCTTCGGCGGGACGCGTCGGCGCGCGGCGAGGAGGCACGGATGTGGTGGGCGGGTGGCCTATTCGGTGCCGGTGCGGGAACCGATGTATGGGGTGCGCCGTGAAAGTTCGTGCAGAATGCGGCGGAACGGGGACCGGCCGATGACCACGGTCCCGGGACGCGAGGGGGAACATGTCGCGTTGGAAGGCGCTGCCCGCGGACCTGGATCCGCGTGTGCGGCAGTTGGTGGTCCGGTTACGGCGGCTGAAGGACCACGGCGATCTGAGCATGCACCGGCTGGCGGCGAAGACCGGATACAGCCGGAAGTCGTGGGAGCGGTATCTGAACGGCAGGTCGTTGCCGCCCCGGGAGGCCGTGGAGGCGTTGGCCAGGGTCGGCGGCGAGGATCCGACACGGCTGCTCGTCCTGCGCGAACTGGCCGCGGAGGCCTGGGAGAACCAGCGCCGGGGCCCCTCGGCGGCGGAGGCGGACGGGGAGGTACCGCCGCCGGCGGACGAGGAGACCCCGTCCACGGCGGACGGCGCCGCCCCGTCCACGGCGGACGGCGAGGCCCGGTCCACGGCGGAGGACGCGGCGGCGCGGCGGCCCCACGGACGTTCGTTGCGCATCGCGGTGGTGGCGGGGGCCGTGGCCCTGGTGCTGGCCGTCGTCTCGGCGGTCCTCTTGGCCGTGCGCCTCACGGACCACGGCACCGACGACCGGAACACGGCGAGCTCGTCCGGTTCCTCGGCCCCCGCCGCACCGGCCTCGGGGTCGGCGCCCACGTACGCCTGCCGCATCCAGCGGATCGACGGCCGCTGGTACGCGGGCAACAGCCGTACGCAGGACGCGATCCTGGCCCAGGGCCTGGCGGGGCCGGACGTGGCCGAGGCGCAGTGCCTGCTGCGCCGGGCGGGCCTCTCCCCGGGGGGCGTCGACGGCGTCTACGGACCGCTGACCGAGCGCGCGGTCAAGGACCTGCAGAAGCGGGCCGGTCTGCCCCCGGACGGGATCGTCGGCCCGCACACCTGGGGGGCGCTGCGCAAATGACCCGGCCGACGGGGACGCAGGGGACGACGTCCGCGGAGCGGGCGCGGCTGGCCGCCGAGCTGCGCGAGCTGAAGGCACGCACCGGTCTGAGCCTGGCCCGTCTGGAGGAACGCACCCCGTACAGCAAGTCGTCCTGGGAGCGCTATCTCAACGGCAAGACGCTGCCGCCGCGCCAGGCCGTCCTCGACCTGTGCCGCCTCGCCCGCGAACCCGTCGGCCGCGCTCTGGCCCTGTGGGAGCTGGCGGAGTCGGAGACGAGCGGACGCGCCCGCGAGGAGAGGCCGCCCACGGCCCCGGCACAGCAGCCTGCCCCGCCCGCGCCTGCGGCATCGCCCCCTTCTCCGGCCCCGGACACCGGCACCGCCCCGGACCCGGCGAAGGAAACCGGTCACGCCGTCCGGAAGGGCGCGGCCGCCGCGGTGCTCGCCGCCGTGTGCGCCGTCGCCACCGGAGTCGTCGCCCTGGCCCTCTTCGTACTGCCGCACCCGGGCGGTGGCCCGCGGACGTTCCCGTCCCCGCCCCGACCGGTCCTGGCCCCGCTGTGCGGGGGTACCACCTGCGAGGGCGGGAACCCGCTGGCCCTGCACTGCGGCCCCCACCCGGACACCCTGGTCTCGCACCACACCACCGCGGGCATCGGCATGGAGTTGCGCTACAGCCGGGAGTGCGGTGCGAGTTGGGCCCGCGTGTGGGGAACCCACGTCGGCGACCGGATCGAGGTGTCCGCGGCCGGGCGTACCCAGTCCGCCCGGGTCAGGGACGCCGACGACGCGGAGGACTACGTCTACACGCCCATGACCGCCACCCGCCCCGGCACCGCCGTCCGGGCGTGCTTCCGTCCGGCGGCGGGCGGGCGACCGGAGTGCGTGGACGGTCACGTGCCGGCGTCTGCGCCCAGCCCTGCGGGCCGGCAATACGGATGACCGGCTGGGCCGGTCGCGTCCACTGAGGTGGTGTGCCTGCGTACTGCGACACATCCGGGAAAAGTGTCGCACCGGCGGAGTCAACCGCCTGCCCACAGCGGCGACACGAACTCGCACCACACCACCTTGCCCGGGTCCCGCTCCCCGACCCCCCACTTGTCCGAGAGCGCCGCCACCAGCAGCAGCCCCCGGCCGCCCTCGTCCGCCTCCAGCGCGATGCGCGGCTCACCGGGACCGCTGTCGTGCACCTCCACCCGCAGTACCGCGCCGTCGTACCGCAGGAACAGCCGGAAGCAACGGCCCGGCGGCACGCCGTGCACCAGCGCGTTCGTCGCCAACTCGCTCACACACAACAGCACGTCGCCGCTCCGCTCGGTCTCCGCGAGCCCCCAGCCGGCCAGCACCTCGTACGCGAACTGCCGTGCGGCCGGGACGGATCGGCGCTCCCGCCGGAAGAACCTCTCGCGCAGGGGCGGGAGTTGGATCATCTCGTTCACGGGACGAGTGTTGCGGAGAGTCACTACCGTGGATCACCGAGTAAACCCGTACGGAATTTCTGTACGGGTTCGTTCGAGGTCGCGCACGAGCACGGGTGGGGAGTTGGACCGGCATGACCTCCAGGAAGCCGCCACGGAAGAAGAACGTCTCGGCCATGAGGATGCTGGGCGTCCAACTCGGCACGGCCCGCCGCGCGGCGGGCCACACGCAAGGGTCTCTGGCCAGGGAGCTCATGGTCGACGAGGAGACCATCGCGTCCATCGAGCAGGGACGACGTCCGTTGAAGCCGGATCTGGCCGAGGCGCTGGACCAACTTCTCGGAACTAAAGGGTTGTTGGCGGCCGGGGTGGCCAACCTTCCCGAGATCGACCAGTTCCCGATGTGGGCCGAGCTGTACGTCCATCACGAGAGCGAGGCCATTGCCTTGTCGTGGTACGACGCCCTGGTCGTGCCCGGCCTGCTTCAGACGGAGGCGTACGCTCGAGCGCTGCTGAGCAGCCGCGTTCCTCCGTACGACGAGGACGAGTTGGCGACGAGGATCGCGGCCCGCCTCAGCCGCCAGGAGATCCTGCATCGCAAGGTTCCGCCGACGCTCAGCTTCGTCATCTGGGAGCCCGCTCTCCGCATGCCCACCGGGGGACGCGAGACCCACCTCGCGCAGCTACGGTGCCTGCGCGAGTACTCCGAATTCCCGGGCCTCTCCCTCCAGGTCCTGCCGTTGAACCGCACGTCACACGCCGGCGACGCAGGCCCGTTCACCCTCCTGGAGACGCCCGACCACCAGCACCTCGCCTACACCGAGTCCCAGCGCGGCAGCCAGTGGGTCTCCGACCCGGATGAGGTGTCCATCCTTACGCGCAAATATGCGATGCTGCGAACGCAGGCCCTCACCATTGAGGACTCCAGAAGCCTGCTGGACCGTCTGCTAGGAGAGCAATGAGCCCCACACTTCAGTGGTTCAAGTCCAGCTACAGCAGCAGCGAAGGCGGCCAGTGCCTGGAAGTCGCCTTCACCGCCCCCCAGTCCCACGACGACGCGGCGGTCCGCATCCGCGACTCCAAGAACCCGGCCGGCCCCACCCTCCAGGTCTCCCCCGCCACCTGGGCCGCTTTCACCACGTACGCGGCGGCCCGCTAGGCGACAGCCGTCAGCTCAGCCCCTTCCCCAGCCTCCGCAGCCCCTCCTGGATCTCCTCGGGCGTGTGCGTGACGAAGCACAGGCGCAGGGTCGAGCGGTCCGGCGCGTCGGCGTAGAACGGCGCGCCCGGGACGTACGCCACGTCCTCCGCCACCACCCGCGGCAGCAGCGCCGTGCTGTCGTGGCCCTCGGGGAGCCGCGCCCAGAGGAACATGCCGCCCTCGGGGCGGTTCCAGACGGAGCCCTCGGGCAGGGCGTCCGCGAGGCCGGTGAGCATCGCGTCGCGGCGTTCGCGGTAGACCGCGGCCACCCGGGCGACGTGTGCGTCGAGGTCACGGTCCGCCAGGTACCGTGCCGCGGCGAGCTGGTTGACGGTCGGCGTGTGCAGGTCCGCGGCCTGCTTGGCGATCGCGCAGGCCCGCCGCAGTGCCGAGGGCGCCCGCAGCCAGCCCAGGCGCAGCCCGGGGGCCATCACCTTGGAGAAGGAGCCGAGGAGCACCGCGCGGTCGTGGGCGTCCTCGTAGGAGGCGATCCACGGCACCCGCTCGCCCTCGAAGCGCAGCTCCCCGTACGGGTCGTCCTCGACGACCCACAGGCCGTGCCGGGCCGCGACACGGGCGATGGCGGCGCGGCGGTCGGCGGGCAGGGTGCGGCCGGTGGGGTTCTGGAAGGTGGGGACGGTGTAGAGCAGCTTGGGGCGCTCCCGCTGCACCAGTTCCGCCAGCGCGTCCGGGTCGATGCCGTGTTCGTCGCCGGGGACGGCGAGGACCCTCGCGCCCGCGAAGCCGAAGGCCTGGAGGGCGGCGAGATAGCACGGGTTCTCGACCAGCACGGTGTCGCCGGGCTCCAGCAGGGCGGTCGCGAGCAGGGAGAGGGCCTGCTGGGAGCCGGTGGTGACGAGCAGGTCGTCGGGGCCGGTGGTGAGGCCGCGCGCGGTGGTGCGGTCGGCGAGCGCGGCGCGCAGGGCCGGTTCGCCCTCGGTGGTGGAGTACTGGAGTGCCCGCTGCGGGACCTCCGTCAGCACGGCCTGGAACGCGGCGGCGACGCCCTCGCTGTCGAAGAGCCCGGGGGCGGGCAGACCGCCCGCGAAGTTGACGACTTCCGGACGCGCGGTGACGGCGAGGATGTCCCGAACGGGGGAACCGCCGACGGAGGCGACCCGGGCGGCGAACGCGGGCTGTGGCGGGCCGCTGGGCCTGCTGTCGCTGGAGGTCACGGGGGCGGCTCCTCATACTGCGCGGGCGTTCATCGGACGAAATACGTCATGGCGAACACCACTCGAAAACGGTTCGTTCGTGCACCTTAGGGAAATCGCTGCCCTCTACAACAGTCTCGTTTCGCCATGCGGACCACGGTTCGGGGGCCCTAGCATGCGGCGCATGCTGCCGAGCGTGGACACGAACGACGAGTTGCAAGCCATGGTCTCGGACGAGGCGGTGTTACGCCCGGCCGTGCTGCATCTGCTCGACCGGATGGGCCTCGTCGGGCTGGCGGTGCGCCGCTTCCCGGACGGGACCCTGCCCGTGTACGCCGTCGGGGGCGACATGGTGCTGAAGCTGTATCCGCGCTTCGATGCGCGGGAAGCCGTGCGTGAGGCACGGGTGTTGCACCACCTGTGGGGGCAGCTCAAGCTTCCCACCCCGCGCCTGATCGGCACCGAGGAGTTCGTGAACGGCTGGCGTTGGGTGCTGATGTCCCGGCTGCCCGGCTGGACCCTCAACGAGGTGTGGCACCGGCTCACCGCGGCGGAACAGGACCGTATCGTCTCGGAGTCGGCCGAGGCGCTGGCGTCACTGCACGCGATGTTCTGGAACCCGCTGACGGACATCGTCGGGCCGCCGGACTGGACGGCGTTCCTGCGCCGGCAGCGGGCGCAGGCGGTGGAGTGGCATCGCAGGTCCGGGGTCACCGAGCCCTGGCTGAGCCGGATCCCCGACTTCCTGGACTCCGTGCCGCTGCCCGCGTCCACCGAACGCGCGCTGCTGCACACCGAGTTCATGAGCGAGCACCTGACCATCGACATGCGCGGCGGGCGCGTGCTGACCGGCCTGTTCGACTTCGAGCCGGCGATGATCGGCGACCCCGCGTACGACTTCGTCGGGGTCGGCCTGTTCATCACCCGCGCCGACCCGCGTCAGCTCCGCCGCTTCTACGAGGCCTACGGACGCGCCCCGTACGACCCGGACCAGCTCATGGCGTACACCCTGCTGCACGTCTTCAGCGATCTGCCCTTCTACCTCGACGAGCTGCCGAACCCGGCCGAACCGCGCTTCGACGCGCTCGCCGAGCTGTGGTTCGGCACGGACGGCTGAGCCCCGGTGGGCCAGAGGGGTCACGTGGATCAGACAGGTCGGGCGGATCGGGCAGGTCGCGCGGATCAGGCAGGGCGGGCGGGTCAGGCCTTTCGGCCGGTGGCCGCGTACACGTTGATGTCGGCGTCGGTGACGTCGTTGATGTCGCGGTAGCGGACCTTGTCGATGTCGTCGAGGGTGGCGAGGTAGTCGGGGTCCACGGCCGCGGGGACGGGTGCCGCGCCGTCCTGGTGCCAGTGGTGGACCGGGACGACGCCCGGCTCGTCCAGCGTGAGGCCCGGGGTGTCCGTGAAGAACCGGGCGACCTCGTCCTTGGAGCGCAGCACGAAGGTGAAGCCGCGCTCGGTGTAGGTGCGCTGCACGGCGCGGATGGTCTCCGGGTTGAGGTCCTCGGTGAGGTGGCTGAGCACCAGCCGGCTCCCGGAGGGCAGCGCGTCGATCAGCCCGCGCACGACCGGGTACGCCTCCTCGTCCTCGACGAAGTGCAGGACCGCCACGAGCACGAGGGCGACCGGCTGGTCGAGGTCGAGGGTCTTCGCGGCCTGTTCGAGGATCTGCTCGGGACTCTTCAGGTCGGCGTCCATGTAGTCGGTGCGGCCCTCGGGCCCGCTGGTGAGCAGGGCGCGGGCGTGCGCCAGGACGACCGGGTCGTTGTCGACGTAGACGACCCGGGAGTCGGGGTTGATGCGCTGGGCGATCTGGTGGACGTTCTCGGCGGTCGGCAGGCCGGTGCCGATGTCGAGGAACTGCCGGATGCCGTCCTCCTTCGCGAGCCGGGTCACGGCGCGGCGCAGGAAGTCGCGGTTGTGCCGGACGTCGAGGTAGCCGCGCGGGTTGGCGGCGAGCGCGGCGGCGGCGGCCGCGCGGTCCACCGGGTAGTTGTCCTTGCCGCCGAGGAAGACGTCGTAGACGCGGGCCGGGTGGGCCTTGGTGGTGTCGATGCGCTGGCGCAGCTCGGCCGGGTCGTGGCTGAGGGCATCGTCGGACATGGGGCGTCTCCTGGTGGTCGGCGTAAGGAGTCGGTCGTTCAGTCGGTCGGTCGGCCGTCCCCGGTGGTGCGTCATGCGGCCGATGCGATGGTCAACAACGTAACTCCTGAGGCCAGTTGGAAGTGCCCGGTCCGCTCGCGACCGTGGCCCGCCGTCCCGGATTCCCCTCCCAGGGGACGGCATGTCCGCAGGTCGGAAGGGGTGCCGCCGGTCCGGCGTCCCGAATTGGGCGGCGACTGTGGCGGGCGGGCCGACCACGGGTCAAGCTGGGCCGTCGAGGCCTCCGTTCCCGCCGAGCGGTCGAGCGGGGGTGTCACCCCCCAGCACGCACGTCCGAAGGGCCCCGACCATGTCCTCCGCTCGTACCGCCCGTCCCACCCGTGCCGTCCGTCCCGGGCTGCTCGCCGCCGCCACGGTCGCGCTCGCCGCGCTCGCGCTCTGCGCCTGCGAGAACGGCGAGGGCGTACGCGACGAGGGCCCGTCCTCGCTGCCCGGCTCCTCCGCCCGGGACACCGGGCACCCGGGCAGGGCGGCCCCCTGCTCGGGCGGGCACGTGCGGACGACGGTGACGCCGGTGAGCGAGCCGGTGAACCACCTGCTGTTGACGGTGACGAACACCGGTGCCGTGAACTGCGCCCTCAGCGGCTACCCCAAGGCCCGCTTCGGCGAGTCCGGGCCCCTCGCACCGCCGGCCGGGGAACCCAAGCCCCGCACGCGCCAGGTCACCCTCTCCCCCGGAGAGTCCGCCTACGCGGGCGTGCTGCTGTCGGCGGCGAACGGCACCGGCGGGCACGGACGCACCGTCACGTCCCTGACGATCGCGCTCCCCACCGGCCCGGCCGCCCGTCCGGCGCTCCCGGCGAAGGGCCTGCACGTCGACGACTCGCTGCGGGTGACGTGCTGGCTCTCCAGCCGGGAAGCGGCGCTGGCCTACTGAACCCGGCCGGAGAGCCTTCAGCCCGCCGGCACCGTCTGGCCCGCCCAGGCGGCCAGCAGGCGCAGTGCCGTCTGCGAGGGCGAACCCTCCTCCACCGTGTGGGCGATCAGCGCCTGGTCCGGGTCGTCGGGCAGGCGCAGGGTCTCGAAGCCGAGGTCCAGCTCGCCCACCACGGGGTGGCGATAGACGTAGCGCCCGTGCGTCTTGTCCTTGAGCCGGTGCTGCGACCACGCCTCGCGGAACACCGGGCTCGCCGCGCGCAACTCGTCCAGCAGCTCCGCGGTGCGCGGATCGTCGGGGTGGCGCGCGGCGTCGAGGCGGAGGTAGGCGGCCACGTCACCGACCTTGCCGTGCCAGTCGGCGTACAGATGGCGCATCCCCTCGTCCAGGACCACGAGACGGGCCAGGTTGCGCTGGTGCGGGGGCAGCGCGCCGAAGTCGGTGATCAGCGCCGCCGCCAAGGGGTTCCAGGCCAGGACGTCGGTGTTGCGGCCGACGACGTAGGCCGGGACCTCGGCGGTCGACTCCAGCAGGCGGCGCAGCCCCGGGCGCACCTGCTGCGTCCGCTGCGCGCCGTGCCCGTGCTCCGTCTCCGGCCGCGGCCAGGGGCGTGCCAGCCGGTACAGGTGCTCGCGTTCCACGGTGTCCAGGCGCAGGGCGCGGGCGACCGCGTCCAGCACCTCCTGGGAGAAGTGCAGTGTCCGGCCCTGCTCCAGCCGCACGTAGTGGTCCACGCTCACGCCGGCCAGCCGGGCGAGTTCCTCACGGCGCAGTCCGGGCACGCGGCGGCGGCCCCCGTAGTCCGGTAAGCCGAGCTCCTCGGGCCGCAGCCGTGCCCTGCGGGAGCGGAGGAACTCTCCGAGCTCCCTGCGTCTGTCCAGTGCCATGCGGCCAGTATCGGCAACCGCCTTCCGCCGCTGCCACCGTGATTCCTGGTCATGCCGTGCCCAGGCACGCCCCGGCCCTGGGTCGGGTCTTCGGACGCGACGACAGTGGAGCGCGCCGGAACGGTTCCGGCCGGCCGGCGGGCCACGACCCCGCGGCCGTCTCCGAGGCAGCGCCTCCGACAGGGAGTTCCACGACATGAGGGCAACCGACCCGCAGACCCTTCCGCTGGGCACCACCGGCATGGACATCACCCGCGTCGGCTTCGGCTCCTGGGCGGTGTCGGGCTCCGGATGGCTTTTCGGCTGGGGCCCCACCGACGACGACGATTCCATCGCCACCATCCGCCGCGCGGTCACCTCGGGCGTCAACTGGATCGACACGGCGCCCGCGTACGGGCTCGGCCACTCCGAGGAACTGGTCGGCAAGGCGATCGCCGGCCTGCCCGAGGCCGAGCGCCCCTACGTCTTCACCAAGGTCGGGCTGGTCTGGGACCCGGCCGACCCGCAGGCCGCGCCCCGCCGGATCATGAAGCCGGCCAGTGTGCGCCGCGAGATCGAGGACTCGCTGCGCCGCCTCGGCGTCGACCGCATCGACCTCTACCAGGTGCACTGGCCGGACACCGGCGCATCCCTGGAGTTCGTGGGCGACGGCTCCGGCGCCGTCTCCCCCGACGCCACCCCGCTGGAGGAGTACTGGCAGGTCATGGCGGACCTCAAGGCGGAGGGCAAGGTCCGTGCGATCGGGCTGTCCAACCACACGCCCGATCAGCTCGAGGCCGCCGAGCGGATCGCCCACGTCGACGTCATCCAGCCGCCGTTCTCCGCCATCAACCGCTCGGCCACCCCCGAGATCGCCTGGGCGCGGGCCCACGACACCGGGGTGATCGTGTACTCGCCCCTCCAGTCCGGCCTGCTCACCGGAACGTTCACCGCCGAGCGTGCCGCGAACCTGCCCGCGGACGACTGGCGGCGGGCGCACCACGACTTCACCACCGGCCTGGACGCCAACCTCCGCCTGGCCGACGCGCTGCGCCCGGTCGCCGAGAGGCACACGGCCACCGTCTCCGAGGTCGCCATCGCCTGGACCCTGGCCTGGCCGGGCGTCACCGGCGCCATCGTCGGCGCACGCAGGCCCGAACAGGTCGACGGGTGGATCGGCGCCGGTTCGCTGCGGCTGACGCCGGACGACCTGGACGAGATCGCCGAGGCGATCGTCCGTTCCGGCGCGGGCAGCGGCCCCGCCCGCCCGTGACCCGGGACCGCGTGCGAAGGGAGACACCTCCGTGCCCCTGGTCATCCTCACGGAATACCTGGCCGTACCGGGCCGGGAGGACCGGTTGCGGACCGCCCTGGAGGCGATGATCGAGCCCTCTCTGGAGGCACGCGGCTGCCTCGCGTACCAGCCCTACGTCGACCCCAACCGCCCCGCCCGCATGCTGAACGTGGCGGAGTGGGCCGATGCGCGGGCGCTGCGCGAACACCTCGCGGGCGGTCACCACCGGCACTTCCGGCAGGTCCTGGACCTCGTGCTCGCCGAACCGGAGATCGTGCGGACGCTGACGCCGTCCGGCGCGGCCGGGCCGTGAAAGCCCGGCCGACGGACCGGCGGACCCGGACTGTCCCTGGAAGCCGCGCTCGCGGGGCTGCGGACCTGGGCGGAGGAGCACATGGCCGAGATCGACCGCGCCAACGAAGCCGCCGACCAGAAGGCCGATGAGGGACAGGCAGGCCGGTTCCGCGCTCGGTGGTGGGGGCCGGGGCACTCCATGCAGCCTGCGTCGCCGCCCTGATGCCACGTCGCCTTGTCGGGCCGACGCGGAGGAGGAGTTCGGCGCGATGGTGTCGGGCACGTCGTTCCACTTCGACGAGCAAGGCACGGCGACGGCCGCGGACGCGATGAAGCGGACGCAGCCCCGGTCCCGGCACCACGTCCGGCCGGCGCCGGGGCCGTCCGGTTCTCAGTCCTCGCGGAGCGTGCGCGCCACCTCGGTGGCCCAGTACGTGAGGATGTTCCGCGCACCGGCGCGCTTGATGCCGGTCAGGGTCTCCAGGATGGCCCGGTCGCGGTCGACCCAGCCCTTCTCGGCGGCGGCCTCGATCATGGCGTACTCGCCGGAGATCTGGTACGCGGCCACGGGCACGTCGACCGCGTCCGCGACCCTCGCCAGGATGTCGAGGTAGGGCCCGGCCGGCTTGACCATCACCATGTCGGCGCCCTCCTCGAGGTCGAGGGCGAGTTCGCGCAGCGACTCGCGCCAGTTGGCCGGGTCCTGCTGGTAGGTCTTGCGGTCGCCCTGCAGCGAGGAGGCGACGGCCTCGCGGAACGGCCCGTAGAACGCGGAGGAGTACTTGGCGGTGTAGGCGAGGATCGCGACGTCCTCGCGCCCGATCTGGTCCAGCGCGTCGCGGACGACGCCGATCTGACCGTCCATCATCCCGCTGGGCCCCACGACATGGGCGCCGGCGTCGGCCTGGACCTGCGCCATCTCGGCGTACCGCTCGAGGGTGGCGTCGTTGTCGACCCGGCCCCTGGCGTCGAGCACACCGCAGTGCCCGTGATCGGTGGTCTCGTCCAGGCACAGGTCCGACATGACGAGGAGGTCGTCGCCGACCTCGGCGCGCACGTCCCGGATGGCGACCTGAAGGATCCCGTCCGGGTCGGTGCCCGGGGTCCCGACGGCGTCCTTCTTCGACTCCTCGGGCACGCCGAAGAGCATGATCCCGGAGATCCCGGCCTGCACGGCCTCCAGCGCGGCCTTCTTCAGGCTGTCCCGGGTGTGCTGCACGACACCGGGCATGGACGCGATCGGCACGGGCTCGCTCACGCCCTCCCTGACGAACGCCGGGAGGATGAAGTCGGCGGGATGCAACCGGGTCTCGGCGACCATCCGCCGCATGACGGGCGAGGTCCGCAGCCGCCGGGGACGCGTGCCGGGGAAGGATCCGTACTTCGTCATGCCTCCTACGCTACGCCCGCCCGGCCCCCGCCTTTGCCGACGCCCTGTCGGGCCCGGAGGGGCCGCGATACGAAGTCTTTGCGCTCCCCTGGCCGTACCTGGAACCGCACGCCTCCCCAGCGTTCTACGCGCGTGGTGTCATGCCCGCGCCAGCACCACTCCCCTGCCTCCCGACAGGAGTCACGCATGCTGTGGAAGGTCCTCGGCCGGGCGGGCGTCGCCCTGGCCGCCGGCGCCGCCGTCGTCGCCACCGCCGTCCCCGCGAACGCCGCAAGCTACTCCGCGTTCGCCTTCTCCCAGAGCGGCAGCCAGCCCACCGTCTACGACTTCATCGACTCGGCCACCAGCACGCTCGACATGACCATCTACGAACTGGAGGACACCACCGCCGTCAACGACCTCATAGCCCTGAAGAACAAGGGCGTCACGGTCAGGGTCATCCTCGACCGCCAGCACCAGAGCGCGAACAACTCCGCCTACACGTCCCTGAAGAACGCGGGCATAGGCGTCGTCTGGTCGTCCTCCGCCTTCGTCTACACCCACCAGAAGACCATCACGGTCGACGGCGTCAAGTCGCTGGTCATGACCGGCAACCTGACGTCCCAGTACTACACGACCAGCCGGGACTACGGCGTCTTCACCGACGACACCCGCGACGTCGCCTCCATCGAGAAGGTCTTCAACGCCGACTACACGGCCACCTCGATCACCCCCACCGACGGCGACCACCTCCTGTGGTCCCCCACCGACTCCCGCAACCGCCTGGTCTCCTTCGTCAACTCCGCGACCAAGACCCTGGACGTGGAGGAACTGGAGTTCAGCGACAGCACGGTGGTCAACGCGATCGTGGCGCGCGCCAAGGCGGGCGTGAAGGTCCGCGTGGTCCTGGAGGACCCCTCGAGCTACTCCAGCGAGGTCTCCGCCATCAAGGCCGCGGGCGGCACCGTCGTCGGCTACTCCGACCCCAACGGCTTCTACATCCACGCCAAGGCCATGGTCGCCGACTACGGCCTGTCCACCCAGGAGGTCGAGGCCGGCTCCATGAACATCAGCAGCAACTCCCTGAGCAACAACAGGGAACTGGGCATCATCCTGACCGGCACGGGCGTGGCCCAGCCGGTGGCCCAGACGGTCGAAACCACGTTCAACAGCGACTACGCGGGCGGCACCGCGGCGTGACCCGGTGACCGGCGGGTGCCCCGGACCGGCCGGGGGCACCCGCCGGCCCGGCGTGGAACAGACGCGCCGATCACCGGGCGCGGGTCCGGCGGAGGGCCCCGGCAAGGAGCCCTCCGCCCCGCCTCACGTCGTCGACCGCCGCCTGCGCGCCCCAGGCCTGCGCTCGCTCGGCCGGGTCACCGGGTCACCGGCCGCCAGCGCGGCGGCGCGGCGCCTGAGGCCGAAGTCCGCCAGGGCCTCCGCCAGCTTGTGGACCGACGGCTCCGGGGCCATGACGTCCACCCGCAGACCGTGCTCCTCGGCCGTCTTCGCCGTCGCCGGGCCGATGCACGCGATCACCGTCACGTTGTGCGGCTTGCCCGCGATGCCGACCAGGTTGCGGACCGTGGACGAGGACGTGAACAGGACCGCGTCGAAGCCGCCGCCCTTGATCGCCTCCCGCGTCTCGGCCGGCGGAGGCGAGGCGCGGACCGTACGGTAGGCCGTGACGTCGTCGACCTCCCAGCCCAGTTCGATCAGACCGGCGACCAGGGTCTCCGTGGCGATGTCGGCACGCGGCAGGAACACGCGGTCGATCGGGTCGAACACCGGGTCGTACGGGGGCCAGTCCTCCAGCAGACCGGCGGCCGACTGCTCGCCGCTCGGCACCAGGTCCGGCTTCACGCCGAAGGCCACCAGTGCGTTCGCCGTCTGCTCGCCCACCGCGGCGACCTTGATGCCCGCGAAGGCGCGCGCGTCGAGGCCGTACTCCTCGAACTTCTCCCTCACCGCCCGCACCGCGTTGACCGACGTGAACGCGATCCACTCGTACCGGCCCGTCACCAGGCCCTTGACCGCCCGCTCCATCTGCTGGGGCGTGCGCGGCGGCTCGACCGCGATCGTCGGCACCTCGTACGGCACGGCCCCGTAGGACCTGAGCTGGTCGGAGAGCGACGCGGCCTGCTCCTTCGTGCGCGGCACGAGGACCTTCCAGCCGAACAGCGGCTTGTTCTCGAACCACGAGAGCTGCTCGCGCTGGGCGGCGGCGGAACGCTCACCGACCACGGCTATGACCGGCCGCCCGCCCTCGGGGGACGGCAGGACCTTCGCCTGCTTGAGCGTCTGCGCGATGGAGCCGAGGGTGGCGGTCCAGGTGCGCTGCCGCGTCGTCGTACCGGCGATCGTCACCGTGATCGGGGTGTCCGGCTTGCGGCCCGCGGCCACCAGCTCCCCGGCGGCGGCCGCCACCGAGTCCAGCGTCGTGGACACCACGACCGTGCCGTCGGAGGCGCCGACCTCCGTCCAGCAGCGGTCGGAAGCGGTGCGGGCGTCCACGAACCGGACGTCCGCGCCCTGCGGGTCCCGCAGCGGCACACCCGCGTACGCGGGCACGCCCACGGCGGTCGCGATGCCGGGCACGACCTCGAACGGCACGCCTTCTGCGGCGCAGGCCAGCATCTCCCCGGCCGCGTACGCGTCGAGGCCGGGGTCGCCGGAGACCGCACGGACGACCCGCTTGCCGCCCCGCGCAGCCTCCATGACAAGATGTGCGGCATCCCGCGACGCAGGGACACCAGCGGCTGTTGACTCGGCGTCAACAACCGTGAGCTGAGGCGTGCCCGCGCCCGGATACGTACCCGTGGCGGGGTCCGTGTCCGTGTTGAGCACGGCGACGCCCGCTCTGGCATGCGTGCGTACCACGTCGAGCACCTCGTGCTCGCCGACGAGGACGTCCGCGTTGGCCAGCGCCTCGACGGCGCGCAGTGTGAGAAGCCCCGGATCTCCGGGTCCGGCACCGAGGAAGGTGACGTGCCCGTGTTCAAGGCCGGCGGGAAGGGTGGTGGGGCTCAATGTGCTCGCTCCCCCATCAGACCGGCCGCGCCCTTGCTGAGCATCTCGGCGGCGAGTTCGCGACCGAGCGCCATTGCCTGGTCGTGCGTCTCGGGCACGGGACCGGTGGTGGACAGCTGCACCAGCGCCCGGCCGTCGGGTGTTCCGACGACCCCGCGCAGGCGCATTTCCTTGACAACCTGCCCGTCGGCCAACAGGTCGGCCAGCGCGCCCACGGGGGCGCTGCAACCGGCCTCCAGGGCGGCGAGCAGGGACCGCTCGGCGGTCACGGCGGCCCGTGTGTACGGGTCGTCGAGCTCGGCGAGCGCAGCGATCAGGTCCGCGTCGTCCGCGGCGCACTCGATCGCCAGTGCCCCCTGGCCGGGGGCGGGCAAAACAGTGTCGACCGACAGGAAGTCGGTGACCTCGTCGATCCGCCCGATGCGGCTCAGCCCGGCCGCGGCGAGGACCACGGCGTCCAGCTCTCCGCTGCGGACGTACCCGACCCGGGTGTCGATGTTGCCGCGGATCGGGACGGTCTCGATGTCGAGGCCGTGGTCGCGCGCGTACGCGTTGAGCTGCGCCATGCGGCGCGGCGAACCGGTGCCTATGCGCGCCCCGCGGGGCAGGTCGGTGAACTTCAGGGCGTCGCGCGCGACGATCACGTCGCGGGGGTCCTCGCGCACCGGCACGGCGGCCAGCACCAGCTCCTCGGGCTGCGCGGTCGGCAGGTCCTTCAGGGAGTGCACCGCGAAGTCCACCTCGCCGCGCAGCAGCGCGTCGCGCAGGGCCGTCACGAACACACCGGTGCCGCCGATCTGCGCGAGGTGCTCGCGGGAGGTGTCCCCGTACGTCGTGATCTCCACGAGCTCCACGGGCCGTCCGGTCACCTGGCGTACGGCGTCCGCGACCTGCCCGGACTGGGCCATGGCCAGCTTGCTGCGCCTGGTGCCGAGCCTCAGTGGTGAATGCTCACTCATGCTCGCCCTCGGTTCTTGGCGTTCTCGGTGTTCTCGGTGCTGTTGGTGTCGTCCGCCCGGGAGACGGAGGCGACCGTCTCCGGGTCCAGATCGAACAGCGTGCGCAGCGCGTCCGCGTAGCCGGCGCCGCCGGGCTCGGCCGCGAGCTGCTTGACCCGTACGGTCGGCGCGTGCAGCAGCTTGTCCACGACGCGGCGCACCGTCTGCGTGATCTCTGCGCGGTGCTTGTCGTCGAGGCCGGGCAGCCGGCCCTCCAGGCGCGCGATCTCGCCGGCCACCACATCGGCGGCCATGGAGCGCAGCGCGACCACGGTCGGTGTGATGTGCGCGGCGCGCTGGGCGGCGCCGAACGCGGCGACCTCGTCGGAGACGATACTCCTGACCTGGTCGACGTCGGCGGCCATCGGTGCGTCGGCGGAGGCCTCGGCGAGCGACTCGATGTCGACGAGCCGTACCCCCAGCAGCCGGTGCACGGCCGCGTCGATGTCGCGCGGCATCGCGAGGTCGAGCAGCGACAGCACGGGCGCGGGGCGGGGCGCCTCGACGACGGGCTCCGGGCGGCGCCGCTCCGGGATCCGGCCGATCGTGGTGACGGTCGCGGCGAGCGCGCTGATCAGTTCGGCCTCGCCCTCCGGGTCCGCGGCGGCGGCCGTACGACCGCCGCGCGGCTCCTCGGCACCCTTGTCCACCCATACGGCGTGCTGCTCCAGCTCGGCGGCCGGCATCCCGGCGACGGCGGCCTCGCCGAACACCGAGAAGTGGGCGGCGCCCTGCACGGCCGACTTCTCGAGCGGGCAGCCCTCCTCGGTGCCCGGGCCGGTGGGCGGGAGGTCACCGCGTATCGGAGCCGGGCCGGCGGCCCGTGCGGCGGGCGCGGAGGCGGTGTCCTCGGCGACGGGTCCGCCGACCCGGCCCTCCAGGGCCGCGGCGACCGCCTGGGCGGTGAGGACGAGACCGGTCGCGCCCGTACAGGACACCACGACGTCGGCACGTGTCAGCTCGTCCGGGACCGTCTCCATCGGCACCGCACGCGCCAGTACGTCCGTGTCGTCCCCCTCGGTGAGGATCTGCGCCAGGCGCTCGGCGCGCTCCCTCGTACGGTTGGCGACCACGACCTCGGCGACCCCGGCGCGCGCGAGCGTGGCGGCGGCCAGCGACGACATGGAGCCGGCGCCGATCACCAGGGCACGCTTGCCCTTGGCCCAGGTCTCCACCGGCGCACCCGCCGAGAGCTGCTCCAGGCCGAAGGTGACCAGGGACTGCCCGGCGCGGTCGATGCCCGTCTCGGAGTGGGCGCGCTTGCCGACCCTGAGGGACTGCTGGAACAGGTCGTTCAGCAGCCGCCCGGCGGTGTGCTGCTCCTGCGCGGTGGCCAGGGCGTCCTTGATCTGCCCGAGGATCTGCCCCTCGCCCACGACCATGGAGTCCAGCCCGCAGGCCACCGAGAACAGGTGGTGGACGGCCCGGTCCTCGTAGTGCACGTAGAGGTAGGGGGTCAGCTCGTCGAGGCCGACCCCGCTGTGCTGGGCGAGCAGCGTGGACAGCTCGGCGACACCGGCGTGGAACTTGTCCACGTCCGCGTACAGCTCGATGCGGTTGCAGGTGGCGAGCACCGCGGCCTCGGTGGCGGGCTCGGCGGCGACCGTGTCCTGGATCAGCTTGGCCTGGGCGTCCGCGGTCAGCGCGGCCCGCTCCAGGACGCTGACCGGTGCACTGCGGTGGCTCAGCCCGACGACGAGGAGACTCATGCCGGCATCACGGCGGGGACATCCCCGTCGGGCCCCTTGTCGGCGGACTCCGTGGCCGTCGCGGCGGCGGCCGGCAGGCCGTCCGGCAGCGCTTCGGCGATGGCCTCCTCGCCGGCCTTGCGCTGCTCGTGGAAGGCGAGGATCTGCAGCTCGATGGAGAGGTCGACCTTGCGGACGTCCACGCCGTCCGGGACGTTCAGCACGGTCGGCGCGAAGTTCAGGATGGAGGTCACGCCGGCAGCCACGAGGCGGTCGCAGACCTGCTGGGCGGCGCCCGCGGGGGTCGCGATCACGCCGATCGAGACGCCGTTGTCCGTGATGATCTTTTCCAGGTCGTCCGTGTGCTGGACCGGAATGCCGGCGACGGCCTTGCCGGTGAGGGCCGGGTCGGCGTCGATGAGGGCTGCGACCCGGAAGCCGCGGGAGGCGAACCCGCCGTAGTTGGCCAGCGCCGCGCCGAGGTTGCCGATACCGACGATCACAACCGGCCAGTCCTGCGTCAGGCCCAGCTCACGGGAGATCTGGTAGACGAGATACTCGACGTCGTAGCCCACGCCCCGGGTGCCGTAGGAGCCGAGGTAGGAGAAGTCCTTGCGCAGCTTCGCGGAGTTCACGCCCGCGGCGGCCGCCAGCTCCTCGGAGGAGACCGTGGGGACCGAGCGCTCCGACAGCGCGGTCAGGGCTCGGAGGTACAGCGGAAGCCTGGCGACGGTGGCCTCGGGAATCCCTCGGCTGCGGGTCGCCGGTCGGTGAGTTCGGCCAGTTGCCACGGTGCTCCTGCGGGTAGAGCGGGGCTGCGGGCGGTCGTACGTCCCCAGACCGCCCCGTCGAATGCAGGCTATGTCTTTGTGAACGCGTGCACAAAGATGGTGTCCGATTTGCCCGGCCAACGTGACCGGGGTCACGCGCCGTGTTCCTGGGGGCATGACCGCACACTCTCCTCAACGATCCCCGCCCCCGAGACCAGTCGCCGTCGATCCTAGGCGACTTTCCGGGCCGCCCCGGACTATGCGGTCAGCGCCTTGCGCAACCGCTGCTCGTCGACGCGCCAGAAGGTGTGCTGGGCGCCGTCGACGAGGACGACGGGGATCTGCTCCCAGTACTCGTCGTGCAGCCGCCGGTCCTGGGTGATGTCCTTCTGCTCCCAGGGCACGCCCAGTTCGCCGCAGACCTTCTCGATCACGGCCTGCGCGTCGTCGCAGAGATGACACCCGGGCTTGCGGATGAGGGTGACGAGCCGCTCGCGCGGGTCCTGGCCACTGCTGTTGCGCCGAAAGATGGGACTCATGTCGGCCATTCTGACCCCGGACCGGGGCCGCGGCAGCTCCCGCGGCCCACCCCGGCGGCCGCACGCCCCGGCCCGCGCCGCGCCGACGGTAGGCCCACGCCGCGCCGAGTACAGCTCCCCGTGAGCCCTTTAACGACACGGTCGCGGAGAGTTCACGGCCTCCAAACCTCTCAAGTCCGGAACCACCGAACAGAGTGGCTATGCTCGCGTCATGGCCGCTCTCGGATGGCTCACTCCCCGTAGGCGCTCCGCCACGGCGCGGAGCGTGTTGGCAGGCGAGGCCTCGGCGGAGGCAGCGCGCAAGACCTCGCAGGAGGTCTCCGACCAGGAACAGCCGTTCCCCGTCCACGGCGACGACCGGGCGGCGGCGTTCTTCGACCTGGACAACACGGTGATGCAGGGTGCCGCGCTGTTCCACTTCGGCCGGGGCCTGTACAAGCGGAAGTTCTTCGAGACCCGGGACCTCGCGAAGTTCGCCTGGCAGCAGGCGTGGTTCCGGCTGGCCGGGGTGGAGGACCCCGAGCACATGCAGGACGCGCGGGACTCGGCGCTGTCGATCGTCAAGGGCCACCGCGTCTCCGAGCTGATGTCGATCGGCGAGGAGATCTACGACGAGTACATGGCCGAGCGGATCTGGCCGGGTACGCGGGCGCTGGCGCAGGCGCACCTGGACGCGGGCCAGAAGGTGTGGCTGGTCACGGCCGCGCCGGTGGAGATCGCCACGGTGATCGCGCGCAGGCTGGGCCTGACCGGAGCCCTGGGCACGGTGGCCGAGTCGGTCGAGGGCGTGTACACGGGCCGCCTGGTGGGCGAGCCCCTGCACGGGCCGGCGAAGGCGGAGGCGGTGCGCGCACTGGCGGTGGCGGAGGGGCTGGACCTCTCGCGTTGCGCGGCGTACAGCGACTCGCACAACGACATCCCGATGCTGTCGCTGGTGGGCCACCCCTACGCGATCAACCCGGACGCCAAGCTCCGCAAACACGCCCGGGCCTGCGACTGGCGCCTGCGCGACTACCGCACGGCCCGCAAGGCGGCGAAGGTCGGCCTGCCGGCGGCGGCCGGCGTGGGCGCGGTGGCAGGGGGCACAGCGGCAGCGATCGCCTTGCACCGCCGCCGCCGCTGACCCCGGCACCGCTGCCGGTCCCTGCACCGGGACCGGGCCCTGCACCGCCCCTGTCGGCCCCTGCGCCGCTGCCGGTGCCTGCGCGGCCCCTGCACCGCTGCCGGTGCCTGCACCGCCACCGGTCCTTGCGCGGCCCCTGTCGGCCCTACACCGCTTCCGGCCCCTGCGCTGCCGCCGGTCCCTGCACCGCCACCGGTTCCTTGCGCGGCCCCTGTCGGCCCTGCACCGCTTCCGGGCCCCGTACCGCTCCCGGCCCCTGCGCTGCCACCGGTCCCTGCACCGCCGCCGACCCTTGCGCCTGCACCGCCGCCGCTGACCCCAGCGCTACGGCCGACACCTTCACCGGAACCGAGCCCTGCACCGCCACCGGGCCCTGCACCGCCCTCGGTGCCTGCACCGCAACCGCCGGCCGGGGCGGCCCTCGCCCGTCGTCAGGCCCCTGGACCCCGCTCCCCGGGAGGCCTCCCCCGCTCAGAGGCCGCCGCAGGCGTGCCGTTCAGGTGAAGCTTCAGGTCGGCGTTCGGCCCGGCGCCGGGCCGGGCCCCTGTACGCAGCGTGCACGGAGCGTTCCCGGGGAGGGGTTCCAGGCCGTGGCGCGCCCTCCTCGGCGGGACTCCGGGGGCGGCGGTCCCCGGAAAGCGGCGGGCAGGGGCGGCGGGACCGGGGCAAAGTGCCGTGGCCGGGGGCGACTTGTGGCCGGTGGGCGTATTCGGGGGGTCCTACCCCGCCCCCGGCCCCAGCACTCCCCCACCCGGCACCCGGCCACAACACGCCCCGCACTCAGACGGAAGCCGGACTCATTCGATCAACAAACGGTCACTGTCTGGCACTTGAGCGGGCGTCAATCGGTTACAGAAGCGACGTAATCGATGATTTGAGCAACTGGGTGTAGCGCTGCCTGTACTAAGCGTTATTCTCCTCAGACGCAAACCGGTACCCCTCCGTCGCTACGACGGGTGAACGGTCCCGCACTGCACGTGATGGAAGCTCTGCCTCTGGGAGTCCCGTGTACCCACACGTCGGGGTTGACGCCTCGGGCCTGGCTACGCTCCGCGCGACGGTCCACGAGCTGTTGCGCGGCTTCGTCCCCACCGCGTACGCCGCCCCCGCCTTCGCCACCGCCACCCCCGTCGGCCCGTGCTACGCACTGGCCGACGGCGGCGCCGCGGTCGGCAGGCGCGGCCGCTCGGGCGCGGCCGCCCCCACCGCACGCCGCCCGGCCGCGGACAGCGACAGCGCCCGCATGATGGACCTCGTGGAGCGCGCCCAGGCCGGCGAGGCCGAGGCCTTCGGTCGCCTGTACGACCAGTACAGCGACACCGTCTACCGCTACATCTACTACCGCGTCGGAGGCCGGGCCACCGCCGAGGACCTCACCAGCGAGACCTTTCTGCGCGCCCTGCGCCGCATCGGCACCTTCACCTGGCAGGGCCGCGACTTCGGCGCCTGGCTCGTCACCATCGCCCGCAACCTGGTCGCCGACCACTTCAAGTCCAGCCGCTTCCGGCTGGAGGTGACGACCGGCGAGATGCTCGACGCCAACGAGGTCGAGCGCTCCCCGGAGGACTCGGTCCTGGAGTCGCTCTCCAACGCCGCCCTGCTCGACGCCGTGCGACGGCTGAACCCCCAGCAGCAGGAGTGCGTCACGCTCCGCTTCCTCCAGGGCCTCTCCGTCGCCGAGACCGCCCGCGTGATGGGCAAGAACGAGGGCGCCATCAAGACCCTCCAGTACCGGGCCGTCCGCACCCTGGCCCGGCTCCTCCCCGAAGACGCCCGCTGAGACCCCGGAACCGCCTCCGCCCGCACCCGGGCGGACACCGAGAGCAACCGTCAACTCACCGACCGTACAAGCCCGTTGTGTTCGCGATCCGATCATCCGCCGTCCGTAACCCAAGTGCCGAGCCGCTCGTTGTGCGGGATACAGGCTCCCTGTGGTCACACCCTGACCCTCTTTGATCACTCGATCGTGTGGATGCGGTCAGCGCGTGCAACCCTCAGGACCCCCTGGGGAGTCGACCGTCATGACGAGAGGAGGTGCCGCCAGTGATCGCGAACGTATCGGCGCACCGGCGGGCGAACGCCTTCGCCCAGGCCCTGGAGGAGCAGTCCGACGACCGGGGCGCGGCGGCCGAGCAGCCCGGAGGACCGGCCCCGACTGCCGCGGAACGGACCGATGAGACCCGCTTGTCGGGCCTCGCGACCCGTCTCGGCGAGCTGCCCAGGCCCGCGCTCGACCCCGAGGTCAAGGTCGTCCAGCGCGCGCGGCTGGTGGCCGCCATGGAGGCCATGTTCCGGGAGGGCGCGGCACCGGCGGGCGAGGCGGCGGACCCTTCGGTCCCCAGGCAGCGACAAGGGCGGGGCGCCCATCGGGCGACGACGCTGGGGAAGTTGCGGCCGCGGACACGGCTCACCAAGGGTCTCGCCGCGGGCGGACTCAGCGTCGGCGTGGCCGCGGCCTCCTTCGGCGGAGTCGCCGCCGCCAGTTCCGACGCCCTGCCCGGTGACTCCCTCTACGGCCTCAAACGCGGCATCGAGGACGTCAAACTCGACCTCGCCGACGGGGACAACGACCGCGGGCGGCTCTACCTCGACCAGGCGTCGACCCGGTTGAGCGAGGCCCGCCGGCTGATGGAGCGCGACCGCGCCGGCCACCTCGACCACGAGTCCCTCACCGAGGTCCGCCGCACCCTGACCGGCATGCGGCAGGACGCGTCCGAAGGCCACCGCCTGCTGCACGAGGCGTACGAGCGGGACGGCTCACTCGCCCCGATCCAGGCCCTCTCCGCCTTCTCCGAGTCCCACCGCGAGGCCTGGGGCGCCCTGCGCGAGCGGCTGCCCGCCCAGCTCGGGGACGTCAGTCAGCAGGTCTCGTCGGTCTTCGACGCCATAGACCGGGATGTCGCGCCGCTGCAGTCGCTGCTGCCCCAGCCCCCGTCCCAGAGCGGCCCCGGCCGGCACCGGAGCTCCGCCCCGGGCTCCTCCGGCTCCGCCGACCCCGACGCGCCGGCCCCCAGCACCACCGGCGGCTCCGCACCGGGCACCCACGGCAGCAGCGGCAAGCCCCAGCCGTCCAGCTCCGGCAGCGCCGGCGACGGCCTGCTCGGCGGCGGCACAGGCGGCCTTCTGGACCCCCCGAAGGACAGCGCGAGCAGTTCCCCGTCGGCCGGCAGAACCCCGTCCTCGGGCCCGAACGTCACGCTCCCGCCACTGCTGCCCGGCCTGCTCCCGGGCCTGGGCATCGACGGCGACGACACCAAGTCCTAGTCCGCGGGCGACTGCGACGGGGGCGCCCCTTCCAGCAAGGGGCGCCCCCGTCGTCGTACACCGAAAGACACGGCTCGGAAGAACACGGACTCAACGGAGTCAACGGACTCAGAAGAACACGGACCGCCGCTGCACCAGCAGCTTGTACAACGTGTGCTGGATCTGCTCCCGCACCTGATCCGTCAGGTTGAACATCAGCATCGGATCCTCCGCGGCCTCCGGCGGATACCCGTCCGTCGCGATCGGCTCCCCGAACTGAATCGTCCACTTCGTCGGCAGCGGAATCACCCCGAGCGGCCCCAGCCACGGGAACGTCGGCGTGATCGGGAAGTACGGGAACCCCAGCAGCCGAGCCAGCGTCTTCGCGTTGCCGATCATCGGGTAGATCTCCTCCGCCCCGACGATCGAGCACGGAATGATCGGCGCCCCGGCCCGCAGCGCCGTGGACACGAACCCTCCCCGCCCGAACCTCTGCAGCTTGTACCGCTCGCCGAACGGCTTCCCGATCCCCTTGAACCCCTCCGGCATCACCCCGACCACCTCACCGCGCTCGAGGAGCCGTTCCGCGTCCTCCGCGCACGCCAGGGTGTGCCCGGCCTTGCGGGCCAGTTCGTTGACCACCGGCAGCACGAACACCAAGTCGGCCGCGAGCAGCCGCAGATGGCGCCCCGCCGGATGGTTGTCGTGCACGGCGACCTGCATCATCAGACCGTCCAGCGGCAGCGTCCCGGAGTGGTTGGCGACGATCAGCGCCCCGCCCTTGTCCGGGATGTTCTCGATGCCCTTCACCTCGACCCGGAAGTACTTCTCGTACACCGGCCGCAGCAGCGACATCAGGACCTGGTCGGTCAGCTCCTCGTCGTAGCCGAAGTCGTCGACCTCGTAGTCGCCCGTCAGGCGGCGCCGCAGAAAGGCCAGCCCCCCGGCGATACGCCGCTCCAGGCTCCCTTCCCGGGAGCGGGCCGGCGGCCTTTCCTCACCTGTCACGGGAACATCATCCTGCGGGAGGGCCCCGCCGTGCAGGGGCTGGACCTCGCGGACCACCGCGGGCTCCCCCTTCAGCCGGCTGCTCCCCGCGCTCCGGCGCCGCGACGGCCGCTGCACGGCAGCGCCCCGGGACCGGTCGTCGTCGAACGGAATGACCTTGGCGTCCGCCATCGTTGATGCGCTCCTCAGTGGGCGGTAGGCGTCGTCGGGGGGTGGCCACCGCCCAGAACGGGCAGTGCGGCGATCCGGTCGACGGCCCCCGCGAGGGCCTCCGGCGGCAGCAGTCCGGGCCCGCGGCTGCGCGCGAAGTCCGCGAAGGTCTCCGCGGTCGTGTACTTCGGCTCGTAGCCGAGCGTCTCGCGCATCTGGTCCGTCTCCACGACCCGGCCGTGGGTGAGCAGCCGGATCTGCTCGGGTGAGAAGTCCGTCATGCCCAGCGTGCGCATCGCGGACCCGACCCAGGTGACGGCGGGCAGCAGCAGCGGCACGGTGGGCCGGCCCAGGCGCCGCGCGCACTGCGACAGCAGCAGCACCCCGTCGCCGGCGACGTTGAACGTGCCGCTGTTGAGGGTGCCGCGCCGCGGTTCGTGCGCGCCGATCCGCAACACCTCGATCACGTCGTCCTCGTGGACGAACTGCAGCCGCGGGTCGTAGCCGAACACGGTGGGCAGGACGGGCAGCGCGAAGTACGACGCCAGGGGCGTGTCGGCGCCCGGGCCCAGGATGTTGGCGAACCGCAGCACGCACACGGCGACATCGGGCCGGCGCCGCGCGAAGCCCCGTACGTATCCCTCGACCTCGACGGTGTCCTTGGCGAAGCCGCCGCTCGGCAGGGACTTGGGCGGGGTCGTCTCGGTGAACACGGCCGGGTCGCGGGGCGCGGACCCGTACACGTTGGTGCTGGACTTCACCACCAGCCGTGTGACGCTCGGGGACTTCTGGCAGGCACCCAGCAGCTGCATGGTGCCGATGACGTTGGTCTCCTTGACCGTGGCCCGGCTGCCGCTGCCCAGCGCCGTGCCGGTGACGTCCATGTGGACCACCGTGTCGACGGAGTGCTCGGCGAGCACCCGGGCGATGGTGGGCTGCCGGATGTCGGCCCGGATGAACTCCGCGCCGCCCAGATGGTGCTCGGGTGGGACCGCGTCCACCGCGATGACGCGGTCGACCTCCGGGTCACGCTGGATCCGTCGTACGAACCGGCCGCCGAGCCGGCGGGCCACTCCGGTCACGAGCACGACCTTGCCCAAGATCAGCGCCTCTCTTCCCGTCGCGTCCAGTAGTGGACGTAGCTGTGTCCGCCAGCCTGCCGCGTTCCCCGTATGCGGCCAACTTAGCGGTTCGGTGTTGCGCTGTGATGGCCGCCCGATGCACGAAGTGACGACACACCCGTACGTATGACCAGACCAAGCCATTCGCGTCACAGGCGTACGCACAGCGCGCCCCGGGAGGACCGGGCCGCACCCGGAAAACGACAAAGACCCCCCACCGGTGGTGGGGGGTCTCGCGCGCTCTCGCGCAGAAGCAGGGGCGGCCCCGGGTCGGGGACGCGCCCTACTTCTTGTTGCGACGCTGAACGCGGGTGCGCTTCAGCAGCTTGCGGTGCTTCTTCTTGGCCATCCGCTTGCGCCGCTTCTTGATAACAGAGCCCACGACTTACCCTCGCTCACTTCTCATCACTCGGTGCTGGGCGCCATGGGCCCATACGACCTACGAGGGGCTAGCCTACCCAACCCGAGCGCTGAGGTCGTAATCGAGGTCCCCCCGTAGGCCGCAACGGGCCTCAGGGGGGCGCCGTCAGACCGTCTCCACCCCCACATAGCTGTCGCGGAGGTACTCGTGAACCGCTTGCTCCGGGACCCGGAACGACCTTCCCACCCGGATCGCCGGCAGATGACCGCTGTGCACCAGCCGGTACACGGTCATCTTGGACACGCGCATCACCGAGGCGACTTCCGCCACGGTCAGGAACTGAACCTCGTTCAGAGGCCTCTCGCCAGCTGCAGCCATGACACACCTGCACCTTCCGCACTCGACGGCCACCGGCTTCCCCTTCCGGTGACTCTTCGTCGCTGCGTGCTCACTCCCCAATGTAGGGGCGGGTGATGCGAGTGGGGAAGAGGGGATGGCATCCGCGGCCTACTGTGACAGACACGCTCGATTGAGTACATAGCGAGTAAGCGGTCGGTAGTAATCAGACCGCACAGCGTCATCAAGTGGAACGACCACGGACACCCGCCCCTCCGCCTCGCCGACGAACAGCGCGGGATCGTCCGTATCGGCCAGGCCGATCGCCTCGAACCCGAGCTGACCTGCTCCGCAGACCCAGCCGTGGTCTCCGATGACCAGTTCCGGCAACGGCCCTCCGTCTTCCGCAGCGGCGGCCAGCACGGTGCGAACCGGGAGCGGCGAGTGCGTGTGCGCGCCGGGCTCACAACCGGCTCTTCCGGAGCGCGGTTCTCGTACGAGGGCGACTCCTCGTACGTAATCAAGGTTGTACGTACGTAGGCCGAACCGGGTCGTTATGTCGACACAGCGACCCTGCGCCGGGGTGAGGACGGTACATCCCGCCGCCGACAGGGCGTCCGCGAGCGCGGCGTAGAAGCCGAGCAGCCGGTGCGGGTGGCCGGTGCCGAGGAGGACCGTCTCGCGGCGCCAGGCGGCCCTGGCGACGCGCTCGGCGAAGGCCTCCAGACCCTCCAGCGTGCGGTCCGGATCGATCACATCGTGACCGGAGACATACCGTGGATCGGCCGAAACTCCACACTTGTCCGCCATCAACTCGATCAAATCCTCAGGACTCCACGTCCATTCGGGATCGAGTCCGATCAGTGCGCGGGGGTCGCGGGCGGCGAAGAGCCGATAGCTGCGCAGACTCTCCTCCCGCGAGGTGGCCACGGGCCCGGCCAGCCGGGCGGCCAGCAGATGCGCACGCAGTGCGCCGGTGCTCAACACGCCAGCGATGCTGTCCCAATCACCACGGCCACACCCCCGGAACGCACAGAACACCCCACAGTCGGCGTAACCACCGCCACCCCCACCCCCGCTACACCCCCGCCGCCCTTACCCTTCCCCTCCCTGGGGACCCCGCCCCCAGACCCCGCCGTCGGCCCCGAACGGGTCTGGGGCGGGGGCCCGCGCGGGTGCGCGGCGGAGCCGTCGGCGGTTGAAGGGGCGGAGCCCTGCGAGGGGTGCAGGGGACGCAGTCCCCGCAAGGGGTCCCGGGGCGGAGCCCCCCGGCGGGGTGCAGGGGACGCAGTCCCCGCAAGGGGTCCCGGGGCGGAGCCCCCCGGCGGGGTGCAGGGGCGCAGCCCCAGCCGGGACCCCGGGGGCCGAACTCCCGGGTTGAAGGGGCGCGGCCTCAGTGTCGTTGAAGGGGCACAGCCCCGCGGGGTGCAGGGGACGCAGTCCCCGCAAGGGGTCCCGGGGCGGGGCCCCTGGCGGGGTGCAGGGGACGCAGTCCCCGCAAGGGGTCCCGGGGCGGAGCCCCCCGGCCGGGTGCAGGGGCGCAGCCCCGGCGGGGTGCAGGGGCGGAGCCCTGCGAGGGGTGCAGGGGACGCAGTCCCCGCCAGGTCCCGGGGGCGGAGCCCCCGGCGGGGTTGAAGGGGCGCAGCCCCTGGAGGTCGGGAAGGGTAGGGGCGGCGGGGGCGAAACCAACCCGCACCCGCCCGGCAGGGCTACGCCAGCAACCCGCGCAGCGGAAACGCCGCCTTGCGTGCCGCCAACACCGCCTGGTCGAGCCGGTCGGCCGGGTCGTACCCGGCCTCCCACCCCGCGAACGCCACCGGCCAACGCCCATCCGTCATCCGCGCCGGCGCCAACTGCCGCGTCCGCGCGAAGACTTCCTGCCGCCACCCCTCCGGGATCACGGTCTCCGGCTCGACCGGCCGCCCCGCCGCGATCGCGACGAGATGCGTCCAGGACCTCGGCACGACCTCCACGACCGCATAGCCGCCCCCGCCCAGCGCGACCCACCGTCCGCCCGCGTACTCGTGCGCCAGGTCGTGACAGGCCACCTGCACCGCCCGCTGCGCGTCCAGCGACACCGCGAGGTGCGCCAGCGGATCCTCGAAGTGGGTGTCGGCACCGTGCTGCGTCACCAGCACCTGCGGCCGGAAGTCCGCGATCAGCTCCGGCACGACGGCGTGGAAGGCCCGCACCCACCCCGCGTCGCCCGTCCCCGCCGGCAGCGCCACGTTCACCGCGCTGCCCTCCGCGCTCGGCCCGCCCGTCTCCTCCGGCCAGCCGGTCTGCGGGAACAGCGTCCGCGGATGCTCGTGCAGGGACACCGTCAGCACCCGCGGATCGTCCCAGAACGCCGCCTGCACCCCGTCCCCGTGGTGCACGTCCACGTCGACGTACGCCACCCGCTCCGCGCCCAGTTCCAGCAGCCGGGCGATGGCGAGCGCGGCGTCGTTGTAGATGCAGAACCCCGACGCGCTGCCCGGCATCGCATGGTGCAGCCCGCCCGCGAAGTTCACCGCGTGCAGCGCTTCCCCCCGCCACACCGCCTCCGCCGCCCCGACCGACTGCCCCGCGATCAGCGCGGACACCTCGTGCATCCCGGCGAACGCGGGGTCGTCCAGGGTCCCGATCCCGTACGCCCCGTCGGCCGCCCCCGGGTCCGCGGACGCGGCCTTCACCGCCGCCACGTAGTCCTCCCGGTGCACCAGCCGCAGCGTCGACTCGCCGGCGGGCTTCGCCGCGACCACGTCGATGTCCCGGTCGAGCCCGAAGGCGCCGACCAGTCTCCGGGTCAGCGCGAGCCGGATCGGATCCATCGGATGGTCCCGACCGAAGTCATAGCCCGTTACTGCCTCGTCCCACATCAGCTGTGCGCGGCCGCTCATGTCCGCCACCGTATCGGTCTTGTCCGGGCTTGAACGAACGGGCGTACACCAGTGTCACCAGGACCAATGCCATCGGCACGAGCATGGCGCCCCGGTAGTTCCAGGCGTCCCCGAGCGCGCCCACCAAGGGCGAGCCGACGAGGAAGCCCACGTAGTTGAAGATGTTCAGCCGCGCGATCGCCGTGTCCGAAGCCCCCGGGAACAGCCGCCCGGCGGCCGCGAACGTCTGCGGCACGAGCACACACAGCCCCAGACCCAGCAGGGTGAACCCCAGCATCCCGGCCCAGGCCCCGGGCGCCCCCGCCACCACGGCGAACCCGAGCGCCGCCACCAGCGCCCCGAGCCGTACGACGGCCACGGCACCGAACCGCCGCACCCCGAAGTCCCCGAGGGACCGCCCGAGCAGCGTGGTGACCATGTAGACGTTGTACGGGACGGTCGCGAGCTGCTCGGAGCTGCCGAGCGTGTCCTGGAGGTACTTCGCGCTCCAGTTGGAGACGGTGGAGTCCCCGATGTAGGCGAACGTCATCACCAGGCACAGCGGCAGCAACAGCCGGAAGACGACGGGCCCCGCCTCGCCCTCCCGCCCCTCCCCGATCTCCCGGACCTTGCCGACCTCCCCGATGTTCCCGGTCGCCTCGGCTCTCTCGGCCTTCTCGGTCTTCTCGGCCTCCGGCGACGGGGCCGAGCGCCCGTCGACGTACCACCGGCTCCCGACGAGGGCGGCCGGCAGCAGCACCACGACGACCGGCAGATACGACACCCACAGCGCGAGATGCCAGTGCGCGCCCACCCAGGCGAGCGAGGCACCCACGATCCCGCCCAGGCTGTACGCGGCGTGGAAACCGAGCATGATGCTGCGCCCGTACGTCCGCTGGAGGCTCACCCCGAGCATGTTCATGGAGGCGTCCAGCGCGCCCACGGTCAGTCCGAACGCGCCCAGCGCCACCGCCAACGCGGCCATGTGCCGGCCGGCCCCGACGCCGAGGAGGGCGAGCAGGACGACGGGCTGGGACCAGCGCAGCAGCCGACTGGGCCGGACGCGCTTGACGAGCTGCTCGGTGGTCACACTGCCGACACCGGCGAGGACGGGCACCGCGGCGAGAAAGACGGGGAGCAGGGCGTCGGAGACGCCGTACCGGTCCTGGATGGCCGGAATCCGCGTCACCAGCAGTGCGAAGGTGGCGCCTTGAGCGAAGAAGCTGAACGCCAGCGAGGCCCTGCCGCGCCGCAGCACATCTGTCATGGCGGCGAGCGTAGGGCCCCGGTCTACTGGTGGGTAGATCCAGCCGAAGATGATTTTTGTTCAGCTTTACCTGGCGAGGACGGGCTCGGGGGCGATGGCCGGAACCGCATCGCCGCTCACGTCGGCGACCCCGGACGGCCCGGCCGTTTCCCTCACTTCGGCGGCGAGCATGTGCGCCATCGGGCCGGCGGCCAGGGCACCGCTGACGAAGAAGCCGAGCAGCATCGCGCCGGCGAGGATGACGGAGCCGAGCCAGACCATCGTGTCCACGGGCAGGGTGTAGGCGCCCACGACCCGCACGACGCACTCCCCGAGGAGCACCACGCCCCACACGAGCGAGAAGACCCGCTCGGCCCGCCGGAAGGCCGCGGACCCGCTCCGCAGCCGCGCCCAGGCCGTCTCCCTGGCCGGATCGCCCTTCACCAGCCAGGGTTTCACGGCGGCGGTCATCATCGGCCTGCCCAGCGCCACGGAGACGAGGATCCCGATCCCGATCGCGCTGCTCACGCCACTGTCCTTGGCCAGCATCAGCCGTGGGTCGCCGGAGACGAAGCTGAGCAGCAGTCCGACGACGTTCACGAAGAGGATGAGGGCGGCGAAGGCGTTGACCTTGCGCTCCTTCACCACGCCGAGGACGGTGCGCACGGCGGGCGGGACGCTGCTCCAGGCGAGCGCCGCGAAGGTGCTCATTCCGAGGGCGTCCTTGAAGAGGTAGTACGACCCGACGGGCACCGCCACGTCCCTGATGAGCGGCGCGAAGTTCTGCTTCTTGCTCTGGCTCTGGCTCTGGCTCTGGCTCTGGCCCTGCTTCTGGCCCTGGTTCTGGCGCTGGGACACCGTGTTCGTCGTCATGCCCTCAGCTTCGCCGCCACGGCGGGTCCGCCAGTAGAAACGATCGTCCGGAGCTCGGCATGACAAATGTCAGTGCCGGTCCCCTGGTGCGGGTCATACGAGCAGGTCGGCCAACTCGCCCATGGTGGAGAAGAGTCGGGTGGCACCGTCGAGCCGCTCGGCGGGCGTCATGGCGGTGAACCCGTACACGTCCATCCCGGCGGCCACGGCGGCCTGCACACCGAGCGGACTGTCCTCGACGACCACACACCTCTCCGGCGCGACCCCCATCCGCTCGGCGGCGTACAGGAACAGGTCGGGTGCCGGCTTGCCCCGTCCCACGTCCTGCGAGCTGAAGACGCGCCCGTCGCCGAACCACCGGTCGAGCCCGGTCGTGCGGTGCCCGACCCGGATCCGGTCGTGGCTGCCGGAGGACGCCACGCAGTACGGCACTCCGTCGGCGGCCAGCTTCTCCAGTACGTTCTCGACGCCGGCGACGGGCTTCAACTCCCGCTCGAACGCGGCGAAGACGCGCGCGTGGAAGACGTCGTCGAAGTCGTCCGGCAGCCGCTCTCCGGTCCGCTCCAGGACGAGGTCGTGGACGCGGTGCATGGCCGACCCCATGTAGTCCCGAATGGAGTCCTCGTACGTGGTGGGGTGCCCCAACTCGGTGAGGCAGGCGGCCAGGAGCCGGTTCGAGATGGGCTCACTGTCTACGAGGACGCCGTCGTTGTCGAAGATCACGAGGTCATAGCGCATGACTCGACCCTAAACGCAGAAAACCCCCGTGCCGAATAGCACGGGGGTTTTCTCAAAAATTGTTCGGCGGCGTCCTACTCTCCCACAGGGTCCCCCCTGCAGTACCATCGGCGCTGTGAGGCTTAGCTTCCGGGTTCGGAATGTAACCGGGCGTTTCCCTCACGCTATGACCACCGAAACACTATGAAACTGACAAACCGGCCGTGCGTGACCTGCACGGGGTTGTTCGTGGTTTCAGAACCAACACAGTGGACGCGAGCACCTGAGGACAAGCCCTCGGCCTATTAGTACCAGTCACCTCCACCCGTCACCGGGCTTC